>NZ_JALQEB010000017.1:0-6243 GCF_023630905.1 Caballeronia sp. ATUFL_F1_KS4A | reverse complement strand
CGTCTTGCGATACGCCTCGGGCATCCAGTCCTGCGGCTCGATCTTGCCGTCGGCCTGCATCACCGCGTCGAAGCGGGTTTGGGCGGCGGAGGCTGCGGCTTCGTGGCTTTCGGCTGTGGACGTCGCGCTGGGGAGGTCGAGGGATTGCGTGTACATGTCGGCACTCGCTCAAAAAGAAGTCGCTGTCCGGCGATTATAAACCGACCGGACGGTCGGTAAATGCATTTTTGAGACGTATTCGGGTAACTCCGCATGCGAGAAGCGGACCCCGTCGCGCAAAGCGCGCGACCTTTAATCTAGTGCAGGCAGGAGGAGAAACGAAAAGAGCGGCAGGCGAAACATCGCCTGCCGCTCTTTATAAGGCGGGATCGGAAACTGTTTTAACGCGGCTGCTGCGCGGCGAAATCCTCAGCGTCGACGTCGTAGCCCGACGGTTCCCAGCGCACGGCGAACAGCGCGACGAGCCCCGCGAGCGGCGCGACGGCGATGATCCAGAACACCTTCGTGCCGAGCGCCGCCGACAAGACCGGGAACAGGAACAGCGAAACCGTCGAGCTGGCGCGCATCAGCGTCTGATTGAAGCCGACGCCGACACCACGCAGCGAAGTCGGATAGCTCAGCGACGCAAACGTCATGCTGTGCGAGCCAGGCCCGACGCCCTGTCCGAGCAGGAACGCCGCGAGAAACGCGATCGCGACGACGACTTCGACGCCCGTCGACGGCTTCCCGACGATCGCGAGCCCGACGAGCGCCGCAAGCTGAAACGCGTAACCGACGACCGACAGCTTCCACGCGCCGAATTTCGGCACCGTGCGCACGGAAAACAGCCCGCCCGCGAACGCGAAACACAGATTGAGCGCGAGCGACGCGAGGATCGTAGTGAGCATCGATTGCGCGAGGAAACTCGAAATGATGACCGGCAAGCCGAACGCCACGGCGTTATAGGCGAACGACGACGCGATGGCGATGACCGTCGCCAGCACGGTCCGGCGCAGGTAGACGCCGCGCAGCAGCGCGCCGTAGTTGCTCCACGTCGCGCGACGCGCCTTCGGCGCAACGGTGGCGGTTTCGTCGACGCGGGCATCGATGCCGTACGAGCGCTTGAGGATCGCGGCCGCGCCTTTCAAATCGCCCTGATTCGCGGCCCAGACCGGCGATTCGCTCATGTATCGGCTGCGAATCGCGATGATCGCAATCGCCGGAACCGCGCCAAAGCCGAGGATCAGACGCCAGAGCCAGCCCGCGTTGTGTTCGGGCAAGACCGCGTACAAACCGAGCACCAGCAGATACGAGACGCTGATCGCCGCATACCAGACCGGGCACCACATCGCGACGCGTGCCGCCTTGTTGCCGCGGCCCTGCAAGCGGGAAAATTCCGCGAGAAAGGCCATCGCGACGGGCAAATCGATGCCGACGCCCAGTCCCATCACGAAACGCGCACCGCCGAGCACCCAGGCGTTCGGCGCGAGCGCGCAGGCGATCGCCGCGACGACGAAGAAGAACATGTCCGCCATGAAGACGCGATAGCGGCCGACCTTGTCGGTGAGATATCCGCCGAGGAACGCGCCGATGATCGCCCCGAACGTGATCGCGGCGGCGACGAAGCCGGAGCCGGTCGGCGTCAGCGAGAATTCGCGGGCGATGTCCTTCATGCCGAACGCGAGCGCGCCCAGATCGTAGGCATCGAGAAAAATGCCGCCGAGCGCGATGGCGACGACCACGCGCGCGTCGCTGCCGATGGCGGCGCCGTGGTTGACGAGACTGGAAACATCGGCGGCGCTTTTGATGACCGGCCGTGAATCCTGGGTGGCGGACTGGGCGGCAGCGCGTTCGGGCGCGAGGGAAACGGACATGATCAGGCTATTTCAGTAAAAAGTTGTCGATGCAACGAATCGCCGGATCGTACTGGCCCGCGCGCAGGCGGCCAAATTCTTTTTTGTTATTTAATGACTTACGCGGCGCCGTCGATGCGTTCCCGCCGCGCAGACCGGCGATGCGACAATGTCGCTCCGTTTTGTTCTTTCTATTCAGGCATGTCGTCAGTTGAAAACATCGAATCGGTGAACGTCGCGGTCGTCGGCGGCGGGCCGGCCGGGCTCATGGCCGCGGAGGCGCTCGCGGCGGGCGGCGCGCGCGTCGGTGTGTTCGACGCGATGCCGTCCGTCGGACGTAAATTCCTGATGGCCGGCAAAGGGGGCATGAATCTCACGCATTCGGAGCCCGCCGACGCGTTCCTCGCGCGATACGGCGCGCGCAGCGGGGAGATCGCGCCGCTGCTCGCGCGCTTCGATGCAAGCGCGTTGCGGGATTGGGTTCACGGCCTGGGCGTCGAGACTTTCGTCGGCAGCTCGGGGCGCGTGTTTCCCACCGACATGAAAGCCGCGCCGATGCTGCGCGCATGGCTGCATCGGCTGCGCGCGTCGGGCGTCACGTTTCATATGCGGCATCGCTGGCTCGGCTGGGCCGACGAACGCGCGTCGATATCGCGGTTCGCGACGCCATTGGGCGAGAAACACGTTCGGCACGATGCGCTCGTGCTGGCGCTCGGCGGCGCAAGCTGGCCGCAACTCGGCTCCGATGGCGCCGCGCTGCCGGTTCTCGCCGCGCGCGGCGTGGCCACGCGTCCTTTCGTGCCGTCGAATTGCGGCTTCGATGTGGGCTGGAGCGAGCATTTCAGCAGCCGGTTCGCGGGCGAGCCGCTCAAGTCGGTGGCGATCGGCGTGCCGCGCGCGGACGGCGCGCCCGACTGGCGCGTCGGCGAGTGCCTCATCACCGATCAGGGTATCGAGGGCAGTCTGATTTACGCGTTATCGGCGCCGATTCGCGACCGGATCGACGAAAGTCACGGCGCCGGCGCGACGATTCTGCTCGATCTGACGCCGCAGCTCTCCGCCGAACGCGTGCGCGAGGGAGTGCTGCATCCGCGTGGCGCGCGCTCGATGTCGAGTCATCTGCAAAGCCGGCTGCATCTCACGGGCGTGAAAGCGGGTTTGTTGCGCGAATGCGTGAGCAAGGACGAATTTGCCGATCCCATCACGCTCGCCGCGCGCATCAAGGCGTTGCCGCTGCGTGTGCTGCGTCCGCGGCCGATTGCGGAAGTCATCAGCAGCGCGGGCGGCGTCGAGTTCGAAGCTCTCGATGCGCGTTCGATGCTCGCCGCGCTTCCCGGCGTGTTCTGCGCGGGCGAAATGCTCGACTGGGAAGCGCCGACCGGCGGCTATCTGCTGACGGCGTGTTTTGCGAGCGGGCTCGTCGCGGGCGAGGGCGCGCTCGCGTGGCTTGCCGAGCGCGCCTGATCCAAAATTTACGCGACGACCAGCCGCCACAGCGACGTGACTTCCGCCGAGCGCGCGGCGTGCAGCGGATCGGACTTGTCGATCGCCTTCGAATGACGCGGCTTGATGTCGATACGTCCATCGACCTTCAGTCCGGCCTTGTCGATCCATTCCTGCAACTGCGCGCGCGTGCGCAGGCCGAGATGCTCCGCGAAGTCCGACAGGATAAGCCAGCCTTCGCCGCCCGGTGTCAGGTGCGCGGCGAGGCCGTCGAGAAAGCCGCGCAGCATGCGGCTCTCCGGGTCGTAGATCGCGTGCTCGATCGTGGCGCTCGGACGCGCCGGAAGCCACGGCGGATTGCAGACGACGAGCGGCGCGCGGCCCTCGGGAAACATGTCGGCTTCCACGACCTTCACCTGACGAGCGAGGCCGAGTCCATCGACGTTTTCCCGCGCACAGGCGAGCGCGCGGGCGTCGACGTCGGTTGCGACGATCCGCTCGACGCCGCGCCGCGCGAGCACGGCCGCGAGCACGCCGGTTCCCGTGCCGATATCGAACGCGAGTTCCTTCGACGGCAGCGGCTGATTCGCGACCAGATCGACGTACTCGCCGCGAACGGGCGAGAACACGCCGTAATAGGGATGGATCCGCCCGCCGGCCGCGTCGATGTCGACGCCTTTCTTGCGCCACTCGTGCGCGCCGATCAGACCAAGCACCTCGCGCAAGGACACCACCGATGCTTCATCCGACGGCGGCCCGTATGCTTCCTCGCATGCCTGGCGCACGTCCGGCGCGCGTCGCAACGGGATGGCGTAGTGCTCGTCGAGCGGCAGCACGAGCATTGCGAGGGTGCGGGCGCGCTGCGATTGCGCGAGTCGATGGAGATTGAACGCATCGATCGGCGATGTTTCCGTCGCGGGCTTCTTCGCCTTGCGCGGTTTGTTGTCGATACGGCGGGCCATCGCCTGCAGCAACTGGCGAGCGTTCTGGAAATCGCCGCGCCAGAGAATCGCGGTGCCTTCGCAGGCGAGCCGGTACGCGTGATCGGCCGTCATCTGATCGTGTCCGATGACGACGCGCTTCGCGGGCGGATTGCCGCTCTCCGATCGCCAGCGGGCTGAGCGGCTTTCGCCGTCTTCATCCCAGACGAGTTGCTGCGGTGCTGAATTTTTCGATTGCATATTTATATTGATGCCCGCTGCGTAAGTCATCGCGCCGGCGAAAAAAGAACTGGCAGCATTGTGAGGCCATTTCACGGGCGTCGCTGCTGCTTGTGCGCGTCGCCGGCGATGTGCGGCGCGAGCTTGATGACACTTCAGGCACAATCGAGCCTTTTCCGAACGCCATCGCCGAATGAAACTCCGAGTTCTCGCCGCGATTTGCGCGGCCGCGTGCGCCGTCCAACTCAATTTCGCGCCAATGGCGTTCGCCGCCGACGCTGCGGAAACGCCCGCCAACGAGCGATGGGTCAGCGCGTGGGGCACTGCGCTGCAGTCGATTCCGCAACTGGCGAACCTGCCGCCGCTCTATCGCGCGCCGGACGTCGCGGGGCGCACCGTCCGTCAGCTGATTTATCCGCAACTCGACGGCAAGCGGATGCGTCTGCGGATCAGCAATCTTTACGGGACCGAACCGCTCGTCGTCGAGTCCATGAGCGTCGCACGGGCGGTCGGCGGTAGCAGTGCAGCGATCCAGGCCGGCAGCGCACGGTCCGTGTCTTTCGGCGGACACAAGAGCGTGACGGTCGCGCCGGGCGCGCAAGCAACAAGCGACGCGGTCGATTTCGACGTCGCCGCGTTTCAGCCGGTCGCCGTCAGCATGTTCATGGGGAAGGATCAAAAGCTCGTCGCGTGGCACCGCGTGTCGAGCCAGGTGAACTACATTTCGACGCCGGGCGACCGCACCGGAGATGGATCGGCAGCCGCGTACCGCACGCGCTTCACGCAATATGCGTGGCTCAGCAACGTCGCGGTGGAAAGCGCGTCGGCGCACGCGATCGTGGCGATCGGCGATTCGATCACCGACGGCATGCGTTCCTCGCTCAATGCGAACCGGCGCTGGCCGGATGCGCTCGCGAAAGAAGTCGCCCGGAAAAGTGGCGGGCAAACCGCGGTCTTGAATGCGGGCATCAGCGGGAATCGTCTGCTCAGCAACTCGCCCTGTTACGGTGAGGCCGTCGTGAGCCGCTTCGAGCGCGACGCGCTGCGTCAACCGGGCGTGCGGGCGGTGATCGTGCTGATCGGCATCAACGATATCAACTTCATGGCGATGCCCGCGCACGCCGGGCTCGATTGCGACGCGCCGCACACGGAAGTCAACGCCGATGCGCTGGTGCGCGGATATCAGCGACTGATTGCGCAGGCGCATCAGCGCGGCGTGAAGATCTACGGTGCGACGCTCACGCCCGCTTCGCTGCCGCCGGAAAGGGAGTCGATCCGAACGGCGGTCAACGAATCGATTCGCGCGAGCCGGGCGTTCGACGGTGTCATCGACTTCGATCAGGCGCTGCGCGATCCGGCGCGCCCGAGCGTGCTCCAGCGCCGGTATGACAGCGGCGATCATATCCATCCGAGCGACGCGGGATACGCGGCGATGGCCGCGGCAGTGCCGATGGAGTTTGTCATCGGAGCGGCGAAGGCGGCACACTGAAGCAGACGCGAAAAAAATTGCGTTCGTCACCTTGTCATTCGTGTGTGCTTGACCTAATATTCAGCCCCTCGTCGCAAGACGAGAGCCGTCGAGCGAAACGGGCGGTCTCAGAAGTCACCGGATTTGGAAGCGAAAGCGAAAAATAGTGTTGACAAAGAGAAAAAGATTCTTCATAATCTCGTTTCTCTGCTGCTGATGCAGCGACGCAAGACGGAAGTTGAAGTAAGGCTTGTCTTGCGATGTGCTCTTTAAAAACTAACAGCCGATAAGTGTGGGCGCTTGATGGCGAGTGCGGCTGGTTCTTTGGAATCGGCGATAG
>NZ_JALQEB010000016.1:0-647 GCF_023630905.1 Caballeronia sp. ATUFL_F1_KS4A | reverse complement strand
GGACCGTGAAACGACTCCACGCCGATGATAGTGCGGATACCCGTGTGAAAGTAGGTAATCGTCAGGCTCCTCATGCTGAAAGCAAGCGAAAGCCCCAACTCCAACGAGTTGGGGCTTTTTGCGTTTTTCGTCTCACCTATAAGTGAGAGCCTCGAATTTTTCGGGTCGTAAGAAACGCTTGACAACGGCGTGTTGTTACCCCATAATCGATAGTTCTCTGCGGAGGGGTGCCCGAGTGGCTAAAGGGGGCAGACTGTAAATCTGTTGGCTTACGCCTACGTTGGTTCGAATCCAACCTCCTCCACCAGAATTCAAGCGGTAAGGGAATCCAACCCTCGCGGGTGTAGCTCAATGGTAGAGCAGAAGCCTTCCAAGCTTACGACGAGGGTTCGATCCCCTTCACCCGCTCCAGTGTCGATTTTGTAGTGCCCATGTGGCTCAGTGGTAGAGCACTCCCTTGGTAAGGGAGAGGTCGGCAGTTCGATCCTGCCCATGGGCACCAGCTGTATCAGTCTAGTAAGTTGCGCGCGGCGCAAGGTGCGAAAATCCTGTTAGGAGTCGAAAATGGCCAAAGGTAAATTCGAGCGGACCAAGCCGCACGTAAACGTGGGCACGATCGGTCACGTTGACCACGGCAAGACCACGCT
>NZ_JALQEB010000015.1:0-101837 GCF_023630905.1 Caballeronia sp. ATUFL_F1_KS4A | reverse complement strand
AAAGGTAAATTCGAGCGGACCAAGCCGCACGTAAACGTGGGCACGATCGGTCACGTTGACCACGGCAAGACCACGCTGACGGCAGCGATCACGACGGTTCTCACGCAGAAGTTCGGCGGCGAAGCGAAGGCGTACGACCAGATCGACGCAGCGCCGGAAGAAAAGGCACGCGGTATTACCATCAACACCGCGCACGTCGAGTACGAAACGGCTAACCGCCACTACGCACACGTCGACTGCCCGGGCCACGCCGACTACGTGAAGAACATGATCACGGGCGCCGCGCAGATGGACGGCGCAATCCTGGTGTGTTCGGCTGCTGACGGCCCGATGCCGCAAACGCGTGAGCACATCCTGCTGGCCCGTCAGGTTGGCGTGCCGTACATCATCGTGTTCCTGAACAAGTGCGACATGGTGGACGACGCCGAGCTGCTCGAGCTCGTCGAAATGGAAGTGCGCGAACTGCTGTCGAAGTACGACTTCCCGGGCGACGACACCCCGATCATCAAGGGTTCGGCCAAGCTGGCGCTGGAAGGCGACAAGGGCGAGCTGGGCGAAGTGGCGATCATGAACCTGGCCGACGCGCTGGATTCGTACATCCCGACGCCGGAGCGTGCAGTTGACGGCGCGTTCCTGATGCCGGTGGAAGACGTGTTCTCGATCTCGGGTCGCGGCACGGTGGTGACGGGTCGCGTCGAGCGCGGCATCGTCAAGGTCGGCGAGGAAATCGAAATCGTCGGTATCAAGCCGACGGTGAAGACGACCTGCACGGGCGTGGAAATGTTCCGCAAGCTGCTCGACCAAGGTCAGGCAGGCGACAACGTCGGTATCCTGCTGCGCGGCACGAAGCGTGAAGACGTGGAGCGCGGCCAGGTTCTGGCCAAGCCGGGTTCGATCACGCCGCACACGCACTTCACGGCTGAAGTGTACGTGCTGAGCAAGGACGAAGGCGGCCGTCACACGCCGTTCTTCAACAACTACCGTCCGCAGTTCTACTTCCGTACGACGGACGTGACCGGCTCAATCGAGCTGCCGAAGGACAAGGAAATGGTGATGCCGGGCGACAACGTGTCGATCACGGTCAAGCTGATCGCTCCGATCGCCATGGAAGAAGGCCTGCGCTTCGCAATCCGCGAAGGCGGCCGTACCGTCGGCGCCGGTGTCGTGGCGAAGATTATCGAGTAAGAGCCAGAAATCGTCTCGGTAGTTAGTGGTTTCGGGGTCGGCAATGTCCGTCGACCCCAAATGGTTTAGGGGTATAGCTCAACTGGCAGAGCGTCGGTCTCCAAAACCGAAGGTTGGGGGTTCGATTCCCTCTGCCCCTGCCAAAATTCTCGCGCCAAGTGGCGCTGTTTAAGGTGTTATGGCGAATCCTTCCGTCGAAACTGTAAATACTTCCGGCGACAAGTTGATGTTGGTGGCGGGCGTATTGTTGGTCTTGGCCGGGTTCGTTGGATTCTTCTGGCTCTCGGGCCAAGAATGGTACGTCCGCGGCGCAGCGCTTGCTGTTGGTGTCATCGCGGGTGTCGCAGTCGGTCTGCTCTCTGCGCCGGGCAAGGGTTTCATCGCTTTTGCCAAAGACTCGTACAAGGAAGTCCGCAAGGTTGTCTGGCCGACTCGCAAAGAGGCCACGCAAACGACCCTGGTGGTCTTCGCGTTTGTTCTGATCATGGCCATCTTCCTTTGGCTTAGCGATAAGTCGATCGAATGGGTGATTTTCTCGGCGATTCTGGGTTGGAAATGATATGAGCGATACTCCGACATCCCCGAGTGGAAAGCGTTGGTATGTGGTGCACGCCTACTCCGGCATGGAGAAGAGCGTGCAACGTGCGCTTCAGGAGCGCATCGAGCGCGCAGGCATGCAAGATCAATTCGGTCAGATTCTTGTCCCGACCGAAGAAGTTGTTGAAGTAAAAGGCGGCCACAAATCGGTCACCGAGCGTCGTTTCTTCCCGGGTTATGTCCTGGTCGAAATGGAAATGACGGACGAAACGTGGCATCTGGTCAAGAACACGGCCAAAGTAACCGGTTTCGTTGGTGGTGCGCGCAATCGCCCGAGTCCCATCTCGCCACGTGAAGTCGAAAAGATCATGTCGCAGATGCAGGAAGGCGTCGAGAAGCCGCGGCCGAAGACGCTCTTCGAAGTCGGCGAGATGGTCCGCGTGAAGGAAGGTCCGTTCACCGACTTCAATGGCAACGTCGAAGAAGTGAATTACGAAAAGTCCCGAGTGCGTGTTTCTGTCACGATTTTCGGGCGTTCGACGCCGGTCGAACTCGAGTTCGGTCAGGTCGAGAAGCTTTAATCGAATACATCGCGCGTGGCTTTCGGGCCATCGCGCGATTCGCGCTTACGGTCCGCGTCATGACCGTTGAGGAGCGTCAGTAGTCGGCAACGTCGAACGCGCGCTATCACTCACCGAACGCTCACGCGTTCAGCAGAGGTTTTCAACATGGCAAAGAAAATCATCGGCTTTATCAAGCTGCAGATTCCTGCAGGTAAAGCCAACCCGTCGCCGCCGGTCGGTCCGGCACTGGGCCAGCGTGGCCTGAACATCATGGAGTTCTGCAAGGCGTTCAACGCGCAGACTCAGGGCATGGAGCCGGGTCTGCCGGTGCCGGTCGTCATTACGGCATTCGCGGACAAGAGCTTCACCTTCATCATGAAGACGCCGCCGGCTACCGTTCTGATCAAGAAGGCGGCCGCAGTGCAGAAGGGTTCGAGCAAGCCGCACACCGACAAGGTCGGCAACATCACCCGCGCTCAAGCGGAAGAAATCGCGAAGACCAAGATGCCGGATCTTACGGCAGCTGATCTGGATGCAGCCGTGCGTACGATCGCCGGCAGCGCGCGTTCGATGGGCATCACTGTGGAGGGCGTGTAAATGGCTAAGCTTTCTAAGCGCCTTCAGGCATTTGCGAACAAGGTTGATCGTCAGAAGCTGTACGCGATCGACGACGCGCTGGCTCTCGTGAAGGAATGCGCGAGCGCCAAGTTCGACGAGTCGATCGACGTTGCAGTGCAGCTCGGCATCGACGCGAAGAAGTCGGATCAGGTGGTTCGCGGCTCCGTGGTTCTGCCGGCTGGTACCGGCAAGTCGGTTCGCGTCGCAGTGTTCGCGCAAGGCGACAAGGCTGAACAGGCTCGCGCAGCTGGCGCAGACGTGGTCGGCATGGAAGACCTGGCCGAGCAAGTCAAGGCCGGCAATCTGAATTTCGACGTCGTGATCGCTTCGCCGGACACGATGCGTGTCGTCGGTACGCTGGGTCAGATCCTCGGTCCGCGTGGTCTGATGCCGAACCCGAAGGTCGGTACGGTTACGCCGGACGTCGCTCAAGCGGTCAAGAACGCGAAGGCGGGTCAGGTTCAGTTCCGCGTCGACAAGGCCGGTATCATCCACGGCACGATCGGTCGCGCATCGTTCGAGCCGGCATCGCTGCGTCAGAACCTGTCGGCGCTGATCGAAGCGCTGCAAAAGGCGAAGCCGGCGACCAGCAAGGGCGTGTACCTGCGCAAGATCGCGGTGTCGAGCACGATGGGTGTCGGCGTTCGCGTGGATCAAGCCACGCTGGCGCAACAGTAAGAATTTCGAGCGCGGTCAGATGACCGCGCTTCATATGGGCTTTGGGCGGTTGCAAGATTGCAGTTTCGATTGAGCAACCGGTTGTCAAAGACCGTTGGTGGCGGTGCAGCAGGCAGGCATTGCCTTAATTCAAGCCAACGCAGATGGCGAACCCGAAACAGTTTTGCAGTGGTTGAAATCGGTTATCGAGCGTCGTGAGACGTCTCACCAATCGATCGAAATACTCCTAACAGTCGGACGCCGTTGTTGAACGTGGTGCATGAGGGTAGTTCGCCCGAGTGCATCGAATCTGGAGGTTTAACCGTGCCACTGAACAAAGAAGATAAGCAGGCAGTCGTCGCTGAAGTCGCCGCGCAAGTCGCGAAGGCTCAGACGATGGTGCTCGCTGAGTATCGTGGGATCACGGTTGGCGATCTGACCAAGCTGCGCGCGAAAGCGCGTGAGCAACAGGTGTATCTGCGCGTGTTGAAGAACACGCTGGCGCGTCGCGCCGTCGAAGGTACGCCGTTCGCTCCGCTGGCTGAGCAGATGACCGGTCCTCTGATCTACGGCATCTCGGAAGATGCCATTGCCGCTGCAAAGGTCGTCAACGACTTCGGCAAGAGCAATGACAAGTTGATCATCAAGGCTGGTTCCTACGAAGGCAACGTGATGGACAAGGCAGGCGTGCAAGCGCTGGCCAACATCCCGAGCCGCGAAGAACTGCTCTCCAAGTTGCTGTTCGTCATGCAGGCACCTGTTTCCGGCTTTGCGCGCGCTCTGGCCGCGCTGGCTGAAAAGAAGCAGGGCGAAGCTGCGTAACGACCGCGCTTGGGCGCTAGTCGCTTAAGTTAGGCAAAGCTAGATCGCTAGCTCGATCCGAATTCAATCTAGGAGTATTTCACATGGCAATCGCAAAAGAAGACATCCTCGAAGCCGTTGGCTCGATGTCGGTGCTGGAACTGAACGAGCTGGTCAAGGCGTTCGAAGAGAAGTTTGGCGTGTCGGCTGCTGCTGTCGCAGTTGCTGGGCCCGCAGGTGCCGGTGGCGCCGCTGCTGCTGCTGAAGAGCAGACGGAGTTCACCGTGAACCTGCTCGAAGCAGGCGCGAACAAGGTTTCCGTCATTAAGGCTGTTCGTGAACTGACCGGTCTCGGCCTGAAGGAAGCGAAGGATCTGGTTGACGGCGCACCGAAGCCCATCAAGGAAGCGGTGCCCAAGGCTGCTGCTGAAGAAGCCAAGAAGAAGCTGGAAGACGCGGGCGCGAAGGCTGAAATCAAGTAAGTTTCATTGCGCTATGCGAAGGCTGGCGGTTTTTCACCGCCGGCCTTTTTGTGCTTTGTGGGGACGCAGTTTGTATGCTGGTCAGCAAGCATAAATGTCTCCACAGAAGCCAAAGATAACGGTCGGAACGGCAGAATTTTCCGATTGTTCTCTTTGTCTTCTGAAGCGACTGCAGAAGGCAAGTTTGGTCGGGTAGCGGGAAACACAGGCATCCGCTGCCGTCAGCCAGCGGTTGGTAGCGGCCAACCACCAAGCTTCTAGATTCGCGCGTCCTCCCCGGACAGTTGCGCGGGTCTCAGTCGGTGAACACCGGGCTGTGGCATCGAGGTATCCCGCCTCGGTAACGCCCGCCGTGATTCGGAGATCGTATGCAATATTCCTTCACCGAGAAGAAGCGTATTCGCAAGAGTTTCGCGAAGCGCCCCATCGTTCACCAAGTTCCCTTTTTGCTGGCGACCCAGCTTGAATCATTCCAGACGTTTCTGCAAGCGGACACGTCTTCCTCGCAGCGCAAGTCCGAAGGCTTGCAGGCTGCGTTCAGCTCTGTTTTCCCGATCGTCTCGCACAACGGTTTCGCGCGTCTCGAGTTCGTCAGCTACATGCTGTCGCCGCCCGCGTTCAACATCAAGGAATGCCAGCAGCGCGGTCTGACGTACTGCTCGGCGCTGCGCGCGAAAGTGCGCCTGGTTCTGCTCGACAAGGAATCGCCGAGCAAGCCGGTCGTCAAGGAAGTGAAGGAGCAGGAAGTGTACATGGGCGAAATTCCGCTCATGACGCCGACGGGTTCGTTCGTCATCAACGGTACCGAGCGCGTGATCGTGTCGCAGCTCCACCGTTCGCCTGGTGTCTTCTTCGAGCACGACAAGGGCAAGACGCACAGCTCCGGCAAGCTGCTGTTCTCGGCTCGTATCATTCCCTATCGTGGCTCGTGGCTCGACTTCGAATTCGATCCGAAGGACGTGCTGTACTTCCGCGTCGACCGTCGCCGCAAGATGCCGGTCACGATCCTGCTGAAGGCTATCGGCATGTCGCCGGAGCAGATCCTCGCGAACTTCTTCGTGTTCGACAACTTCGCGCTGATGAGCGAAGGCGCGCAAATGGAATTCGTGCCTGAGCGTCTGCGCGGCGAAGTCGCGCGCTTCGACATCCAGGATCGCGATGGCAACGTCATCGTCACGAAGGACAAGCGGATCAACGCGAAGCACATTCGCGACCTCGAAAACGCCAAGACGAAGTTCATCTCGGTGCCGGAGGAATACCTGCTCGGCCGCGTACTGGCGAAGAACGTGATTGACCCCGAAACGGGCGAAGTGATCGCGAACGCCAACGAAGAAATCACGGAAACGGTTCTCGAGAAGCTGCGCGAAGCGAAGGTCAAGGACATCCAGACGCTCTACACGAACGATCTGGATCAGGGTCCGTACATTTCGTCGACGCTGCGTATCGACGAAACCGCCGACAAGATGGCCGCGCGCATCGCGATCTACCGCATGATGCGCCCGGGCGAGCCGCCGACCGAAGAAGCGGTCGAGGCGCTGTTCAACCGTCTGTTCTACAGCGAAGACGCGTACGACCTGTCGAAGGTCGGCCGCATGAAGTTCAACCGCCGCGTCGGCCGTGACGAAATCATCGGACCGATGACGCTGCAGGACGACGACATCCTCGCGACCATCAAGATCCTCGTCGAGCTGCGTAACGGCAAGGGCGAAGTGGACGATATCGACCACCTCGGCAATCGTCGCGTGCGTTGCGTCGGCGAGCTCGCGGAGAACCAGTTTCGCGCGGGTCTCGTGCGCGTCGAACGGGCTGTGAAGGAACGCCTCGGCCAGGCCGAAAGCGAAAACCTGATGCCGCACGACCTGATCAACTCGAAGCCGATTTCGTCGGCGATTCGCGAGTTCTTCGGTTCGTCGCAGCTCTCGCAGTTCATGGACCAGACCAACCCGCTGTCGGAAATCACGCACAAGCGTCGCGTTTCCGCACTGGGCCCGGGCGGTCTGACGCGCGAGCGCGCGGGCTTCGAAGTCCGCGACGTGCATCCGACGCACTACGGCCGTGTGTGCCCGATCGAAACACCGGAAGGTCCGAACATCGGTCTGATCAACTCGCTCGCTCTGTACGCGCACCTCAACGAGTACGGCTTCCTCGAAACGCCGTACCGCAAGGTCGTGGACAGCAAGGTGACGGATCAGATCGACTATCTGTCGGCGATCGAAGAAGGCCGCTACGTGATCGCGCAGGCGAATGCCGCCGTGAGCGAAGACGGCACGCTGACCGACGAACTCGTGTCGTCGCGTGAAGCGGGCGAAACGCTGATGGTCACGCCGGACCGCATCCAGTACATGGACGTGGCGCCGTCGCAGATCGTGTCGGTGGCTGCATCGCTGATCCCGTTCCTCGAGCACGACGACGCGAACCGCGCGTTGATGGGTTCGAACATGCAGCGTCAGGCCGTGCCTTGCCTGCGTCCGGAAAAGCCGGTCGTCGGTACGGGCATCGAGCGCACGGTCGCGGTCGACTCGGGCACGACGGTTCAGGCGCTGCGCGGTGGCGTGGTGGATTACGTCGACGCGGGCCGTATCGTGATTCGCGTGAACGACGATGAAGCCGTCGCCGGCGACGTCGGCGTGGACATCTACAACCTGATCAAGTACACGCGTTCGAACCAGAACACGAACATCAACCAGCGTCCGATCGCGAAGGTCGGCGACAAGGTTGCGCGCGGCGACGTGCTGGCTGACGGTGCATCGACGGATTTGGGCGAGCTCGCGCTCGGCCAGAACATGCTGGTCGCGTTCATGCCGTGGAACGGCTACAACTTCGAAGACTCGATTCTGATCTCGGAGAAGGTCGTTGCGGACGATCGCTATACGTCGATCCACATCGAAGAACTGAATGTCGTTGCTCGCGACACGAAGCTCGGACCGGAAGAAATCACGCGCGATATCTCGAACCTCGCGGAAGTGCAGCTTGGCCGTCTCGATGAGTCGGGCATCGTCTACATCGGCGCGGAAGTCGAGGCGGGCGACGTGCTGGTCGGCAAGGTCACGCCGAAGGGCGAAACCCAACTGACGCCGGAAGAAAAGCTGCTGCGCGCGATCTTCGGCGAGAAGGCATCGGACGTGAAGGATACGTCGCTGCGCGTGCCCTCGGGCATGAGCGGTACGGTCATCGACGTGCAAGTGTTCACGCGCGAAGGCATCACGCGTGACAAGCGCGCGCAACAGATCATCGACGACGAACTGAAGCGTTATCGCCTGGATTTGAACGACCAGCTGCGCATCGTGGAAGGCGACGCGTTCTCGCGTCTCGCCCGCATGCTGAACGGCAAGGTCGCGAATGGCGGTCCGAAGAAGCTCGCGAAGGGCACGAAGATCGACCTCGCGTACCTCGAAGATCTCGATCACTACCACTGGTTCGACATCCGCCTCGCGGACGAAGAAGCCGCGGCACAGCTGGAAGCGATCAAGGACTCGATCGAGCAGAAGCGTCACCAGTTCGATCTCGCGTTCGAAGAGAAGCGCAAGAAGCTCACGCAAGGCGACGAACTGCCGCCGGGCGTGCTGAAGATGGTCAAGGTGTATCTCGCCGTGAAGCGTCGCCTGCAGCCTGGCGACAAGATGGCGGGTCGTCACGGTAACAAGGGTGTCGTGTCGAAGATCGTGCCGATCGAAGACATGCCGTACATGGCCGATGGCCGTCCGGCCGACGTCGTGCTGAACCCGCTCGGCGTGCCGTCGCGGATGAACGTGGGTCAGATTCTCGAAGTGCACCTCGGCTGGGCCGCGAAGGGTCTCGGCTGGCGCATCGGCGAGATGATGCAGCGTCAGGCGAAGATCGAAGAAATGCGTCAGTTCCTCACGCAGATCTATAACGAGTCGGGCCGTCAGGAAGAGCTGGACAAGTTCTCCGACGACGAGATCCTCGAACTCGCGAAGAACCTGCGCGAAGGTGTGCCGTTCGCGACGCCGGTGTTCGACGGCGCGACGGAACACGAAATGACGCGTGCGCTCGATCTGGCGTTCCCGGACGACATCGCCACGAATCTCGGCATGACGCCGTCGAAGAACCAGGTCACGCTGTACGACGGCCGCACCGGCGAAGCATTCGAGCGCACGGTCACGGTCGGCTACATGCACTACCTGAAGCTGCACCACTTGGTCGACGACAAGATGCACGCACGTTCGACCGGTCCGTACTCGCTCGTCACGCAGCAGCCGCTGGGTGGTAAGGCGCAGTTCGGTGGTCAGCGCTTCGGTGAGATGGAAGTGTGGGCACTCGAGGCGTATGGCGCGTCGTATGTGCTGCAAGAAATGCTGACGGTCAAGTCGGACGACGTGACGGGCCGGACGAAGGTTTATGAGAACCTCGTCAAGGGCGATCACGTCATCGACGCGGGCATGCCGGAATCCTTCAACGTGTTGGTGAAGGAAATCCGCTCGCTCGGTATTGATATCGATCTGGACCGCAACTAATCGGACTACGGAGAGAAAGCAATGAAAGCTCTGCTCGATCTATTCAAGCAAGTCCAACAAGAAGAAGTTTTTGATGCGATCAAGATCGGCCTCGCGTCGCCCGACAAGATTCGTTCTTGGTCGTTCGGCGAAGTGAAGAAGCCGGAGACCATCAATTACCGCACGTTCAAGCCGGAGCGGGATGGTCTGTTCTGCGCGAAGATTTTTGGTCCGATCAAGGACTACGAATGCCTGTGCGGCAAGTACAAGCGCCTGAAGCATCGCGGCGTGATCTGCGAGAAGTGCGGCGTCGAAGTGACGCTGGCCAAGGTGCGCCGCGAACGGATGGGCCACATCGAACTGGCCTCGCCGGTCGCGCACATCTGGTTCCTGAAGTCGCTGCCGTCGCGTCTGGGCATGGTGCTCGACATGACGCTGCGCGACATCGAGCGCGTGCTGTACTTCGAAGCATACGTGGTGATCGATCCGGGCATGACGCCGCTGAAAGCGCGGCAGATCATGACCGAAGAGGATTACTACAACAAGGTCGAAGAGTACGGTGACGAGTTCCGTGCCGAAATGGGCGCGGAAGGCGTGCGCGAACTGCTGCGCGCGATCAACATCGACGAACAGGTCGAGACGCTGCGCACGGAACTGAAGAACACCGGTTCCGAAGCGAAGATCAAGAAGTACGCGAAGCGCCTGAAAGTGCTCGAGGCTTTCCAGCGTTCGGGCATCAAGCCTGACTGGATGGTGCTCGACGTGCTGCCGGTGCTGCCGCCGGAACTGCGTCCGCTCGTGCCGCTGGACGGCGGCCGTTTCGCGACGTCGGACCTGAACGACCTGTATCGCCGCGTCATCAACCGTAACAACCGGTTGAAGCGTCTGCTCGAACTGAAGGCGCCTGAAATCATCGTCCGCAACGAAAAGCGGATGCTGCAGGAAGCCGTCGATTCGCTGCTCGACAACGGCCGTCGCGGCAAGGCGATGACCGGCGCGAACAAGCGTCCGCTGAAGTCGCTCGCTGACATGATCAAGGGTAAGGGCGGTCGTTTCCGTCAGAACCTGCTCGGTAAGCGTGTGGACTATTCGGGCCGTTCGGTGATCGTGGTCGGCCCGACGCTCAAGCTGCATCAGTGCGGTCTGCCGAAGCTGATGGCGCTCGAACTGTTCAAGCCGTTCATCTTCAACAAGCTGGAAGTGATGGGCGTCGCGACGACCATCAAGGCCGCGAAGAAGGAAGTCGAGAACCAGACGCCGGTCGTGTGGGACATTCTCGAAGAAGTCATTCGCGAGCATCCGGTGATGCTGAACCGCGCGCCTACTCTTCACCGTCTCGGCATTCAGGCTTTCGAGCCGGTGCTGATCGAAGGGAAGGCGATCCAGCTGCATCCGCTCGTTTGCGCGGCGTTCAACGCCGACTTCGACGGCGACCAGATGGCCGTGCACGTTCCGCTGTCGCTCGAAGCGCAGATGGAAGCGCGCACGCTGATGCTGGCGTCGAACAACGTCCTGTTCCCGGCCAACGGCGATCCGTCGATCGTGCCGTCGCAGGATATCGTGCTGGGCCTGTACTACGCGTCGCGCGAAGCGATCAACGGCAAGGGCGAAGGCATGACGTTCACGGGCGTGTCGGAAGTGATCCGCGCGTACGAGAACAAGGAAGTCGAACTGGCATCGCGCGTCAACGTGCGTATCACCGAAATGGTGGCGAACGAAGACCAGAGTGAAGGTGCGCCGAAGTTCGTGCCGAAGATCTCGCTGTACGCGACGACCGTCGGCCGTTCGATCCTGTCGGAGATTCTGCCGCCGGGCCTGCCGTTCACGGTGCTGAACAAGCCGCTGAAGAAGAAGCAGATTTCGCAGCTGATCAACACGGCGTTCCGCAAGTGCGGTCTGCGCGAAACGGTGATCTTCGCCGACCAGCTGATGCAAATGGGCTTCCGTCTCGCAACGCGCGCCGGTATCTCGATTTGCGTCGACGACATGCTCGTGCCGCCGCAGAAGGAAACCATCGTCGGCGACGCCGCGAAGAAGGTGAAGGAATACGACCGTCAGTACATGTCGGGTCTCGTCACCGCGCAGGAGCGCTACAACAACGTGGTCGACATCTGGTCGGCAACGTCGGAAGCGGTCGGCAAGGCGATGATGGAGCAGCTCGCAACGGAGCCGGTGGTCGATCGCGACGGCAACGAAACGAAGCAGGAGTCGTTCAACTCCATCTACATGATGGCCGACTCGGGCGCGCGTGGTTCCGCGGTGCAGATTCGTCAGCTCGCCGGTATGCGCGGCCTGATGGCTAAGCCGGACGGCTCGATCATCGAGACGCCGATTACCGCGAACTTCCGCGAAGGCCTGAACGTGTTGCAGTACTTCATCTCGACGCACGGCGCTCGTAAGGGTCTGGCGGACACGGCGTTGAAGACCGCGAACTCGGGTTACCTGACGCGTCGTCTCGTCGACGTGACGCAGGATCTGGTCGTCGTCGAAGACGATTGCGGCACGTCGAACGGCGTGGCGATGAAGGCGTTGGTGGAAGGCGGTGAAGTCGTCGAAGCGCTGCGTGACCGTATTCTCGGTCGCGTCGCGGTGGCGGACGTCGTCAATCCGGAAACGCAGGAAACGATCTACGCTTCGGGCGATCTGCTCGACGAAGATGCGGTGGAGGAAATCGAGCGCCTCGGCATCGACGAAGTGCGCGTGCGCACGCCGCTCACCTGCGAGACGCGTTATGGCCTGTGCGCCGCGTGCTACGGCCGCGACCTGGGCCGCGGTTCGCGCGTGAACGTCGGTGAGGCAGTCGGTGTGATCGCTGCTCAGTCGATCGGCGAGCCGGGCACGCAGCTGACGATGCGTACGTTCCACATCGGTGGTGCGGCATCGCGTGCGGCGGTGGCTTCGACGGTGGAAGCGAAGAGCAACGGTACGCTGCGCTTCACGGCCACGATGCGTTACGTCACCAACGCGAAGGGCGAGCAGGTCGTCATTTCGCGTTCCGGCGAGGCGATCATCGCGGACGACTTCGGTCGCGAGCGTGAGCGTCACAAGATTCCGTACGGCGCAACGCTGCTGCAACTCGACGGCGCTGCGATCAAGGCCGGTACGCAACTGGCTCAATGGGATCCGCTGACGCGTCCGATCATCACCGAGTGGGGCGGTACGGTGAAGTTCGAGAACGTCGAGGAAGGCGTGACGGTCGCGAAGCAGATCGACGACGTGACCGGTCTTTCGACCCTGGTCGTGATCGACGCGAAGCGCCGTGGCTCGCAGGCTGGCAAGAGCGTGCGTCCGCAGGTGAAGCTGCTCGACGCGAACGGCGAGGAAGTGAAGATCCCGAACACCGAGCATTCGGTGCAGATCGGCTTCCAGGTCGGCGCACTGATCACCGTGAAGGATGGTCAGCAGGTGCAGGTCGGTGAAGTGCTGGCGCGTATCCCGGTTGAAGCGCAGAAGACGCGTGACATTACCGGTGGTCTGCCGCGCGTGGCCGAACTGTTCGAAGCGCGCTCGCCGAAGGACGCCGGCATTCTGGCGGAAGTCACGGGCACGACGTCGTTCGGCAAGGACACGAAGGGCAAGCAGCGTCTCGTCATCACGGACCTCGAGGGCAATCAGCACGAGTTCCTGATCGCGAAGGAAAAGCAGGTGCTGGTGCACGACGGTCAGGTCGTCAACAAGGGCGAAATGATCGTCGACGGTCCTGCCGATCCGCACGACATCCTGCGTCTGCAGGGTATCGAGGCGTTGTCGCGCTACATCGTGGACGAAGTGCAGGACGTGTACCGTCTGCAGGGCGTGAAGATCAACGACAAGCACATCGAAGTGATCGTGCGTCAGATGCTGCGCCGCGTGCAGATCGTCGACAACGGCGATACGCGTTTCATTCCTGGCGAACAAGTCGAGCGTTCGGACATGCTCGACGAGAACGACAAGATGATCGCGGAAGACAAGCGTCCGGCGACGTACGACAACGTGCTGCTCGGTATCACGAAGGCATCGCTGTCGACCGATTCGTTCATCTCGGCGGCGTCGTTCCAGGAAACGACCCGCGTGCTGACCGAAGCGGCGATCATGGGCAAGCGCGACGATCTGCGTGGCCTGAAGGAAAACGTGATCGTCGGCCGTCTGATTCCGGCCGGTACGGGTCTCGCGTTCCACAAGGCGCGCAAGGCGAAGGAATCGTCGGACCGCGAGCGTTTCGACCAGATCGCGGCCGAAGAGGCTTTCGACTTCGGTACGCCGGAAACGCCGGCGGCGGAGCAGCAGCCGCACACCAACGAGTAAGCGTCTCTCGCTAGTAGCATCGATGAACCGCTCAGCTTCGGCTGGGCGGTTTTTTTTCGTCTGCACGTTTCGCTGTCGGCATCGTCCGAATGGCTAACGCCGGTTTCACGCGCTAATGCGTTGGTAGAATTCGTTATCTCCCACGTCGCAGTGCGCGCTTTTCCACATGTCCCGGTCGCTCGAAATACTCAACGAAATCTTCGGCTATCCCGCATTTCGCGGACAACAGGCGGAGATCGTCGAGCATGTCGCGAACGGCGGCGATTCCCTCGTGCTGATGCCCACCGGCGGCGGCAAGTCGCTGTGCTATCAGATACCGTCGCTGGTACGGCGCGAGGCGGGTTTCGGGGCGGGCATCGTCGTGTCGCCTCTCATCGCGTTGATGCAGGATCAGGTCGCCGCGCTGACCGAGGTGGGCGTGCGCGCCGCGTATCTCAATTCCACGTTGTCCGGCGCCGAAGCAGCCGCGACCGAGCGCGCCCTGCGCAACGGCGAGATCGACTTGCTGTATGTCGCGCCTGAACGCCTGATGACACCGCGCTTTCTCGATCTCCTCGACAGCGCGCCGGTCGGTCTTTTCGCGATCGACGAGGCACATTGCGTTTCGCAATGGGGGCACGATTTCCGCCCTGAATACATTCAGCTTTCCGTGCTGCACGAGCGGTTTCCCGATGTGCCGCGCATCGCGCTCACCGCGACCGCCGATGCGATCACGCGCGACGAAATCGTGCATCGCCTCGCGCTCGACGACGCGCGCATCTTCGTTTCGAGCTTCGATCGGCCGAACATTCGTTATCGGATCGTCGAAAAGGACAATGCGCGCTCGCAGCTGCTCGATTTCATCCGCGCGGAGCATACGAACAAGGACGGCACCACCGATGCGGGCGTCGTCTATTGTCTGTCGCGCCGCAAAGTCGAGGAAACCGCAGACTGGCTGAAGGGCCAGGGCATCCGCGCGTTGCCGTATCACGCGGGCATGGAGTTCGAGACGCGCCAGAAGCATCAGGAGATGTTCCAGCGCGAGGAAGGCATCGTCATGTGCGCGACCATCGCGTTCGGCATGGGCATCGACAAGCCGGACGTGCGCTTCGTCGCGCATCTGGATTTGCCGAAGAGCGTCGAGGGCTACTACCAGGAAACCGGACGCGCTGGCCGCGACGGCTTGCCGGCGAACGCGTGGATGGCTTACGGATTGGGCGACGTCGTGCAGCAGCGGAAGATGATCGACGAATCCGACGCCGACGACGCCCACAAGCGGGTGCAGACCGGCAAGCTCGATGCACTGCTTGGACTTTGCGAGGCGGCCACGTGCCGCCGCGTGCGTTTGCTCGCGTACTTCGGCGAGACGAGCACGCCGTGCGGCAATTGCGATACGTGCATCGAGCCGCCCGCGTCCTTCGATGCCACTCGCGAGGCGCAGATGGCGCTGTCGTGCGTGTATCGCGCACAGCGGGCGAGCGGATTCCATTTCGGTGCCGGGCACCTGATCGACATTCTGCGCGGCACGCGCAGCGAAAAGGTCCTGCAACGCGGCCACGAGAAAATTTCGACGTTTGGCGTCGGCGCGGCGCTGTCCGAGCCCGAGTGGCGCGCAGTGTTCCGGCAATTGGTGGCGTTCGGCTATCTCGCAGTCGATCACGACGGCTTCGGCGCGCTCGTTCTGACGGATGCCAGCAAGCCAGTACTCAAGGGCGAAGAGCGCGTCACGCTGCGCAAATACGTGAAGCCGACGCGCGCGCGGCAGTCGTCGAGCCGCACGGGCGAACGCGCGGATCCGACCGCTGGCATGTCACCGCGCGAGAAGTCGCGCTGGGAGCGCTTGCGGACCTGGCGCGCGGAAACCGCAAAGAGCGACGGCGTGCCCGCCTACGTCATCTTCCACGACGCGACGCTCGCCGAAATCGCGCGCAGCGACCCCGATACGATCGACGACTTGCGCCATATTCCCGGCATCGGCGTGCGCAAACTGGAGCGTTTCGGCGACGAACTGCTCGACGTCGTCGGTTCGGATTGAGATTCGTCGCTCGAAAATCCATCGAAATCGTCGCAACGTATTGACCCGATTGCGATTTTCAGAATATCATGCTTGGTTCTCGTCATTGGTCCGTCTTCGGATCTGGCCTAGCGCCGGATGCGAAGCGCGGGAATCGTCGGCGAGATCGCTAAACACGCAATTCTTTTCGCTTTGCCCGATCGAATTGCGTGGATTTTGTTCATTTTTAGGATTAGACAATGCCAACCATCAATCAACTGGTTCGCAAAGGCCGCGCGTCGGAAACGACGAAGAGCAAGTCGCCGGCCCTGCAGGACTGCCCGCAGCGTCGCGGCGTGTGCACCCGCGTGTACACGACGACGCCGAAGAAGCCGAACTCGGCACTCCGTAAGGTCGCCAAGGTTCGCCTGACCAACGGCTTCGAAGTCATTTCGTACATCGGCGGTGAAGGCCACAACCTGCAAGAGCACTCGGTCGTGCTGATCCGCGGCGGCCGTGTGAAGGACTTGCCGGGTGTGCGTTACCACATGGTTCGCGGCTCGCTGGATACCCAGGGCGTCAAGGACCGTAAGCAAGCTCGCTCGAAGTACGGTGCGAAGCGCGCTAAGGCTGGCAAGTAAGTCGCCGGTCGGAAGTAACGAATCAAGGTCGCCGCAAGGCGGTAAAGGCGGTGGTGCCGGAAGTGCCGGTGCTATCGAGTAAGTGGTCACCCGGCCAAGCTGGTTTAGTCGAATAGATGGATCGGGTTAGTTGGTGGCCGCGGAGCGGGGAATCGCTCCAACTGAAAAAGTAAAGGAAGAATCATGCCGCGTCGTCGCGAAGTCCCCAAGCGGGAAGTGTTGCCGGATCCGAAGTTCGGCAACGTAGATGTAGCCAAGTTCATGAACGTGCTGATGCTCTCCGGCAAGAAGTCGGTTGCCGAGCGTATCGTGTACGGCGCTTTTGAACAGATCCAGACCAAGGGTGGCAAGGACCCGCTGGAAGTGTTCACGGTTGCGCTCAACAACGTGAAGCCGGTGGTCGAAGTGAAGAGCCGTCGCGTTGGTGGTGCGAACTATCAGGTTCCGGTCGAAGTGCGTCCCTCGCGTCGTATGGCATTGGCGATGCGTTGGTTGCGTGAAGCCGCGAAGAAGCGCAGCGAAAAGTCGATGGCCCTGCGTCTCGCAGGTGAACTGCAGGAAGCGGCTGAAGGCCGTGGTGGCGCAATGAAGAAGCGCGACGAAGTTCACCGCATGGCAGAAGCCAACAAGGCATTCTCGCACTTCCGTTTCTAAGCTCCCGCTCACCGGGCAAACGGAAAATCAGGGCGGGTGCGCTAGTTTTGGCGCCTCGCCCGTTTGTGTTAGGACGCGGCCGGTATTTCGCCGGCGCGTCGACCGAAAAAGGATCCAAAGTGGCTCGCAAGACACCTATCGAGCGCTACCGCAATATCGGTATTAGCGCTCACATCGACGCCGGCAAGACGACGACGACCGAGCGCATCCTGTTCTACACGGGCGTGAACCACAAGATCGGTGAAGTTCACGACGGCGCAGCAACGATGGACTGGATGGAGCAGGAGCAGGAGCGCGGCATCACCATCACGTCGGCTGCTACCACGGCCTTCTGGAAGGGCATGGGCGGCAACTACCCCGAGCACCGCATCAACATCATCGACACGCCGGGACACGTCGACTTCACGATCGAAGTGGAACGCTCGATGCGCGTTCTCGACGGCGCGTGCATGGTCTACTGCGCAGTGGGCGGCGTGCAGCCGCAGTCGGAAACCGTGTGGCGCCAGGCGAACAAGTACAAGGTTCCCCGTCTCGCGTTCGTCAACAAGATGGACCGTACCGGCGCGAACTTCTTCAAGGTCTATGACCAACTGAAGAACCGCCTGAAGGCGAACCCGGTTCCCGTCGTCGTGCCGATCGGCGCTGAAGAAAACTTCAAGGGCGTCGTCGACCTCCTGAAGATGAAAGCGATCATTTGGGACGAAGCATCGCAAGGCACGAAGTTCGACTACGTCGACATCCCGGCCGAACTCGTTGACACGTGCAACGAGTGGCGCGAGAAGATGATCGAGTCGGCTGCGGAAGCCAGCGAAGAGCTGATGGAAAAGTACCTCGGCGGCGAAGAGCTGAGCGAAGCGGAGATCGTCAAGGCGATCCGCGACCGGACCATCGCGTGCGAAATCCAGCCGATGCTGTGCGGCACCGCGTTCAAGAACAAGGGCGTGCAGCGCATGCTCGACGCCGTGATCGACTTCCTGCCGTCGCCGGTCGACATTCCCCCGGTTACGGGCGAACTCGAAAGCGGTGAAAAGGCCGAGCGTCGCGCAGCCGACGACGAGAAGTTCTCGTCGCTGGCGTTCAAGATCATGACGGACCCGTTCGTCGGTCAGCTGATCTTCTTCCGCGTGTACTCGGGCGTCGTGAATTCGGGTGACACCGTGCTGAACGCGACCAAGGACAAGAAGGAACGTCTGGGCCGTATTCTGCAGATGCACGCGAACCAGCGCGAAGAAATCAAGGAAGTTCGCGCGGGCGACATCGCCGCGGCCGTCGGCCTGAAGGAAGCGACCACGGGCGACACGCTGTGCGATCCGCAGCACCCGATCGTTCTGGAGCGCATGATTTTCCCGGAACCGGTGATTTCGCAGGCAGTCGAGCCGAAGACGAAGGCTGACCAGGAAAAGATGGGCCTGGCGCTGAACCGTCTCGCGCAGGAAGACCCGTCGTTCCGCGTCCAGACGGACGAAGAATCGGGCCAGACCATCATTTCGGGCATGGGCGAGCTCCACCTCGAAATTCTGGTCGACCGCATGAAGCGTGAATTCAACGTGGAAGCGACCGTCGGCAAGCCGCAGGTTGCATACCGCGAAACGATCCGCACGACGGCGGCAGACGTCGACGGCAAGTTCGTCAAGCAGTCGGGTGGTCGCGGCCAGTACGGTCACGCGGTCATCACGCTCGAGCCGAACGAGCAGGGCAAGGGCTACGAGTTCCTGGACGAGATCAAGGGCGGTGTGATTCCGCGCGAATACATCCCGGCAGTGGACAAGGGCATCCAGGAAACGCTGAAGTCGGGCGTGCTGGCTGGCTTCCCGGTTGTGGACGTGAAGGTTCACCTGACGTTCGGTTCGTACCACGACGTCGACTCGAACGAAAACGCGTTCCGCATGGCCGGTTCGATGGCCTTCAAGGAAGCAATGCGCAAGGCAAGCCCGGTCATCCTCGAACCGATGATGGCTGTGGAAGTCGAAACGCCTGAAGACTACATGGGCAACGTGATGGGCGATTTGTCGGGCCGTCGCGGTATCGTCCAGGGCATGGAAGACATGGTTGGCGGCGGCAAGATCGTCCGCGCCGAAGTGCCGCTGTCGGAAATGTTCGGCTACTCGACCTCGCTGCGTTCGCTGACGCAAGGCCGTGCAACGTACACGATGGAATTCAAGCACTATGCTGAAGCTCCGCGTAACGTCGCCGACGCGATCATCAACGCCAAGGGTAAGTAATTCCCGCAAGTAATTCGGCGCAAGCCACAAGCTTTAAACCGATAACCAAACTTTTGAACGAAGGTAATCATGGCAAAAGGTAAATTCGAGCGGACCAAGCCGCACGTAAACGTGGGCACGATCGGTCACGTTGACCACGGCAAGACCACGCTGACGGCAGCGATCACGACGGTTCTCACGCAGAAGTTCGGCGGCGAAGCGAAGGCGTACGACCAGATCGACGCAGCGCCGGAAGAAAAGGCACGCGGTATTACCATCAACACCGCGCACGTCGAGTACGAAACGGCTAACCGCCACTACGCACACGTCGACTGCCCGGGCCACGCCGACTACGTGAAGAACATGATCACGGGCGCCGCGCAGATGGACGGCGCAATCCTGGTGTGTTCGGCTGCTGACGGCCCGATGCCGCAAACGCGTGAGCACATCCTGCTGGCCCGTCAGGTTGGCGTGCCGTACATCATCGTGTTCCTGAACAAGTGCGACATGGTGGACGACGCCGAGCTGCTCGAGCTCGTCGAAATGGAAGTGCGCGAACTGCTGTCGAAGTACGACTTCCCGGGCGACGACACCCCGATCATCAAGGGTTCGGCCAAGCTGGCGCTGGAAGGCGACAAGGGCGAGCTGGGCGAAGTGGCGATCATGAACCTGGCCGACGCGCTGGATTCGTACATCCCGACGCCGGAGCGTGCAGTTGACGGCGCGTTCCTGATGCCGGTGGAAGACGTGTTCTCGATCTCGGGTCGCGGCACGGTGGTGACGGGTCGCGTCGAGCGCGGCATCGTCAAGGTCGGCGAGGAAATCGAAATCGTCGGTATCAAGCCGACGGTGAAGACGACCTGCACGGGCGTGGAAATGTTCCGCAAGCTGCTCGACCAAGGTCAGGCAGGCGACAACGTCGGTATCCTGCTGCGCGGCACGAAGCGTGAAGACGTGGAGCGCGGCCAGGTTCTGGCCAAGCCGGGTTCGATCACGCCGCACACGCACTTCACGGCTGAAGTGTACGTGCTGAGCAAGGACGAAGGCGGCCGTCACACGCCGTTCTTCAACAACTACCGTCCGCAGTTCTACTTCCGTACGACGGACGTGACCGGCTCAATCGAGCTGCCGAAGGACAAGGAAATGGTGATGCCGGGCGACAACGTGTCGATCACGGTCAAGCTGATCGCTCCGATCGCCATGGAAGAAGGTCTGCGCTTCGCAATCCGCGAAGGCGGCCGTACCGTCGGCGCCGGTGTCGTGGCGAAGATTATCGAGTAAGATATCGGGCTTGCTCGATTGAACTCGAAGTAAAGCAGTAGCAGTATCGACCGGGACCGGGCGTTCGCTCTCCGCGAGCGCTTAGTCCCACGCTCTTTTGCCAATGTGCGGTGCAATACCGCCTCGCTCTTTTCAAGGAATCGTCATGCAGAACCAGAAAATCCGCATTCGTCTGAAGGCTTTCGACTATCGCCTGATCGATCAATCGGCAGCCGAGATCGTCGACACGGCGAAGCGGACTGGCGCGATCGTTCGTGGCCCGGTGCCGCTGCCGACGCGTATTCAGCGTTTTGACATCCTGCGTTCGCCGCACGTCAACAAGACGTCGCGCGACCAGCTCGAAATCCGTACCCACCAGCGCCTGATGGACATCGTCGATCCGACGGACAAGACCGTCGACGCGCTGATGAAGCTCGACCTGCCGGCAGGCGTCGACGTCGAAATCAAGCTGCAGTAAGTCCAAAAGCTCCGCTGGCGTGCCAGACGGAGCTAAGTCTTTGATTGCTTGCAGGATTCGAAAAGCCTTGTTATACTCCAAGGCTTTTCGCGCCTATGCGCATGCAAAGGCGCAAGAAAGTGGTGCAAGAAAGTGGTGCAAGAATAGCCGACCCAGTTTCTCGTAACGAAGCCGGCATTTGTAAATCAGCCCCGACCAATCGCAGTTGGGAATGGAGAAAACGATGAGCCTTGGACTCGTAGGTCGCAAGGTTGGCATGACCCGTATCTTCACGCCTGAGGGGGATTCGATCCCCGTCACCGTGCTGGACGTGTCGGACAACCGCGTGACGCAGATCAAGACCGTTGAAACGGATGGTTATACCGCCGTTCAGGTTGCATTCGGTACTCGCCGCGCATCGCGCGTGACGAAGCCGTTGGCGGGCCACCTCGCCAAAGCCGGCGTTCAAGCCGGTGAAATCCTTAAGGAATTCCATATCGATGCGGCCAAGGCAGGTGAACTGTCGAATGGTGCCGTCGTCGGTACGGATATTTTCGAAGTCGGCCAGAAAGTTGACGTGCAAGGCACGTCGATCGGTAAGGGCTACGCCGGTACGATCAAGCGCTACAACTTCGCTTCGGGCCGCGCATCGCACGGTAACTCGCGTTCGCACAACGTTCCGGGTTCGATCGGTATGGCGCAGGATCCGGGCCGCGTGTTCCCGGGCAAGCGCATGACCGGTCACCTCGGTGACGAGACCGTCACGGTCCAGAATCTCGAAATCGCCCGCATCGACGCTGAGCGCAATCTGCTGCTCGTCCGCGGTGCTGTTCCGGGTGCGAAGGGCGGCAAGGTCTTCGTGACCCCGGCCGTCAAGACGCGTGCTGTGAAAGGAGCGAAATAATGGAACTTAAGCTCCTGAATGCCAATGGTCAGGAAGGCGCTGGCGTGAACGCATCGGACGTCGTGTTCGGTCGCGATTACAACGAAGCCCTGATTCACCAGGTCGTCGTCGCTTATCAGGCGAACGCACGTAGCGGCAACCGCGCGCAGAAGGACCGCGAGCAGGTCAAGCACACCACCAAGAAGCCGTGGCGTCAGAAAGGTACGGGCCGCGCTCGTGCCGGTATGTCGTCGAGCCCGTTGTGGCGCGGCGGTGGTCGTATCTTCCCGAATTCGCCGGAAGAAAACTTCTCGCACAAGGTCAACAAGAAGATGCATCGCGCGGGTCTCCGCTCGATTTTCTCGCAGTTGGCTCGCGAAGGCCGTATCGCCGTGGTCGAAGACTTCGTGCTCGAAGCCCCGAAGACCAAGCTGCTGGCCGAAAAATTCAAGGCAATGGGTCTCGACTCCGTGTTGGTCATCACCGATACGGTCGACGAAAACCTGTACCTCGCGTCGCGCAACCTGGCCCACGTGGCGGTTGTCGAGCCGCGTTACGCCGACCCGCTCTCGCTGATCTACTTCAAGAAGGTTCTGATCACGAAGGCTGCGGTCGCTCAGATCGAGGAGTTGCTGTCATGAGCGAGATTCGCAAAAACGATCATCGTTTGATGCAAGTTCTGCTCGCGCCGGTGATCTCCGAAAAGGCGACGCTGGTTGCCGACAAGAACGAACAAGTCGTGTTCGAAGTCGCGCCGGACGCCACGAAGCAGGAAGTCAAGGCTGCTGTCGAGCTGCTGTTCAAGGTCGAAGTCAATTCCGTCAACGTGCTCGTCACGAAGGGCAAGGCAAAGCGCTTTGGCCGCTTCAATGGCAAGCGCAAGGACGTGAAGAAGGCGTACGTCTGCCTGAAGCCCGGCCAGGAAATCAACTTTGAAGCGGAGGCCAAGTAATCATGGCAATCGTGAAAGTTAAGCCGACCTCGCCGGGTCGCCGCGCGATGGTCAAGATCGTCAACAAGGATCTGCACAAGGGCAAGCCGCACGCAGCGCTGCTCGACACGCAATCCAAGTCGGCGGGCCGTAACAACAACGGCCGTATCACCACGCGTCACCAAGGTGGTGGTCACAAGCAGCACTACCGTATCGTCGATTTCCGTCGCAACAAGGACGGCATTCCGGCAAAGGTCGAACGTCTCGAGTACGACCCGAACCGTAGCGCGAACATCGCGCTGGTTCTGTACGCAGACGGCGAGCGTCGCTACATCATCGCGCCGAAGGGCGTGGCGGTCGGCGCGCAACTGATGTCCGGTTCGGAAGCGCCGATCCGCGCAGGCAACGCTCTGCCGATCCGCAATATCCCGGTCGGTACCACGATCCACTGCATCGAAATGCTGCCGGGCAAGGGCGCGCAGATCGCGCGTTCGGCTGGTACGTCGGCAATGCTGCTGGCGCGCGAAGGCGTCTACGCTCAAGTGCGTCTGCGTTCGGGCGAAATCCGCCGCGTGCACGTCGAGTGCCGCGCAACGATCGGTGAAGTCGGCAACGAAGAGCACAGCCTCCGTCAAATCGGTAAGGCCGGTGCGAACCGCTGGCGCGGTATCCGTCCGACGGTGCGTGGTGTTGCAATGAACCCGGTCGATCACCCGCACGGCGGTGGTGAAGGTAAGACGGCTGCAGGTCGCGATCCGGTGAGCCCGTGGGGCACGCCGACGAAGGGCTATCGCACCCGCAGCAACAAGCGCACGACGACGATGATCGTCCAGCGCCGTCACAAGCGTTAAGGAGTAGGCAATGACACGTTCTGCTAAAAAAGGTCCGTTCTGCGACGCTCATTTGCTGAAGAAGGTTGAGGCGGCTGCATCGACGCGTGACAAGAAGCCGATCAAGACCTGGTCGCGTCGTTCGACGATTCTGCCGGACTTCATCGGTCTGACGATCGCTGTTCACAACGGTCGCCAACACGTTCCGGTGTACGTCACGGAAAACATGGTCGGCCACAAGCTTGGCGAGTTCGCACTGACCCGTACGTTCAAGGGTCACGCGGCCGACAAGAAGGCCAAGAAATAAGGGGCAATCAAGATGGAAGTGAAAGCAATTCATCGCGGTGCCCGCATCTCGGCGCAGAAAACGCGCCTTGTGGCTGACCAGATTCGTGGTTTGCCGGTCGACAAGGCGCTGAACGTCCTGACGTTCTCGCCGAAGAAGGCGGCGGGTATCGTCAAGAAGGTCGTGCTGTCTGCGATCGCGAATGCGGAACACAACGAAGGCGCCGACATCGACGAGCTCAAGATCACGAGCATCTACGTCGACAAGGCTGCTTCGCTGAAGCGTTTCACCGCACGCGCAAAGGGTCGTGGTAACCGCATCGAGAAGCAATCCTGTCACATCACTGTGACGGTCGGGAATTAAGGAGCCAACGATGGGACAGAAAATTCATCCGACTGGCTTCCGTTTGGCCGTCAGCCGCAATTGGGCTTCGCGCTGGTATGCGAACAACAACAATTTCGCGGCGATGTTGCAGGAAGACATCGGTGTTCGTGAATACCTGAAGAAGAAGCTGAAGAACGCTTCGGTTGGTCGCGTCGTCATCGAGCGTCCGGCGAAGAACGCGCGCATCACGATTTACAGCTCGCGTCCGGGCGTTGTCATCGGCAAGAAGGGCGAGGACATCGAATCGCTGAAGGCTGAACTGCAGAAGCGCATGGGCGTTCCGGTTCACGTCAACATCGAAGAGATTCGCAAGCCGGAAACGGACGCGCAACTGATCGCCGATTCCATCACGCAGCAGCTCGAGCGCCGGATCATGTTCCGCCGTGCGATGAAGCGCGCGATGCAAAACGCGATGCGTCTTGGTGCACAAGGCATCAAGATCATGAGCGCGGGTCGTCTGAACGGTATCGAAATCGCTCGTACCGAGTGGTATCGCGAAGGTCGCGTGCCCCTCCATACGCTGCGTGCGGATATCGACTACGCGACGTCCGAAGCGAAGACCACGTACGGCATCATCGGCGTGAAGGTGTGGGTCTACAAGGGCGATACCCTGGGCCGCAACGAAGCGCCGGTCGTGGAAGAAGTGGCGGAAGAAAAGCGTCCGCGCCGCAACGCACGTCCGGGTGGCGATCGCCGTCCGCGCCGTGACGGTGAAGGCGCTCCGGGCGGCGCGCGTCGTGGCGCACCCCGTCGCGCTGGCGGTGACGCGAAGACTGGAGAATAACGATGCTGCAACCGAAACGCAGAAAGTATCGCAAAGAGCAGAAAGGTCGTAACACCGGTAAGGCGACGCGCGGCAACGCGGTGTCGTTCGGTGAATACGGTCTGAAGGCTATCGGTCGCGGCCGTTTGACCGCGCGTCAAATCGAAGCGGCGCGTCGTGCAATGACGCGTCACATCAAGCGTGGCGGCCGGATCTGGATCCGTATCTTCCCGGACAAGCCGATTTCGCAAAAGCCGGCCGAAGTGCGTATGGGTAACGGTAAGGGTAACCCTGAGTACTACGTCGCTGAAATTCAACCGGGCAAGATGCTGTACGAAATGGACGGTGTCTCCGAAGAACTGGCGCGCGAAGCGTTCCGTCTGGCGGCAGCCAAGCTGCCGCTCAAGACGAACTTCGTGGTCCGTCAGCTCGGCGCCTAAGGAGTAAATGATGAAGGCAACTGAACTTCGCCAAAAAGACCAGGCCGCGCTCAACAAGGAGCTGTCGGATCTGCTCAAGGCGCAATTTGGCTTGCGTATGCAGCTCGCGACCCAGCAGCTCACGAACACGAGCCAGCTGAAGAAGGTCCGTCGCGACATCGCACGCGTGCGTACCGTCATGACCGAGAAGGCGAACCAGAAATGAACGATAGCGTAAAAACCTCGCTCAAGCGGACGCTGGTCGGCAAGGTCGTCAGCAACAAGATGGACAAGACGGTCACCGTGCTGGTCGAGCACCGCGTGAAGCATCCGATCTACGGCAAGTACGTCGTGCGTTCGAAGAAGTACCACGCGCATGACGACGCGAACACGTACAACGAAGGCGATCTCGTCGAAATCCAGGAAACTCGTCCGATTTCGAAGACGAAGGCCTGGGTTGTGTCGAAGCTGGTTGAAGCGGCTCGCGTGATCTAAAGCTGAAGTTGTAGTGCCGCGATGCTGTAAGTAGTTGTATCGCAGTAAGTTTCGCTTGCAAGACCGGGATTATTTGTTATAATCTCGGTCTTCCCTCTTTGTGGGAGCCCCGTCGCGGGCGAAATTGGTGGGGGAAGCCGGTTCGGGCGCTAGCCTGAGTCGACAGATTCACCGGATTGCGATGGCGGGTTTCGTCTGCCGTTGCTGCCTGTTCTAACCCAAGCAGCCATTTGGCTGACGGGACCAAGACTGACCGGCTGTGCCATGGTGGTGCAATCGGATTAAGTTGGGAAAGATAAACCATGATCCAGACCGAAACTCGGCTTGAAGTGGCCGACAACACGGGTGCGCGTGAAGTCATGTGCATCAAGGTGCTCGGCGGCTCGAAGCGTCGTTACGCAAGCATTGGCGACATCATCAAGGTGACCGTCAAGGAAGCGACGCCGCGCGGACGCGTGAAAAAGGGCGAAATCTACAACGCCGTGGTCGTTCGCACGGCCAAGGGCGTGCGTCGCCAGGATGGCTCGCTCATCAAGTTCGACGGCAATGCCGCCGTTCTGCTGAACACGAAGCTCGAGCCGATCGGCACGCGTATTTTCGGGCCGGTTACGCGTGAACTGCGTAGCGAACGATTCATGAAGATCGTTTCGCTCGCTCCGGAAGTGCTGTAAGGAGTCGCGATGAACAAGATTCGCAAGGGTGACGAAGTCATCGTCACCACCGGCAAGGACAAGGGCAAGCGCGGCACCGTGCTGGCCGTTGCGGACGACCGTGTCACCGTCGAGGGCATCAACCTCGTCAAGAAGCACGTGAAGCCGAACCCGATGAAGGGTACGACGGGCGGTGTGGAAGCCAAAACGATGCCGCTGCATATTTCGAACGTCGCATTGGTCGACGCGAATGGCAAGGCATCGCGTGTGGGCATCAAGGTCGAAGACGGCAAGAAGGTTCGCTTCTTGAAGTCGACCGGCGCCACGCTTAACGCCTGACGCGGAGTTAAAAAATGGCTCGTCTGCAAGAGATTTACAAAGAAAAGGTTGTGCCGGAACTGGTTGAAAAGTTCGGCTACAAGTCGATTATGGAAGTGCCGCGCCTCACCAAGATCACCCTGAATATGGGGCTTGGCGAAGCCGTCGCTGACAAGAAGGTGCTTGAGCACGCCGTTGGTGACCTCACGAAGATCGCGGGCCAAAAGCCCGTCATCACCAAGTCGCGCAAGGCAATCGCTGGTTTCAAGATCCGCGAAGGCTACCCGATTGGCACGATGGTTACCCTGCGTGGCAATGCCATGTACGAATTCCTGGACCGTTTCGTGACGGTTGCGCTGCCTCGCGTGCGCGACTTCCGCGGTGTGTCGGGCAAGGCGTTCGACGGCCGTGGTAACTACAACATCGGTGTGAAAGAGCAAATCATTTTCCCCGAAATCGACTACGACAAGATCGACGCGCTGCGTGGGCTGAACATCAGCATCACGACCACCGCGAAGACCGACGAAGAAGCAAAGGCATTGCTCGCCGGCTTCAAGTTCCCGTTCAGAAACTGAGGTTACCGTGGCTAAACTGGCACTGATCGAACGTGAAAAGAAGCGCGCGCGCCTGGCAGCCAAGTACGCTCCGAAGCGTGCTGAGCTGAAGGCTGTGATCGACGACGCAAGCAAGTCGGACGAAGAGCGTTACCTCGCGCGTCTGGCACTGCAACAACTGCCGCGTAACTCGAACCCCACTCGCAAGCGTAACCGCTGCGCGATCACGGGTCGTCCGCGTGGCACGTTCCGCAAGTTCGGACTCGCACGCGGCAAGATTCGTGAAATCGCTTTCCGCGGCGAAATCCCTGGCCTGACCAAGGCGAGCTGGTAATAGGAGAAACATAAATGAGCATGAGTGATCCTATCGCCGATATGCTGACTCGCATCCGCAATGCGCAGATGGTCGAGAAGGTTTCGGTGACTATGCCCTCGTCGAAAGTCAAGGTTGCGATTGCGCAGGTTTTGAAGGACGAAGGTTATATCGACGACTTCGCAGTCAAGTCGGAAGGTGCGAAGACGGAATTGAACATCGCGTTGAAGTACTACGCTGGCCGTCCGGTTATCGAGCGCCTCGAGCGCGTATCGAAGCCCGGTCTGCGCGTGTACCGCGGTCGCAATGACATCCCGACCGTGATGAACGGCCTGGGCGTTGCAATCGTGTCGACGCCGAAGGGTGTGATGACCGACCGCAAGGCGCGCCAGAACGGCGTCGGTGGCGAAGTCATCTGCTACGTCGCTTAACGCCTAAGGAGAAGAAACATGTCTCGAGTAGGTAAAAGCCCGATCGCGCTGCAAGGCGCGGAAGTGGCCATCAAGAGCGACGTCATCACCGTGAAGGGTCCGCTCGGCACGATCTCGCAACCGGTCAACAAGCTGGTTGCCGTGACGAACGAAGACGGCACGTTGAAGCTGGCTCCGACGGATGAAAGCCGCGAAGCGAACGCGATGTCCGGCACGATGCGCGCCCTCCTGGCGAACATGGTGCAAGGCGTCACCAAGGGTTTCGAGCGCAAGCTGACGCTGGTTGGCGTCGGTTATCGTGCGCAAGCGCAAGGCGACAAGCTGAACCTGTCGCTGGGTTTCTCGCACCCCGTGGTGCACCAGATGCCGGAAGGCGTCAAGGCTGAAACCCCGTCGCAGACCGAAATCGTGATCAAGGGGATCGACAAGCAGAAAGTCGGACAGACCGCAGCAGAAGTGCGCGGCTATCGTCCGCCCGAGCCGTACAAGGGCAAGGGCGTGCGCTATTCCGACGAGGTCGTGATCCTCAAAGAAACGAAGAAGAAGTAAGGGTGCGCAATCATGGATAAGACTCAATCTCGCCTGCGCCGCGCTCGTCAGACGCGTATCAAGATCGCTGAGCTGCAGGTTCCGCGTCTGGCCGTGCATCGCACGAATACGCATATCTACGCGCAAGTGTTCTCGGCATGCGGCACGAAGGTCGTGGCAAGCGCCTCGACGCTGGAAGCTGAAGTGCGCGCTGAACTGGCCGACAAGTCGGGCAAGGGCGGCAACGTCAACGCCGCGACCTTGATCGGCAAGCGTATCGCCGAAAAGGCCAAGGCTGCCGGCATCGAATCCGTCGCCTTTGACCGCTCGGGTTTCCGCTACCACGGCCGCGTGAAGGCGCTGGCTGATGCGGCGCGTGAAGCCGGGCTCAAGTTCTAAGGGAAGAATTCGTCATGGCAAAGATGCAAGCGAAAGTTCAGGCTGACGAACGCGACGACGGCCTGCGCGAAAAGATGATTTCGGTCAACCGCGTGACCAAGGTCGTGAAGGGTGGCCGTATTCTCGGCTTCGCCGCACTGACCGTGGTTGGCGACGGTGACGGCCGGATCGGCATGGGCAAGGGCAAGGCCAAGGAAGTTCCGGTTGCCGTTCAAAAGGCAATGGAGCAGGCCCGCCGCAACATGTTCAAGGTGCCCCTGAAGAACGGCACGCTGCAACACGAAGTGCACGGCAAGCACGGCGCATCGGCGGTTCTCCTCGCTCCGGCGAAGGACGGTACCGGCGTGATCGCTGGCGGCCCGATGCGCGCAGTGTTCGACGTGATGGGCGTTCAAAACGTTGTGGCCAAGAGCCACGGTTCGACGAACCCGTACAACCTCGTTCGTGCGACGCTGGACGGCCTGCGCAAGCAGTCGACCCCGGCAGACATCGCTGCGAAGCGTGGTAAGTCCGTCGAAGACATTCTGGGCTAAGGTGGTCACCATGTCTGAAAAAACTGTCAAGGTTCAGCTCGTCAAGAGCCTGATCGGGACCCGCGAATCGCACCGCGCAACGGTGCGTGGCCTCGGCCTGCGTCGCCTGAACTCGGTTTCCGAGCTGCAGGACACGCCGGCAGTGCGCGGGATGATCAACAAGGTCTCGTACCTCGTTAAGGTCATCGCCTAAGCGCGACCTACGGATCCAAGGAGTTGAACATGGAATTGAATAACCTGAAGCCGGCGGAAGGCGCGAAGCACGCTAAGCGTCGCGTCGGTCGCGGTATCGGTTCGGGCCTCGGCAAGACCGCTGGCCGCGGCCACAAGGGTCAGAAATCGCGTTCGGGCGGCTTTCACAAGGTCGGCTTCGAAGGCGGTCAGATGCCTCTGCAGCGTCGTCTGCCGAAGCGCGGCTTCACCTCGCTGACGAAGGAATTCGTCGGTGAAGTGCGCCTGGCTGATCTCGAGAAGCTGCCGGTCGACGAAATCGATCTGTTGGCGTTGAAGCAAGCGGGTCTGGTCGGCGAGCTCATCAAGAGCGCGAAGATCATCAAGACCGGCGAGATCACGCGCAAGGTCACGGTGAAGGGCCTGACGGCAACGAAGGGCGCCCGTGAGGCAATCGAAGCCGCTGGCGGCTCTTTCGCCGAGTAACGCGCTTTCGCCGTTACTAGCACTAGCATCGGAGAAGGTACTTGGCTAACAGCCCGAGTCTCGCAAAAACCGGTCGAAGCGCGGCGAAATTCGGCGATCTGCGCCGGCGTGCAGTGTTCCTGCTGCTTGCGCTGATCGTCTACCGCATTGGGGCGCATATTCCGGTGCCCGGCATCGATCCGGATCAACTGGCGAAGCTGTTCCAGAGCCAGTCGGGCGGCATCCTTGGCATGTTCAACATGTTCTCGGGTGGCGCACTGTCGCGGTTCACGATCTTTGCGCTGGGCATCATGCCCTACATTTCGGCGTCGATCATCATGCAGTTGCTGTCGATCGTGTCGCCGCAGATGGAGGCGCTGAAGAAGGAAGGGCAGGCGGGACAACGTAAGATCACGCAGTACACGCGTATCTTCACGGTGGTTCTGGCGACCTTCCAGGCGTTCGGTATCGCGGTCGCGCTGGAAAACCAGCCGGCTCTGGTGCTGGACCCCGGCATGGTGTTCCGGCTGACGACGGTCGTCACGCTCGTGACGGGCACGATGTTCCTGATGTGGCTCGGTGAGCAGATCACGGAGCGTGGTCTCGGCAACGGCATCTCGATCATCATCTTCGGTGGTATCGCAGCGGGTTTCCCGAACGCGATCGGTGGTCTGTTCGAACTGGTTCGCACCGGTTCGATGAGCATCATCTCGGCGATCATCATCGTGGTCTTGATCGCGGCGGTCACGTATCTGGTCGTGTTCATCGAACGCGGTCAGCGCAAGATCCTCGTGAACTATGCGAAGCGCCAGGTCGGTAACAAGATTTACGGCGGACAGTCGTCTCATCTGCCGCTGAAGTTGAACATGTCGGGTGTGATTCCGCCGATCTTCGCGTCGTCGATCATCCTCTTCCCGGCAACCATCCTGAACTGGTTCAGTTCGGGTACGCGCACCAACTGGTTCGCGAACACGCTGCACAACGTGGCCGAGGCGCTGAAGCCCGGTCAACCCGTGTACGTGCTGCTGTATGCGTTGGCGATCGTCTTCTTCTGCTTCTTCTACACCGCATTGGTGTTCAACAGCCGGGAGACCGCCGACAACTTGAAGAAGAGCGGTGCTTTCGTTCCGGGTATCCGTCCGGGCGATCAGACTGCACGATATATCGACCGCATCCTCACGCGTCTTACGCTGGCTGGTGCGATCTACATCGTATTCGTGTGCCTGCTGCCTGAGTTTCTGGTGTTGCGCTGGAACGTGCCGTTTTATTTTGGTGGAACGTCGCTGCTGATCATTGTCGTCGTCACGATGGACTTCATGGCTCAGGTGCAGTCGTACGTTATGTCGCAACAATATGAATCGCTGCTCAAGAAGGCAAACTTCAAGGGTGGCAACGTCCCGATGCGTTAATAAGGACTATGGCCAAAGACGATGTTATCCAGATGCAGGGTGAGGTCATCGAAAACCTTCCCAACGCTACTTTCCGGGTGAAATTGGAAAATGGCCATGTCGTCCTGGGACATATTTCCGGAAAGATGCGGATGCACTACATCCGCATCCTGCCGGGCGACAAGGTTACGGTTGAATTGACGCCTTACGATCTGTCTCGTGCACGGATCGTGTTCCGGGCGAAGTGATTTGAAAAAAGGGTAATATCATGAAAGTGATGGCATCGGTTAAGCGCATTTGCCGCAATTGCAAGATCATCAAGCGCAAGGGCGTTGTGCGCGTGATTTGCAGCTCTGATCCGCGCCACAAACAGCGTCAAGGCTGAACGCCGCGCTTTTGCTTGCGCTTTTTGTTTGAGGAAAAACAATGGCTCGTATCGCAGGGGTTAACATCCCGAATCACCAGCATACCGAGATCGGCCTGACGGCAATCTTCGGCATCGGCCGCACGCGTTCGCGTGGCATCTGCACCGCTGCTGGCGTGGAATTTTCGAAGAAGGTCAAAGACCTTACCGACGCAGACCTCGAAAAGCTGCGTGACGAAGTGGGCAAGTTCATCGTCGAAGGCGACCTGCGCCGTGAAGTGACGATGAACATCAAGCGCCTGATGGACTTGGGTTGCTACCGCGGCATGCGCCATCGCAAGGGCCTGCCCCTGCGTGGCCAGCGTACGCGCACGAATGCCCGTACGCGCAAGGGTCCGCGTCGTGCAGCGCAATCGCTGAAGAAGTAAGCGGAACTGACAGTTACAGGAAAACGTAATGGCTAAGGCTTCGAACAACTCCGCGGCGCAACGCGTTCGCAAGAAGGTCAAGAAGAACGTCGCCGAGGGCGTGGTTCACGTTCACGCGTCGTTCAACAACACCATTATCACGATCACCGACCGTCAAGGTAACGCGCTGGCATGGGCGACCTCGGGTGGTCAGGGCTTCAAGGGCTCGCGTAAGTCGACGCCCTTCGCAGCTCAGGTCGCAGCCGAATCGGCTGGTCGCGTGGCAATGGAATACGGCGTAAAGAACCTCGAAGTGCGGATCAAGGGCCCCGGTCCTGGCCGCGAATCGGCGGTGCGCGCGTTGCATGGTCTTGGCATCAAGATCACCGCGATCTCCGACGTGACGCCGGTCCCGCACAACGGCTGCCGTCCGCCGAAGCGCCGTCGTATCTAATACGTCGACGCAACCGCATGTTGCCTGTCGATGCGCGAGTATCGGCGGGTTTCGTGCGTTAGTAAGTTTTGACTAAGCCCACCGTTCGGCCCAAAGGGTTCGGACTAGCGCAGACTGAAGTTCAACGGAAGTCTGCGTGATCAATATTTAAGGATGCAACGTGGCACGCTATACCGGTCCCAAAGCAAAGCTGTCCCGCCGTGAAGGCACTGATCTGTTCCTGAAGAGCGCACGCCGCTCCCTCGCCGACAAGTGCAAGCTCGACAGCAAGCCCGGCCAGCACGGCCGCACCTCGGGCGCGCGTACGTCCGACTACGGTACCCAGTTGCGCGAAAAGCAGAAAGTGAAGCGTATCTACGGTGTGCTGGAGCGTCAGTTCCGCCGCTACTTCGCTGAAGCCGACCGCCGCAAGGGCCCGACGGGCGAAAACCTGCTGCAATTGCTCGAGTCGCGTCTCGACAACGTCGTTTATCGCATGGGCTTCGGCTCGACGCGCGCTGAAGCACGTCAGCTCGTGAGCCACAAGGCGATCATGGTGAACGGCCAAGTCGCGAACATCCCGTCGCTGCAAGTGAAGTCGGGCGACGTCGTGTCCGTGCGCGAGCAGTCGCGCAAGCAGGCTCGTATCGTCGAAGCTCTCTCGCTGGCGCAGCAAGGCGGCATGCCGAGCTGGGTGTCGGTCGACGAGAAGAAGTTCGAAGGCACGTTCAAGTCGATGCCCGAGCGTAGCGACATCGCCGGCGACATCAACGAAAGCCTGATCGTCGAATTGTATTCGCGTTAATCGCGGCGGTAATGGATGGACAGCCGGGGAGCCTGATTGCTCGTGGCAAGAGGTGGCCTCGGCTGTTTATTTTCAGGTTGTCACCGGTCAGCCTTATCGGTGTAACGAGCCGAGGGTATTGAAAAGGAAAACCTATGCAAACCAGTTTGTTGAAGCCCAAGATCATTGCAGTTGAATCGCTTGGTGAGAACCATGCGAAAGTGGTTATGGAGCCGTTCGAACGCGGCTATGGCCACACCTTGGGTAACGCGCTTCGGCGCGTGCTGCTGTCGTCGATGATCGGCTACGCGCCGACAGAAGTGACGATCGCAGGCGTCGTGCACGAATACTCGACGCTCGATGGTGTGCAAGAGGATGTGGTCAACCTGCTGTTGAACCTGAAGGGTGTCGTCTTCAAGCTGCACAACCGCGACGAAGTCACGGTGACGCTGCGCAAGGAAGGCGAAGGCGTTGTCACGGCCGGCGATATCGAACTCGCGCACGACTGCGAGGTCATCAATCCGGAACACGTGATCGCTCACCTGTCGAAGGGCGGCAAGCTCGACGTTCAGATCAAGATCGAAAAGGGCCGCGGCTACGTGCCGGGCAACGTGCGTCGCTATGGCGAAGAGTCGGCCAAGATCATCGGCCGCATCGTGCTGGACGCGTCGTTCTCGCCGGTTCGCCGCGTGAGCTACGCCGTCGAAAGCGCACGTGTCGAACAGCGCACCGACCTCGACAAGCTCGTGATGAACATCGAGACCAACGGCGTGATTTCGCCGGAAGAAGCGATCCGCCAGTCGGCTCGCATTCTGGTCGATCAGTTGTCGGTGTTCGCCGCACTGGAAGGCACGGAAGCGGCAGCAGAAGCACCGTCGCGCGCACCGCAGATCGACCCGATCTTGCTGCGTCCGGTGGACGATCTCGAACTCACGGTTCGCTCGGCGAACTGCCTGAAGGCCGAGAACATCTACTACATCGGCGACCTGATCCAGCGCACGGAAAACGAGCTGCTGAAGACGCCGAACCTCGGCCGCAAGTCGCTGAACGAAATCAAGGAAGTGCTGGCTTCGCGCGGTCTGACGCTTGGTATGAAGCTCGAAAACTGGCCGCCGGCCGGGTTGGACAAGTAATACCAAACGCAGTCGCGTAACTTGGCAAAGACGCGGATTTTGCTTTAAAATCCGCGTCTTGCTTTTACCTGACCGGCCCGTGCACCCAAATTAGGGTGCAATAGAAGAGCTGGACCAAAACTCGTTAAAGGAACTGAAATGCGTCATAAGCATGGTCTGCGGAAACTGAACCGCACGAGCAGCCATCGTCTGGCAATGCTCCGCAATATGTCGAACTCGCTGATCGAGCACGAAGTCATCAAGACGACGCTGCCGAAGGCCAAGGAACTGCGCAAGGTCGTCGAGCCCCTCATCACGCTGGGCAAGAAGCCGTCGCTCGCGAACCGTCGTCTGGCGTTCAACCGCCTGCGCGATCGTGATTCCGTCGCGAAGCTGTTCGACGTCCTCGGCCCGCGCTACGCGAACCGCCCGGGCGGCTACCTGAGCATCCTGAAGTTCGGTTTCCGCGTCGGCGATAACGCCCCGATGGCGCTGGTCCAACTGATGGATCGCCCGGAAGTCGAAGAGACGGAAGAAGTGCAAGAAGCGGAATAAATCCCGTTTTCGATTGTTAGCAGAAAGGCCAGGCTTAGAGCTTGGCCTTTTTGCTTTCTGGCTGCGACATTTCAGCGCGCCGAGGCGTAAAAGTGAGTGTCAGCCGCCGATGCTACGATACGCAATTAACCTCTCGGAGCACGCCGAGTGAACGTCCCCGTCGTTTTGATGCTGTCCACGCTGCCCGACGCCGCCGCAGCCGATGCGCTCGCGCAAGCGGCGCTGGACGCGCGGCTCGCGGCGTGCGTGACGAATCTCGGCGCCGTGTCGTCGCAATATCACTGGAAGGGCGTGCTGGAGTCGTCGCAGGAAGTGCAGTTGTTGTTCAAGACGAGCGTCGCGCGCAGCGCAGAATTGCAGCGCTTCGTCGAGGCTCGACATCCGTATGAAACGCCCGAAATCCTCGTCTGGCAGGTCGATGCATCGCCGGGATACGGCCAGTGGGTCAACGCAGAAACGCAGCGTCTTCTTCATGTTTGAGTTTTCTCGCCTTGTCACGCGGCGACTTTTCGGCGCGTTTCTCTTCCTGGCGGCGTTCGCGCTGCTGTCGGGCGCCGCGCGCGCAGCCGACGATTTCCTCGATCCCGACGTCGCGTTCAAATTCAGCGCATCCGAAAAGCCGGGCGAAGTGGACGTGCGCTACAAGATCGCCGACGGCTACTACATGTACCGTGAGCGTTTCGCGTTCGCGGTGAAGAGCGGCGACGCGACCATCGGCGCGGCGCAACTTCCGGCGGGCAAAGTTCATTTCGATCAGACGTTCAACAAGGACGTCGAGACGTATCGCGGCGAACTGATCATCCGTATTCCGGTGACGAAAGCGAACGGGCCGTTCGAGCTCGCGGTGACGTCGCAGGGTTGCGCGGATGGCGGCATCTGCTATCCGCCGATGGAGAAGGCCTATCGTGTGCGCGGCGACGCGCTCCAGCCCGCGGGCGCGGCACCGACCGCGACGACGAGCGCAAACACCGGCGACACCTGGTTCGAGCGCGCGACCAGCGCCGACTACGCGCAATCGATGCTCGAGGGCGGCGGATTCTTCACAGTCGTCGGACTCTATTTCCTTGCCGGCATGGTGCTGAGCCTCCTGCCATGCTCGTATCCGATGATCCCGATTCTGTCCGCGATCATCGTCGGCGAAGGCGCGCGTGTGACGCGTTCGCGCGGATTCGCATTGTCGGTTTCGTACGTGATCGGCATGGCGCTCGTCTATACCGCGCTCGGCGTCGCTGCCGCGTTGATCGGACAAAGCCTCGGCGCGTGGCTGCAGAACCCGTGGGTGCTCGGCGCGTTCGGCCTGCTGCTCGCGGCGTTCGCCATCGCGTTGATCTCGGGCGTCGATATCGCGCTGCCCGCGCGCTGGCAAGCGGGCGTCAACGAAGCATCGCAGAAGCGCAGCGGCGGCAAGTTCGCGGCAGTCGCGGCGATGGGCGCGCTGTCCGCGCTCGTGGTCGGCGCGTGCATGACTGCGCCACTTTTCGCGGTGCTCGCGTTCATCGCGCACACCGGCAACGCTGCGCTCGGCGGCGCCGCGCTCTTCGCAATGGGCATCGGACTGGGCGTGCCGCTGCTCGTCATCGGGCTCGGCGCGGGTTCGGTTCTGCCGCGCGCCGGTGCGTGGATGGACGGCGTGAAGGTCTTCTTCGGCGTCGTGCTGCTCGCGGCCGCGCTGTGGATCGTCTGGCCGGTCATCGGCGGCGTTGCGCAGATGCTGCTCGCGGCGCTATGGCTGCTGATCGCGGCGGCATCGCTCGGATTGTTCTCGTCGGGCGCGGCGGCGCCTGTCGGTGTGTGGAAGCGGCTCGGGCGCGGGCTCGGAGCGGCACTCGCGATCTGGGCGGCGACGCTGCTCGTCGGATTGGCGGCGGGTTCGACAGATCCGCTGCGCCCGCTCGCCGTGCTGGCTTCCCGCAGCGAGCCGTCGGCGAATGCGCGATCGCAGGGCCTGATCTTCGCGCCGGTGCGTTCATCGGCGGAACTGGACTCGGCGGTCAAAGCGGCGGCGCGTCCCGCGATGCTCGATTTCTACGCGGACTGGTGCGTGTCGTGCAAGGAAATGGAGAAGCTGACTTTCTCCGACGCCCGTGTGCAAGCGCGCCTCGCGCAACTGAATCTTCTGCGCGCGGACGTGACCGCCAACAACACGAACGATCAAATTCTCCTCAAGCGCTTCAAGCTTTTCGGGCCGCCGGGAATCATCTTCTTCGATGCGCAGGGCAACGAAGTCGCGCGCGTGGTCGGGTATGAATCGGCGGATACGTTCCTGAAGAGTCTCGATAAACTGAACGGATAAAAAAAGGGCGATGCACTCGCATCGCCCTTTTGGCGCTTACACGGAAGCGCGAATGATCCGCGCCGCATCCAGCGCGAAGTACGTCAGCACGCCGTCCGCGCCCGCGCGCTTGAACGCGAGCAGCGCTTCCATCATGACCTTGTCGTGATCGATCCAGCCGTTCTGCGCGGCCGCCTTGATCATCGCGTACTCGCCGCTCACCTGATACGCGTACGTCGGGAAGCGGAACTCGTCCTTCACGCGCCGCACGATGTCGAGGTACGGCATGCCCGGCTTGACCATCACCATGTCCGCGCCTTCCTCGATGTCCATGCGCACTTCGCGCATCGCTTCGTCGGAGTTGGCCGGGTCCATCTGATACGTCATCTTGTTGCTCTTGCCGAGATTCGCTGCGGAACCGACGGCGTCACGGAACGGGCCGTAGAACGCCGACGCGTACTTCGCCGCATACGCCATGATGCGCGTGTGGATGTGGCTTTCGCTTTCGAGCATCTCGCGGATCGCGCCGATGCGCCCGTCCATCATGTCCGACGGCGCGACGATATCCACGCCCGCTTCAGCTTGGGTGCGCGCCTGCTCGACGAGAATTTCGCTCGTTTCGTCGTTCTTCACGTAGCCTTCTTCGTCGAGCACGCCGTCCTGGCCGTGGCTCGTGTACGGATCGAGCGCGACGTCGGTCAGCACGCCGAGCATCGGGAAGTTCTTCTTCAGCTCGCGCACGGCGCGCGGAATGAGACCGTCCGGATTCGTGGCTTCGCGGCCATCGGGCGTCTTGATCGACGGTTCGATCGCCGGGAACAGCGACAGCACCGGCACGCCAAGTTCGACGCATTGCTCGGCGACTTTCATCAGCAAATCGACGGACGTGCGCTCGACGCCGGGCATCGACGGCACGGCCTGCCGCACATTCGTACCTTCGACGATGAACACGGGATAGATGAGGTCGTTCGTCGTGAGGATGTTTTCGCGCATCAGACGGCGCGAGAAGTCATCGCGGCGCATCCGGCGCGGGCGATGGTGAGGATAGAAGCTCATATTTCGACTCGAATTTGGGTGGTCTTCAGGGGAGGTCGAAAACGTGTTCCGAGACGCCTAAACCCTTGCCGAACAAGCACTTGGCTGCGTCTGAAACCGCTTTGAGACAATGGTATATCATACCGATCGAGCGAGGCGCTTGCCGCCGGACTCCCCGCTTCTCCTCCCTGAGCGGGTGCCTGTCGTTATTCGATTAGGCTATTAACCCGCCGTTATGCGGCGGGTTTTTTTATGCCGGCGCGCACGCGCCGCGCTCACTCGGCTGCGTCTTCTGACGCGTTTTCGCCGGCTTCTTCCGGTATCAGCCAGCTTTCGATCTGTTCGTGAGCCTCGTCGATGCCCGTCCGTTTGAGCGCCGAAAAGAGCTGCGCCGTAAGTTCGCCGCGATAGCCCGCGTCTTTATATTCGGCGAAGGATTTCTTGGTCGCACGCAGAGCGTTCGTCATCTCCTGTCGCGTCAATTTGTCGCATTTGGTGAGCAGCGCGTGAATCGGTTTTCCGGTCGGCGCGAACCAGTCGATCATGATGCGATCGAGGTCGGTGAGCGGCCGGCGCGAATCCATCATCAGGATCATGCCGCACAGTTGCGCGCGGCTTTGCAGGTACGTCGAAAGCAGCCGCTGCCAATGTTCCTTCGCGGCGCCCGGCACTTCGGCGTAACCGTATCCGGGAAGGTCGACGAGATAGCCGACCGGCGCGGCTTCCGGACCGACGGAGAAGTAATTGATGTGCTGCGTGCGCCCCGGCGTTTTACTCGCGAAAGCAAGCCGCTTCTGATTGCAGAGGATGTTGATCGCCGTCGATTTACCGGCGTTCGAGCGCCCCGCAAAAGCGATTTCGGGTTGCGGCGTCGGCGGCAGATCGCGCAGATGGTTGACGGTCGTGAAGAAGCGGGATTGATGAAGCAGGAATGACATGGGCGGGTCCAATCGAAAGCGCTGCGAAAACCGAAGCCTTGAGAACCCGGCAAATACTGGGCATGCCCCGACTGGCGTCTTTGCGTATAGCGGGTTATTGTACAATACGACGGATTTTTAAAGATCAGCGGGCACGCAAGACCCAAGCCGCAGGCGGCACCCACAAGGAGCGAGACAGTTTTCAGAGGCATACTTTTGGGCCTCTTCGTTCAGCGAGTTCGGGTATCTTGCGGCGATGATCGGTCGCCGTCGTTTTTTGCAGAACCTCACATTCTCACAAGACGAAAAACAGGGTACGCGAATGAACCGACTGTACAGGTCTCTGGTGGTGATTCGGGCAGCGGCGGCTTTCGGTGCAGGTTTGAGCGGTCTGGCGGTATCGATGTCAGTGAGTGCGGCGGAGCCCGCGCAAGCGGCCAAGCCGGATGTGACGCGAGGCCAGGCTATCGCGACTCAGGTGTGCGCGGCGTGTCACGCGGCAGACGGCAACAGCGCCGGCGCGGCATTTCCGCGGCTCGCGGGGCAGCACGCCGAGTACATCGTCAAGCAGTTGAAGGATTACAAGACGCAGCCGGGCGCAAAGGCACCGGCGCGCAACAATCCGATCATGGCGGGCATCGCGGGCGCGCTATCGGATCAGGACATGGTGAACGTCGCGGCGTACTTCGCGTCGCAGAAGGCAAAGCCCAATTACGCGCGCGACAAGAACGACGTCGCGTTGGGCCAGAAGATCTACCGCGGCGGCATCGCGGACAAGGGCGTGCCGGCGTGTGCGGCGTGCCACGGCGCGACGGGCATGGGCATTCCGGTGCAGTATCCGCGGCTGTCGTGGCAGTGGGGCGATTACACGGTGGCGCAGTTGAACGCCTTCGCATCGGGACAACGCAACAACAGCGAGCCGATGCACCAGATTTCCTCGCGCCTGAACGAAGCGGAGATGAAGGCGGTCGCCGACTACATCGCCGGTTTGCATTGAACGCATAGCAGTCAGCGTCCAGCGGTTCTCCATGCAGAGACGGAGAATCGCCCATACTACGAAGCCGGTCCCGGACTATCCGAGAAGACCGGCGCGAAAACAAGAAAAGGGTGGGACGTCGGTCGACAAAGACCGCCAGCGTCTCCACCCTTTTTTGCTGTCCAGCCGGAGTTTGAATGAGCGTCACCACATCGGGTTTGCAGTCGAAGTCGAGCCGTCGGGCCATCAGGCATTTCGTCGAACTCGTCAGTTCGATGCGCTTCGCCATCGCATTGCTGGTCATTCTGGCGATCGCGAGCATCATCGGCACGGTGCTTACGCAGGACGATCCGTATCCCAACTACGTCAATCAGTTCGGCCCGTTCTGGGCGGACATCTTCCGTGGCTTGAGCATCTACACCGTGTACAGCGCATGGTGGTTCATGCTGATCCTGATTTTCCTCGTGATCTCGGTGTCGCTGTGCGTGATCCGAAACAGCCCGAAGATGATCGCGGACATCAAGAGCTGGAAGGATCGCGTGCACGAAGGCGGGCTGCGCGCGTTCCATCACAAGGGCGAGTTCACGGTCACGGCCGATCGCGCGCAGACCGCCGCGACGCTCGAACGCCTGTCCGCGAAGATGGGCTACCGCTTCAAGACGCGCGAGACCGACAACGGCGCGACGCTCATCACCGCCAAGCGCGGCGCGATGACCAAGATCGGCTATATCTCGGCGCATCTGGCGATCGTCGTGATCTGTATCGGCGGTCTGCTGGACAGCAATCTGCCCATCAAGCTGCAGATGTGGATGTTCAACAAGACGCCGATCAACAGCAACGCCGTCATCAACGACATTCCGCGCGAGCATCGTCTTTCAACGTCGAATCCGACTTTCCGCGGCTACGCATGGGTGCCCGAAGGGCAGTTCGTCGGCACGGCGATACTGAATCAGCAAGACGGCTCGATCATTCAGGACCTGCCGTTCTCGATTCAGCTCAATAAGTTCATCGTCGATTACTACTCGACCGGCATGCCGAAGCTCTTCGCGAGCGATATCGTCGTCATCGATCACAAGACAGGCAAGCGCATTCCGGCGCGCATCGAAGTGAACAAGCCGTTCACGTATGACGGCATTTCGATCTATCAATCGAGCTTTCAGGACGGCGGCTCGAAACTCGAAATGACCGCCTGGCCGATGACCGGCGGCAGCGCGAAGACCGCGCCGTTCAGCGGGACGATCGGCGGCACGGCGCCCATCGGCGCGCAGTTCGCGGGCGCGCAGGGCGAGACGGTCGAGTTCACGGATTTCCGCGCGATCAACGTCGAGAACATGACCGACGGCAGCGGCGCGCCCGACGCGCGCGGCGTCAGCAAGAAGGAAACGCTGCGCGATGCATTCGACGAGCGCCTCGGCTCAGGCGCCAAAACGTCGAGACCGACGGATCTGCGCAATATCGGCCCGTCGGTGCAATACAAGGTGCGCGGCACGGACGGCCAGGCGCGCGAATACAGCAACTACATGGTGCCCGTGGACGTGAGCGGCCAGCGTATGTTCCTCGCGGGCATGCGCCTGAGCCCGAACGATCCGTTCCGCTATCTGCGCATTCCCGCCGACGATCAGGGCACCGTCAAACAGTGGATGGACCTGCGCGCCGCGCTCGCGACGCCGGCGACGCGCGCCGAAGCCGCGCATCGTTTCGCGTTGCGTTCGGTGCCGCAGGAAAACGGTGAACTGCAGAAACATCTGGAGGAAAGCGCCGTCCGCGTGCTGAATCTTTTCGCAGGCGCCGATGAAACCGGCAAGGCGACGACGAATCCGCAGATGATTGGCGGTTTCCAGAGCATCGCGATGTTTATCGACAAATCGGTGCCGAAGGGCGAGCAGGAGAAAGCCGCCGGCCTGCTGATGAGGATGCTCGAAGGGGCGATGTGGGACGTATGGCAGATTTCCCGAGAGCAAAACGGCCAGCCCGCGGCTAAAGTGGACGATAAGAACGCCGCGTTCGTGCAATCGTCCATCAACGCGCTTTCCGACAGCTTTCTGTACGGTTCGCCGGTCTTTCTGCAACTGGACAACTTCAGGCAGGTGCAAGCTTCGGTATTCCAGTTGACGCGCGCGCCGGGTAAAAATCTGGTGTATCTTGGCAGCCTTCTGCTGGTCGTCGGCATTTTCGCGATGTTTTACGTGCGCGAACGCCGGCTCTGGTTCTGGCTCAAAGATGCGGGCCAGGGCGGCGCGAGCGTGCTGATGGCGATGTCCACCGCCCGCCGCACGTTCGATTTCGAGAAAGAGTTCGTGCGTACGCGCGCGCAGATCGCAGCGGCGCTCGGCGTGAAGCCGGAAGTACCGGCCGATCCGTCCCCGGCGCAAAACGCGCACCGGCATTCGCAAACCGAGACCCCGAGCTCGGAAGTTTCAACACGGTAAGATCATGGACCTCACACAGACTTCCTCCCACGCCTCCGCCAAGACGGAACGTCCGGCATCGGGGCTTCCCGATGTCGCCGAGTTCGACGATCGTCCGTTCCTGCGCAGGCTCACGCTGATCGACTGGCTCTTCGCCCTCGCGATGGTCGCGGGCGCGGGTTTCGCGCTGAACCGCTATCACGCGTACATGGACGTGTACGACACGGCCGTGCTGGTCGGCGCCGTGCCGACGTTCGTCGTGCTCGGCTGGCGCTGGAAACCGGTACGCCTGCTGATCGCGTTGATCGCGGTGTTGTCGCTTTTCTCGATCCAGCTCTATCAGCACGACCTCGCTCGCGCCGACACGAACTTCTTCCTCAAGTACTTCCTGTCGAGCCAGTCCGCGATCTTGTGGATGAGCGCGCTCTTCATCCTCGCGACGCTCTTCTACTGGATCGGCCTTGCGACGCGCTCGCAGACGGGCGGCGCGATCGGCTCGCGCATGACGTGGGTCGCGGTGCTGATGGGCTTCACCGGCCTGATGGTGCGCTGGTACGAGTCCTACATGATCGGCTCGGACGTCGGCCATATTCCGATTTCGAATCTGTACGAAGTCTTCGTGTTGTTCTGCCTCATCACGTCGCTGTTTTATCTCTACTACGAGCAGCATTACTCGACGCGCGCGATGGGCGCGTTCGTGCTGCTCGTCATCAGCGCGGCGGTCGGTTTCCTGATGTGGTATTCGATCGCGCGCGATGCACAGCAGATTCAGCCGCTCGTCCCCGCGCTGCAAAGCTGGTGGATGAAGATCCACGTTCCGGCGAACTTCATCGGCTATGGCAGCTTCGCGCTATCGGCGATGGTCTCCGTCGCGTATCTCGCGAAGCAGCGCGGTTTCATGGCGGACCGCCTTCCGTCGCTCGAAGTGCTCGACGACGTGATGTACAAGTCGATCGCCGTCGGCTTCGCGTTCTTCACCATCGCGACGATCCTCGGCGCGCTGTGGGCGGCGGAAGCGTGGGGCGGCTACTGGAGCTGGGATCCGAAGGAAACCTGGGCGCTGATCGTCTGGCTGAACTACGCCGCGTGGCTGCACATGCGCCTGATGAAAGGCCTGCGCGGCGCCGCCGCCGCATGGTGGGCGCTGACGGGCCTGATCGTCACGACCTTCGCGTTCCTCGGCGTCAACATGTTCCTTTCGGGCTTGCATAGTTACGGCAAGCTCTGATCGGCAGCGTCGAATCGAAAAAGACCGCCATGCGTGACGAGCGCTGGCGGTTTTTTTTCGTTTTGCGGTGGAATACTGGCATCCAATCTGCTGTTTTCTCCGTACAAGAATGAACGGAAGGAGTCACGCTTCATGTGGATCAAACAAGGCCGTAATCTGTACGGCGATGACATTGCGAGTCACGAAATCACGCCGCGCGACGTGTTCGAGAATCGCCGGCGCACGCTTCGTTCGCTCGGCGCGCTTGCCGCGACAGGACTCGCCGGCGCGAGCGGCCTCGCCCACGCGACGCTGACATCGCCCGACGCCAAAGGCCAGAAGCTGGCCGCGACGACCAACCCGAAGTTCGTCGCGCTCGACAAGCCGACGCCGTTCAAGGACATCACGAGCTACAACAACTTCTACGAGTTCGGCACCGACAAGGACGATCCCGCCGCCCACGCCGGCACGCTGCGTCCGCGGCCGTGGAAAGTGTCCGTCGAGGGCGCGATCAAGAATCCGAAGGTCTACGACATCGACGACATTCTCAAGCTCGCGCCGCTCGAGGAACGCGTGTACCGGCTGCGCTGCGTCGAAGGCTGGTCGATGGTGATTCCGTGGATCGGCGTGTCGTTGTCGGAGCTCATCAAGCGCGCCGAGCCGACGGGCAACGCGAAGTACGTGCAGTTCATCACGCTGGCCGATCCGTCGCAGATGCCGGGACTTTCGACGCCGATCCTCGAATGGCCGTATTCCGAAGGTCTGCGCATGGACGAGGCGATGAATCCGCTCACGCTGCTGACCGTCGGCTTGTACGGCGAAGTGCTGCCGAATCAGAACGGCGCGCCGGTGCGTGTCGTCGTGCCGTGGAAGTACGGTTTCAAGAGCGCGAAATCGCTGGTGAAAATCCGCTTTGTCGAGAAGCAGCCGCCAACGAGCTGGAATCTCTACGCGCCGAGCGAATACGGCTTCTTTTCGAACGTGAATCCGAATGTCGATCATCCGCGCTGGAGTCAGGCGACCGAGCGGCGCATCGGCGAGGACGGTTTCTTTCAGCCGAAACGCAAGACGCTCATGTTCAACGGCTACGGCGATCAGGTCGCGTCGATGTATGCCGGCATGGATCTGAAGAAGAACTTCTGAACGATGTCGTCCGCTTCCCAGATCAAAAGCGCGCGCGTCGCGACGGGACCGCGATGGATCGTTCCGGTCAAGATCGTCGTGTTCGTCGCGATGCTGTTTCCGCTCGCACGTCTCGTGCTGCTCGGCGCGACGGGCGGCCTGGGCGCGAATCCGATCGAATTCATCACGCGCTCGACCGGCCTCTGGACGCTCGTGTATCTGTGCATCACGCTCGCGATCACGCCCGTGCGCCGCCTGACGGGCGTGACGGCGCTCGCGCGCTTTCGCCGGATGATCGGTCTCTTCGCGTTCTTCTTCGCCGTACTGCACTTCACGACGTACATCTGGTTCGACAAATGGTTCGATGTCGCCGCGATGCTGAAGGACATCGGCAAGCGGCCGTTCATCACGGTCGGTTTCGCGGCGTTCGTGCTGCTGATTCCGCTCGCGGTCACATCGCCGAAAGCGATGGTGCGCAAGCTCGGCCGTCGCTGGCAGACCTTGCATCGCGCGATCTATCTGATCGCCGCGCTCGCGATCCTGCATTTCTGGTGGATGAAGGCGGGCAAACACGATCTCGAACTGCCGAAGATCTACGGCTCGATCGTGATCGTGCTGCTCGGCTGGCGCGTGATCGCCTGGCTCAAAGCGCGACGCGCATAAAAAAAGCGATGCTTGTCAGGGCATCGCTTTTTCGTTCGAAGCGCGGCGCTTCAGTCCGGCAGAATCGATTCGCCGGCGAACAGCTGCTTCACTTCCTCACGCTCGCGCACGAGCCGCGCGCGTTCCCCATCGACCATGATTTCGGCGGCGCGCGGACGCGTGTTGTAGTTTGAGCTCATCACGAAGCCGTACGCGCCCGCCGAGCAGATCGCGAGCAGATCGCCGGGCGCGATGGACAGCTCGCGATCGCGTCCGAGCCAGTCGCCGCTTTCGCATACCGGACCGACGACATCGTATGTATGCGCTTTCTCGTCGCGCTTCACGACCGGCACGATGCGATGAAACGCCTCGTACATCGCGGGACGCGCGAGGTCGTTCATCGCGGCATCGACGATGGCGAAGTTCTTTTCCTCGCCCGGCTTCAGGAACTCGACGCGCGTCAGCAGCACGCCCGCGTTGCCGACGAGCGAGCGCCCCGGCTCGAAATACACTTCGCGCTGACCGTGGCCGCGCTTCTCGATGTGATCGAGCAGCGTCTTCACGAACACGCCGATATCGGGCGGCGTTTCGTCGTCGTAGGTGATGCCGAGACCGCCGCCGACATCGACGTGACGAATGCTCATGCCGTCCGCTTCGATCTGCTCGACGAGTTCGAGCAGCTTGTCGAGCGCGTCGAGATACGGGCTGATTTCGGTGATCTGCGAGCCGATATGGCAATCGATGCCGACGACATCGAGATTCGGCATGGCATGCGCTTGCGCGTACGTCGCGCGCGCATCGCTGAACGCGACGCCGAACTTGTTCGACTTGAGGCCGGTGGAGATGTACGGATGCGTTTTTGCATCGACGTCGGGATTCACGCGCAGCGAAACCGGCGCTTTCTTGCCGAGCGACTTCGCGACTTCGTTGAGCGCGTGCAACTCGGGAATCGACTCGACGTTGAAGCACTTGACGCCCGCTTCGAGCGCCTCGCGCATTTCGGCCGCCGTCTTGCCGACGCCCGAAAACACCGTGTTCTCCGCCTTGCCGCCGGCCGCGAGCACGCGCGCGAGCTCGCCCGACGACACGATGTCGAAGCCCGCGCCCATGCGCGCGAACACGTTGAGCACCGCGAGATTGCTGTTCGCCTTCACCGCGACGTGCACCGTTGCCTTGCGGCCGGCGCAGGCATCGGCGTAAGCGTGATAGGCGCGCGTGAGGGCATCGCGCGAATAGACGTAGAGCGGCGTGCCGAACTGGTCCGCGAGCGACGCGGCTGAGACGCCTTCGACGTGCAACACGCCGTCGACGTAGTGGAATGCGGAATCACTCATGCGTGGAATCGAAAGTGCGCCACGAAGGCGTTAAGGCTCGAGGATCAGTAAGCGGACGACGCGGCTTTCGGCGCCGATGCACCATTGGGACTGGTTTTGAGATCGGTCTCGGGCGAAAGCGAGAGCGGCTGTCTCGATGCCGTTTCGCTGTCCGGAGCGACGTTCGAAGGCGGCGTATTCTGGAGGTCGTTGGGACGTTGCGGCAGCGGCGGCACTCTTGGCAGATACAGCGGACCGCGTTGCCCACAACCGCCGAGCGAGAGCGTTGCCGCGGCGCCGATGCTCAAAGCCGCTACAATCGCGCTCATCTTGAAAACGACTCGCATGACCGTCCCTATACGTTTAATCGATGGAGTTTAGCATGACAGACCAGGAATACCTGACGCTGGCGGAGGCCGCGCTGACGGCCATCGAGCGCTCGGTGGACAACGCCGAAGCGGACATCGAATTCGAGCGCAGCGGCAATGTGCTCACGCTGGAATTCGAGAATCGCACGAAGGTGATCGTCAACTTGCAGCCGCCGAAGCACGAAATCTGGCTCGCGGCGAAGGCGGGCGGATTCCACTACAAATACGTCGACGGCGCCTGGCGCGACACGCGCGACAACAGCGAATTCTTCGCGACGCTGAGCAAATATTCGAGCGAGCAGGCCGGCGAGCCGATCCGCTTCAAGGCATAAATCGAGGCGTAAAAAAAACGAGCGGCCTTTCGGTCCGCTCGCTTTGCTTTGCAGGGGCCGGGTTACTGCCCCTTGAACAGATTCATGATGTCCTGCTTTTCCTGCTCGCCAACCTCGGGCGCGGGCGCAGTCACGCCTGACACGCCTTCCTGCGGCGGCGCCTGGCTCACACCGATCGTTGCGACGAAGCCGCGGCCCGGCGTCATGTCGTCGTAGTACAGCTCGTTGCCGAGCGACGTGATATCGGGCGGCATCATCGGCTTGTACTCGGGCACGCCCTTCAGCGCGCGGCCCATGTAATCCATCCACACCGGCAGCGCGAGACCGCCGCCCGTTTCCTTGTCGCCGAGGCTGCGCGGATTGTCATAGCCGATCCACGCGATCGCCACGAGCGTGCGCTGATAACCGGCGAACCACGCATCGCGCGAATCGTTCGTCGTGCCCGTCTTGCCGGCCAGATCGCCGCGCTTCAGTTGATTCGTCTTCGCGCCCGTGCCGTGCTGCGCGACGCTCTGCAACAGGCTGTTCATCACGAAAGCGTTGCGCGGCGTGATCGCGAGCGGCGCGCTTTGCTGCGCGACGAGCGGCTGCGGATGCGACACGACGCGCCCGTACGGATCGGTGATATCGGCGATCAGATACGGATTCACACGATATCCACCGTTCGCGAACACCGCGTAACCGGCTGCCATTTGCAGCGGTGTGACGAGGCCGGCGCCGAGCGCCATCGGCAGATAAGCGGGATGACGGTCCGCATCGAAGCCGAAGCGCGTGATGTACTGCTGCGCGTACTTCGTGCCGATATGACTCAGGATGCGGATCGACACCATGTTCTTCGAGCGCTGCAACGCGGAGCGCATGGTCATCGGGCCGTCGAAGCCGCCGCCGTAGTTCTTCGGCTCCCACGCCTGGCCGCCCGTCTCGGCGGCGCTGAAGAAAAGCGGTCCGTCGTTGATGATCGTCGCGGGCGAGAGACCCTTTTCGAGCGATGCCGAATAGATGAACGGCTTGAAGCTCGATCCCGGCTGGCGCCATGCCTGCGTGACGTGATTGAACTTGTTCTTGTTGAAGTCGAAGCCGCCGACGAGCGCACGGATCGCGCCGTCCTGCGGCACCATCGACACGAGCGCGCCTTCGACTTGCGGCAATTGCGTGATGATCCAGTCGCCGTCGTCGTCCTTCATGAGACGCACGATCGCGCCCGGACGAATGCGCGAGTTCGGCTGCGCGCGCGACGAGAGCGCGAACTGCACGAAACGCAGATCGTTGCCGCTGATGGTTGCCGTGTTGCCGTCGATGAAGCTCGCCTTCACTTCCTTCGGACTCGCCGACGTCACGACCGCCGCGACGATCTCGCCGTTGTCGGGATGCTCGGCGAGCGCATCGTCGATGGCCTGCTCGCGGTCATCCGCGTTCGCCGGCAGATCGATGTAACCTTCCGGCCCGCGATAGCCGTGCCGGTGCTCGTAATCCATCAGGCCCTTGCGCACCGCGCGATACGCGGCGTCCTGGTCGGCGGAATCGATCGTCGTCACGACATTCAGGCCGCGCGTGTACGCTTCTTCGCGGTATTGCGCGTACAGCATCTGACGCACCATTTCCGCGACGTACTCGGCGTGCACGCTGAATTCGCGGCCCTGTCCCTTCACGACGAGCGGCTGCTGCACGGCCTGCTCGTACTCAGCCTGCGTGATGAAGTTCAGCTCGCGCATGCGTTGCAGGATGTAATCTTGCCGCACCTTCGCGCGCTTCGGATTGACGACCGGGTTGTACGCCGAGGGCGCTTTCGGCAGACCCGCGAGCATCGCCGCCTCGGCGAGCGAGACGTCCTTCAGATCCTTGCCGAAATAGACCCGCGCCGCGCTCGCGAAACCATACGCGCGCTGCCCGAGATAGATCTGATTCATATAGACCTCCAGAATCTGATCCTTCGTCAACGCGCGCTCGATCTTGTACGCGAGCAGCATTTCATAAATCTTGCGCGTGTAGGTCTTCTCGCTCGACAGGAAGAAATTGCGCGCGACCTGCATCGTGATCGTGCTCGCGCCTTGCGACGCGTGGCCGTTGGTCAGGGCGACCGAGCCCGCGCGCAGAATGCCGGTGAGATCGACGCCGCCGTGATCGTAAAAGCGCGCGTCTTCGATGGCGAGCACGGCTTTTTTCAGATGATCGGGCACGTCCTGAATGCGCACGACGCTGCGGCGCTCTTCGCCGAATTCGCCGATCAGAACGTGATCGGCCGTGTAGATGCGCAGCGGCACCTTCGGCTTGTAATCGGTGAGCGCTTCGAGCGACGGCAGGTTCGGCATCGCAACGACAAGCGCGTAGCCGAGCACCAGACCCGCGCAGACGACGAGCGCGAAAACGCTGACGAAAAATCCGAGCATGAGCCTCGCCCACCATGGGCGTTTGGCTTTTTTCGGCTTCTCGGGCGGCGTGGACGGCGGGTTGGACGGGGAAGAGGATTGCATAGCACCACCAAAAACAGTCACGCGATTATAGCTGCCCGGGTTTCGGACTTTTCTTGACGCACACGGCGCACGCTGCCGCCGTGTGCGCCTGCACACGCGTCTGCCGTTGTCTTCAAGATACGCGCGATCCTGCGCGGAAGCATCCCTCCGACGCGAGCGTTGGCCATTCGGCCGAGTGTTCGCCGCGATCGGCGCTCGCGACAATTCTTCCGACATCAAGCGCCCGAACGGTTCGGTGCGCGATCGAATGGAAGGAGCGGTCATGAGCAAGGAAAACATGCTGCGCGGCACGATGCTGACGGTCACGCGGCGCTACGCGGCGGGCATCGACGTGAGCGAGGACGCGGTGCGCCTCGCCATCGTGAGCAGGCGGTTGAGGGCGAATGCGGCGGTGTGCGTCGAGCATCTGGAGTCGGTGGCGCTGCCGTCGGGTGCGGTGGTCGGCGGCGATTTCGTCGATCGCGCGCCTATCGTCGCGGCGTTGCGCGAGGCGTTCGGGCGGCTGCCGGAAAGCGGCGCTTGGCGTGCGCTGCGTTGCGCGATGGGCTTGCCGTCGTCGGCGACGCTTACGACGCAAGTTCCGCTCGCCCGACTCATCGACACCCACGAGCAGCTCGCAGCCCCGATCGGCGGCGATCCGCGCGGCTTGCTCGAGCCGGCCGTACTCGCCGAAGCCGAGCGCGCGGCGGGCATCGAACGCGGCGCGCTGGCGGTCGACTGGTCCGTGCAGACGCGGGAAGACGGCGACGCGCTGGTCGCGATAGCGGCGACGGCGCGGCGACACGTCGAGGCGCGAGTCGAGACCGCGGCGGAGGCGGGCATCGCGCTATCGGCCATCGACAGCGAGCCGGCCGCCGCATTGCGCGCGATGCGCCATGCAGGTTCCGTCGAACTGGACGCCGACGCGCGCTATCTCGTCTGCTGGCTGGAAAGCAGCGGCTTGCACGGCTGGCTCGTCGGCTCGCGCGGCGTCGAAAACGAAGTCCGGTATCCCGCGCCCGAGCATCGGAGCATTTCGGACGCGTTGCACGAACTCGCTGGCGAACACGCGCCGCTCGATTGCATCTACGTCGGCGGGCAGATCGAGTTGATGGCGCACGCGGGCCTTCCGCTTCCCGTGCTCGGCAAGACTTTCGGCTGCGCGGCATTGCCGTTCGAAGCCGCGCCGTATTGCAACGGGGTGGCCGAGATTCAGACGGTGCACAAGCATTCGCCGCGTTTCGCGGTTGCGGTAGGCCTGGCGTTGCGCGAGGTGATGCAATGAACGCTGCCATGCTCGACGGATTCAATCTGTTGCCTTATCGCGCGCGAAAGCGACGCGAGCTACGGCGGCAGCGGCTCGCGCTGATCGGCGCGGTGACGCTCGCGGGCTGCGCGGCCGTTGGCGCCGTCGCTGGCCGCGACTTGTTCGAGCGCGCGCGACTGGATGAACGGCGTGTCGCGCTGGAGACGTCGCTGCGTGCTTCGAGCGCGCAGATCGACGAACACGCACGGCTCGTGCGCGCAGAAAGCGAACGGCGGCGCGCGCGTGAGGCCGCGCAGCCGTTGGCGTTGCCGCGCGAGCGTTTCCTCGCGCTGCTCGAAGCGCTCGCCGACTCGCCTCTTCAACGCGGCGTCGCGCTTCAACGCGTGTCGCAGCGAACGAATGAGGTCGAGCTGGCGGCGCTCGCACCCGATTCGCAGGCAGCGTCGCAATGGCTCAAGCGGCTGGAGCGCCTGCGCGGCGTGCAGGCGGTGGAAGTGATCGAAATGAAACGGCGCGCGAACGGAATTCCGTCGACGCAGCCTGCCAGGCGCGCTGCATCGACGGCCTCCGACGAGCACGCCGCGCGATTCGAGTTCGTCGCGCTGGTGCGCTATGCGCCGGATCATTCGCGCGATGAAACGGCGTCGCGTCAGGCACGTCCGGTTTTGGCGGCAACGCAGGGGGAACGCCCATGAGCACGATTCCGATGAACATCGCCATGAAGACGCGCTCGCGCGGCGCGCTCTCCATCCTGCAACCGCTTGACGAATGGTCGTGGCGACGGACCGCGTGTGTCGCGCTCGCGTTGAGTGTCGTCGTGTTTGCGTTCGGCCTGCGCGCGTGGCGCATGTCGGACGCGAGCCGGCTCGATGAAAGCCGCGTCGCGTTGGCCGCGGCACAAGCGAAGGCGCAGGACGCGGCGCGCATTGCCGACGAACTGTCCGGCTTGCGAGCGCGCGCGTCGTCGGGGCGCCTCGATCCGGAGCACTGGAGCGCCGCCGACGCGTTGCGCGCGGTCGCGGATCTGGCCGCCCAGAGCGGCGTGTGCGTCGCGGACATCGAGCCTGTCGCCGTCAAGGGCGGGGCGCCGAAGCAGCGAGAGCCGTTTCCTGAGCGCGCGCTCAAGCTGCGCGCGGACGGCAGCTTCGCGGAGCTACGGCGCTTTCTCGATGCGCTCGCCGGCCTGCCGCGACTCGTCGTTCCCGAGAACGTGCAGATCAAGCGGCAGGCGAACGCGCTCGCCATCGAAGCGACATTGCGCATCTTCGAAACGTTGCCGGCGGTCGCGCCCGCCGCAGTGTCGCGCGCCAACGCGTTCGTCATCGATCCGTTCGGCAGCGCGGACGCCGCCGCGCAGGGAAGCGACATGCTGCTGGTGGGCACGTTCGTCGCACGGCGTCGCGCGATGGCGCTTTTGCAAAGCGGCCGCGACGTCGACAGCTTCGCGCCGGGGCAGAAAATCGGCGACGAACGGCTCGGGCGCGTCGTGCCGCGCGCAATCGAACTCGCCCGAGAAGACGGCATGTCGCGCAAGCTGACTTTCGCGGAGGATCGCACGTGAGCCGGTTCGCGAAGCTTTCATGCAGATTCATCGGAATGGCGGCTGCGCTGTCGATGTCTGCGCACACGGCGTTTGCCGCCGATAGCGCCGATGCGATCGTCCCGCCGCTACCGCCGCTGCCCGCATCGTTCGACGCGCAGGCTGTCGACCCGCCTATCGTCGCGACGTCCGACGCGCAGCCCGCGAAGCCCGCGGCGGAGCAGGCGGAAACGGAGAAGACAGAAACGGCAGAGGCGCTGGAAGGCCCGCCCATGCCTTTGCCGAAACTCGAGCGTCTGAGCGACGCATCGCAGAGCGACGACGACGGCAAGCCGATCACGCTCGATCTGAAAAACGCCGACTTGAGCGCCGCGCTGCACGCATTCGCGCGCTTCACCGGCCTGAACATCGTCGCGAGCGAAAAGGTGCGTGGACAAGTGTCGATGAATCTCGTCGCCGTGCCGTGGCGGCGCGCGTTCGACACGTTCCTCGAAGTCCACGGACTCGCGATGGAGCGGCACGGCAATGTCATTTGGGTCGCGCCGCTCGCGGAACTGGCGGCGCGCGAGAAGCTGCGGTTCGAGGCCCACGCGCGCGCCGCGGACCTCGAGCCGCTCGCGAGCCGTACGTTCGTGCTGCGTTATTCGCGCGCGGAAGAGCTGCGCAAGATGCTGTCCGGCTCGGGCAGCCAGCGCGTGCTGTCGAAGCGCGGTTCCGCCATCTCCGATGCGCGCACGAATCTGCTCTTCATCACCGATCTCGACGCTCGCGTGCGGCAGATCGCCGAACTCGTCGCGCTGATCGACAAGCCGACGCCGCAGGTGATGATCGAGGCGAAGATCGTCGAGGGCGAGGCGGGACTGTCGCGCAATCTCGGCGTCAAGCTGGGCATCGCGGCGCAGAACGATCCGGCGACCGGGTTCGCGGGCGGCGCGGACGGTGTGGTATACGATTTGTCGGCGGGGCCGATCAACGGTTTCGACGCGGCGACGGCCGGGCTCACGTTGTTCGTCGCGCAGGCCACCCGGCTGCTCAACGTGCAACTGAGCGCGCTGGAGGCGCAAGGGCGCGGACAAATCGTTTCGCGGCCGCGCGTCGTGACGGCGGACCGCGTGAAGTCGATCGTCGAGCAGGGCATGGAAGTGCCGTATCAGGCGAAGGTTGGCAATGGCATGTCGGGCGTGCAGTTTCGGCGCGCAACGCTCAAACTGGAGGTTGAGCCGCAGATCACGCCGCATGGCCACGTCATTCTCGATCTCGACATCACGAAAGACAGTGTCGGCGAGCAGACGGCGAACGGGCCGGCAATCCATACCAAGCATATCCAGACGCGCGTGGAAGTGGAAAACGGCGGCACCGTGGCGATCGGCGGCATTTATTCCGATGACGAACACGAAGACACGACCGGCGTGCCGGGACTGTCGAAATTGCCGCTGATCGGCTGGCTGTTTCGCAACGACGCGCGGCGCAGCTCGAAGAGCGAGCTCGTCATTTTGATTACGCCGCATGTGATCGCGTCGAGCGGCTAGGCCCGTCACGAGGGCCGCGAAACTCGACAAAGCGGGCGGTTTGCCCTTAAGCTGCCGCACGAACAAATTGCATCGAACTGGAAGGAAACCGAGTTGCAGGAAGGGCACGCGAACGCGAACATTTTTTTCGTCGGACTCATGGGGGCGGGTAAAACCACCGTGGGACGTGCGGTTGCGCGCCGTCTGCAGCGCTCCTTCATCGATTCGGATCATGAGATCGAGGCGCGCACGGGCGCCCGCATCCCGGTGATCTGGGAACTCGAGGGCGAAGCGGGTTTCCGCCAGCGCGAGGCGAACGTCATCGACGAGCTGTCGCAGCGCGATGGCATCGTGCTCGCGACGGGCGGCGGCGCGGTGCTGCGCCCCGACAATCGCGAACATCTGAAGAATCGCGGCATCGTCATCTATCTGCGCGCCAATCCGCACGATCTCTGGCAGCGCACACGGCGCGACAAGAATCGCCCGCTGCTGCAGACCGAAGATCCGCGCGGCAAGCTCGAAGCGCTCTTTCAGGCGCGCGATCCGCTGTACCACGAATGCGCGCATTTCGTCGTGGAAACCGGACGGCCGACCGTGAACGCGCTCGTCAATATGGTCCTGATGCAACTGGAGGTCGCCGGCGTCGTCAAACCGGCCTGAAGATCACATGTCCGCCATGATTACCGTCAACGTCGAACTGGGCGAGCGCGCCTATCCCATTCATATCGGTGCAGGGCTGATCGGCCGCACCGAGCTCTTTGCTCCGCACATCAAGGGCGCGTCCGTGGCGATCGTCACGAACTCGACCGTCGATCCGCTCTACGGCGAGCAGTTGCGCGCGGCTCTCGCGCCGCTCGGCAAGAAAGTCACGACCGTCGTGCTTCCGGACGGCGAAGCGCACAAGAACTGGGAAACGCTCAACACGATCTTCGACGCGCTCTTGACCGAGCGCGCCGACCGCAAGACGACGCTGATCGCGCTAGGCGGCGGCGTCGTCGGCGACATGACGGGCTTCGCGGCCGCATCGTATATGCGCGGCGTGCCGTTCATCCAGGTGCCGACCACGCTGCTCTCGCAAGTGGATTCGTCGGTGGGCGGCAAGACGGGCATCAATCATCCGCTCGGCAAGAACATGATCGGCGCGTTCTATCAGCCGCAAGCGGTAATCGCGGACATCGGCGCGCTGCACACCTTGCCGGAGCGCGAGCTGGCGGCGGGCATCGCGGAAGTCATCAAGACGGCCGCCATCGCGGACGCCGAATTCTTCGACTGGATCGAAAGCAATATCGACGCGCTGAATCGCCGCGACGACGACGCCCTCGCGCACGCGGTGAAGCGTTCGTGCGAGATCAAGGCGTCGGTGGTGGCATCCGACGAGCGCGAGGGCGGGCAGCGCGCGATTCTCAATTTCGGCCATACGTTCGGTCATGCGATCGAAGCCGGTCTCGGCTACGGCGAATGGCTGCACGGCGAGGCGGTCGGTTGCGGCATGGTGATGGCGGCGGATTTGTCCGTGCGCCTCGGCAGGCTCGACGAAGCCGCGCGCCAGCGTCTCGTGCGCGTGATCGAAGCGGCGAAGCTGCCGGTCACGGCGCCGAAGCTCGGCGACGACCGCTACGTCGATCTGATGAAGGTCGACAAAAAGGCCGAAGCCGGTGAAATCAAATTCATTTTGCTGACTCGCTTCGGCGCGACCGAGATCACGAGCGCGCCAGATCAGGCCGTGCGCGCGACGCTCGCAGCCAGCGTCTGATCCGCGCGAGCGGCGGCCAGAACCATGACGATGCGGAGCAGCCGGTGAGCGAAGAAGAGCATCAAGTTTTGCCGGGCGCGCCGTCGACGCTCGCGCTCGAAGCGCATCTCGCGGCGTACGCCGCGCACGCGTCGCAATCGCGCGGACGGCGTTTCGCCGAAGCGCCCCCGGCGGCGCGCACCGAGTTCCAGCGAGATCGCGACCGCATCGTGCATTCGACCGCGTTTCGGCGGCTCGAATACAAGACGCAGGTCTTCGTCAATCACGAAGGCGACCTGTTTCGCACGCGCCTCACGCACAGCCTCGAAGTCGCGCAGATCGCGCGTTCCGTCGCGCGCAATCTGCGGCTGAACGAGGATCTCGTCGAAGCCATTTCGCTCGCGCACGATCTCGGCCACACGCCGTTCGGTCACGCCGGACAGGACGCGCTGCACGACTGCATGCGCGATCACGGCGGCTTCGAGCACAACCTGCAAAGCCTCGCGGTGGTCGATCAGCTCGAAGAGCACTACGGCGCGTTCAACGGCCTGAACCTGTGCTTCGAGACGCGCGAAGGCATTCTCAAGCATTGCTCGCGCGAGAACGCGCGCAAGCTCGGCGATCTCGGCGAGCGCTTTCTCACGGGCAAGCAGCCTTCCCTCGAAGCGCAGATCGCCAATGTCGCCGATGAAATCGCGTACAACAATCACGATGTCGACGACGGCCTGCGCTCCGGCCTCATCACGCTCGAGCAGCTTGCCGAAGTGAGCCTCTGGCACACGCATTTCGACGCGGCGCGCGCGGAGTATCCGGACATCGAAGGGCGCAGGCTCATTCACGAAACCATCCGCCGCATCATCAATACGCTGATCGTCGATCTGATCGAGGCGACGAGCCGCAATCTCCAACGCGTCGCGCCGCAATCGCTCGACGACGTGCGCAACGCGCCCACGCTCGTCGCGCACAGCGATGAAGTCGCGGCACAGGCGGCGCAACTCAAGCGTTTCCTGTTCAAGAACCTGTACCGGCACTATCGCGTGATGCGTATGGCCAACAAGGCGAAGCGCGTCGTGACGGGCCTTTTCGAAGCCTTCTCCGACGATCCGCGTCTCTTGCCGCCCGCGTATCAGGCGCGCGGACCGGTGACGGAGGAATCGGCGAACGACGCGGCTTCGTCGAGCCACGACAGTTCGCAGGCGCGGCTCATCGCGCATTACATCGCCGGAATGACGGACCGTTACGCATTGAAGGAATATCAACGACTGTTTGTCATCGATAACAATTAACTTATAACGTTTCATACGGAGACTCATCGATGGTCCGCAAGCCCCTGTTTCGCCTGGTCACGACCGCTGCCGCCTTGACGTTCGGCGTCAGCACCGCCGCGCACGCCGCGACGGAAATCCAGTTCTGGCACGCGATGGAAGCCGCGCTCGGCGAGCGCGTGAACGACATCGCCAACGATTTCAACAAGTCTCAGAGCGATTACAAGATCGTCCCGGTGTTCAAGGGCACGTATGACCAGGCGCTCGCAGCGGGCATCGCGGCGTATCGCAGCGGCAATGCGCCCGCGATCCTGCAAGTCTACGAAGTCGGCACCGCGACGATGATGCAGGCGAAAAAGGCCGTCATCCCGGTCTCCGACGTGTTCAAGCAGGCCGGCGTGCCGCTCGACGAAAAGGCGTTCGTGCCGACCATCGCCGGTTACTACAGCGACGCCAAGACCGGCCATCTCATCTCGATGCCGTTCAACAGCTCGACGCCCGTTCTCTACTACAACAAGGACGCGTTCAAGAAGGCCGGCCTCGATCCGAACCAGCCGCCGAAAACCTGGGCCGATGTCGAAGCCGACGCGAAGAAGCTGAAGGCCGCGGGCTATTCGTGCGGATATTCGTCGGGCTGGCAGAGCTGGATTCAGCTCGAGAACTACAGCGCGTGGCACGCCGCGCCGTTCGCGACGAAGAACAACGGCTTCGACGGCCTCGATGCGAAGCTCGAATTCAACAAGCCGCTGCAGGTCGCGCACATCCAGTTCCTGCAAAACATGGCGAAGGAAGGCACGTTCACGTATGTCGGCCGGAAGGACGAGCCGGTGTCGAAGTTCTATAGCGGCGATTGCGGGATCATCACGAATTCGTCGGGTTCGCGCGCGACCATCGCGAAATTCGCGAAGTTCGATTACGGCGTCGGCATGATGCCGTACGACGCGAATGTGAAAGGCGCGCCGCAGAACGCGATCATCGGCGGCGCGAGTCTGTGGGTTCTGGCGGGCAAGGATACGGCCGTCTATAAGGGCGTCGCCAAGTTCCTCGCGTATCTCGCGACGCCGGAAGTGGCGGCGAAGTGGCATCAGGACACGGGCTATCTGCCGGTCACGCAGGCCGCGTACGAGCTCACGCAAAAGCAGGGCTTCTACGACAAGAATCCCGGCGCGGACATCGCGATCAAGCAGATGCTGAACAAGCCGCCGCTCGCGTACACGAAGGGCCTGCGCCTCGGCAACATGCCTCAGATCCGCACGATCGTCGACGAAGAGCTCGAGCAAGTTTGGGCCGAGAAGAAGACGCCGCAACAGGCGCTGGACGCGTCGGTGCAACGCGGCGACGAACTGCTGCGCCGCTTCGAGAAGGCGGGCAATTAAGGTCACGCGCCCGCGTGTAGAAGCGCGGGCGCTTCCGGGAAATCAAAGCATGGAAAAGCGCTCTCGTTTCGATACGAGCGTCTTGCCGTATCTGCTCGTCGCGCCACAACTCGCGATCACCGCGCTGTTCTTTCTCTGGCCCGCGGGCGAAGCGCTCTGGCAGGCCACGCAAAGCCAGGATGCGTTCGGCACGTCGAGCGAGTTCGTCGGCCTGCAGAACTTCAAACAGCTGTTCGCCGATCCGCTCTACCTGTCGTCGTTCAACACGACGATGATCTTCTGCGCGCTCGTCACCGTGTCGGGCCTCGTGATCTCGCTTCTGCTCGCCGCGTGCGCCGATCGCGTGACGCGCGGCGCGAAGGCGTATCAGACGCTGCTCATCTGGCCGTATGCGGTCGCGCCCGCGATCGCCGCCGTGCTGTGGTCGTTCCTGTTCAATCCGAGCATCGGGCTCGTGACGTATGCGCTGGCGAAGCAGGGCGTCATCTGGAATCACGCGTTGAACGGCACGCAGGCCATGTTCCTCGTCGTGCTCGCGTCGGTGTGGAAGCAGGTCAGCTACAACTTCCTGTTCTTCTATGCGGGTCTTCAGGCGATCCCGAAATCGCTGATCGAAGCCGCCGCCATCGACGGGGCCGGTCCGGTGCGCCGCTTCTTCGGCATCGCGCTGCCGCTCCTGTCGCCGACGTCGTTCTTTCTGCTCGTCGTGAATCTCGTCTACGCGTTCTTCGATACGTTCCCCGTCATCGACGCCGCGACCGGCGGCGGTCCCGCGCAATCGACCAAGACGCTCATCTACAAGATCTTCGCGGAAGGCTTCCAGGGACTCGACATCGGCAGTTCGGGCGCGCAGTCGGTCGTGCTGATGGTGATCGTCGTCGTGCTCACCGTGGTCCAGTTCCGCTTCGTCGAACGCAGGGTGCAATACTCATGATCGAAAACCGTCGCGGCTTCGATATCTTCTGTCACGCGGTGCTGTTGCTCGGCGTCGCGCTGATCGTGTTTCCTGTGTACGTCGCGTTCTGCGCGGCCACGATGAATTCGAAGGAAGTGTTCAGCGTGCCGCTCTCGCTCGTGCCGAGCACGCATCTGTTCGAGAACATCGCGTATATCTGGGCGCACGGCAGCGGCAACGCGGCCGCTCCCTTCGGACGCATGCTGGCGAACAGTCTCGTGATGGCGCTGGTCATCTCCATCGGCAAGATCGCGGTGTCGATCGTGTCCGCCTATGCAATCGTCTTCTTCCGCTTTCCGCTGAAGAACCTCGCGTTCTGGCTCATCTTCATCACGCTGATGCTTCCCGTCGAAGTGCGTATCTTCCCGACGGTGCAAGTCGTTTCGTCGATGCATCTGTCGAACACGTATGCGGGATTGACGCTGCCGCTGATCGCCTCCGCAACGGCTACGTTCCTCTTCCGACAGTTCTTCATGACGCTGCCCGACGAACTGATGGAAGCGGCGCGCATCGACGGCGCGGGGCCGCTGCGTTTCTTCTGGGACGTTGTGCTGCCGCTTTCGAAGACCAACATCGCGGCGCTTTTCGTCATCACGTTCATCTACGGCTGGAATCAATATCTCTGGCCGATTCTCATCACCAACGAAGTGTCGCTGCAGACGGCGGTGGTCGGCATCAAGAGCATGATCGCGTCCGGCGACACAGCGACCGAATGGCACTACGTGATGACCGCGACGCTGCTCGCGATGCTGCCGCCGCTCGCGGTGGTCCTGACGATGCAGCGCTGGTTCGTGCGCGGACTCGTCGATTCCGAGAAATAAAACATGGCTGCATTGAATCTAAAAAGCGTCAAGAAAACATACGACGGCTCGAACTACGTACTGCACGGCATCGACGCCGCGATCGAGGACGGCGAATTCGTCGTGATGGTGGGGCCGTCGGGCTGCGGAAAGTCGACCTTGCTGCGCATGGTCGCGGGGCTCGAAAGCGTGTCCGAAGGCGCGATCGAAATCGGCGGCAAGGTCGTGAACAAGCTGGAGCCGAAGGATCGCGACATCGCGATGGTTTTTCAGAACTACGCACTTTATCCGCACATGAGCGTCGCGCAGAATATGGCGTACGCGCTGAAGATCGGCGGCGCGGACAAGAAGACCATCGAGTCGCGCGTCGCGAATGCCGCGCGTATCCTCGAACTCGAACATCTGCTCGAACGCAAGCCGCGCGAATTGTCGGGCGGTCAGCGGCAGCGCGTTGCAATGGGCCGCGCGATTGTCCGCGAGCCGGCGGTGTTCTTGTTCGACGAACCGTTGTCGAATCTGGACGCCAAGCTGCGCGTGCAGATGCGCCTCGAAATTCAGCGGCTGCACGCGCGTCTCGCGACCACGAGCCTTTACGTTACGCACGATCAGATCGAAGCCATGACGCTCGCGCAGCGCGTCATCGTGATGAACAAGGGTCACGCGGAGCAGATCGGCGCGCCGACCGAAGTGTACGAACGCCCGGCAACCGTATTCGTGGCGAGCTTCATCGGATCGCCGGCGATGAATCTGCTCGAAGGACGTCTGTCCGAAGACGGATCGACTTTCGAGATCGCGGGCGGCGGTCCGAAGCTGCCGGTCGCGGGCGCGAATGGCGTGACGAGCGCGATGCACGGGCGCGAGTGGATCGTGGGCATTCGTCCCGAGCACATGACGCCCGGCAACGAGAACGCGCCAAGCGCCACGCTCGATGTGGATTCGGCTGAACTGCTTGGCGCGGACAATCTCGCGCACGGCAAGTGGGGCAAGCACGACGTCGCAGCGCGCTTGCCGCATGAGCATCGCCCGCAGCGTGGCGAGCGGTTGAGCGTATCGTTGCCCGCGCGGCATCTGCATTTTTTCGATCCGGCAACGCGACTGCGCGCGAACTAAAGGAGGCGATGCGATGAGAACCTGGCCTTATCCCGCGATCGTCGCGCATCGCGGCGGCGGCAAACTCGCGCCGGAGAACACGCTCGAAGCAATCGACGTGGGCGCGCGCTTCGGCCACAAGATGATCGAGTTCGACGCGAAGCTTTCTGCTGACGACATCGTCTTCCTGCTGCACGACGACGCGGTCGATCGAACGTCGAACGGACGCGGCGCGGCAAAAGCGATGACCTACGCGCAGTTGCGCGCGCTCGATGCAGGCACCTGGTTCGGCGCCGAATTCGCAAACGCGCGTATGCCGACGCTCGCCCAAGTGCACGAGCGATGCGTGAAGCATGGGCTTGCGGTGAACATCGAGATCAAGCCGAGTCAGGGGCGCGACGTGGAAACAGGCGTGCTCGTCGCGCGTGAGGCGGCGCACTTGTGGGCAGACGCTGAAGTTGCGCCGCTGATGTCGTCGTTCTCGTATGCGGCGCTGGAAGCCGCACGCGACGTCGCGCCGAATCTTCCGCGAGGGATGCTTTACGAGCGCGTTCCCGTGAACTGGCGCGCGCAAACTTCAGCGTTATCGTGTGTGTCGCTGCACGCGAACCATCGCACGCTCGATGAAGCGCTCGTCGCGCAGATCAAGGATGCCGGCTTGCGCATTCTCGCCTACACGGTGAACGATCCGGCGCGCGCGCGGGTGCTCGCGCAATGGGGCGTCGATGCGATCTGCACGGATCGCATCGACATTATTGGCGCGGATTTTCTGGAGGCGTCGTAGGGTTGAAATGTCAGCGAACGCGAGCGAGCAGCACGCCCGCAACCAGCGCCAGCCCGCCAACCAATGCAATGGTTTGCCAGGGCTTTTCGTGAAGGAAGGCGTCGGCGTCTTCGAACGCTGCGCCCGCGCGCTCGCGAAGCGCCGCGTGCGTATCGTTCAGACGTGCGCGCGCGCTGACGAGCCGGTCGCTGATCTGCGCGCGTAGCGCAGCCGCATCGGCCGACGTGCCTTCGGCCAGGGTGTTTTCGAGTTCGCTGAGAAGGGTGCGCAGTTCGGAGCCGATATCCTCGGCTGCTTCGCGGCCATGCCGTGCCATGCGTCGTGCGCGGCGGCTCGTCGTGGTCCAGGAATCTCCGATGGCGTCTCGCGTATTAGGCAGTGCGTTCATAGATCGCTCCGTCGATGGATGAGTCGTGGATAGCCCGCGCGAGGTGGCGGGGAAACTTATCATGTAGCAAATTCGATGCCGATGCTTCGACGTTGCGCAAAGCTTCGGTAAGCGCGACCGCGAAACACATTCCGCGCGCGATCGCGCGTAAGAACTGCAAGCAAACCGCTTTTACGAAGGTCACATTTACAAGGGCGATGCAAAAAGTAACGCCGGCATATGTGAATCATGCCGGCGTTATCTCTCTTTTTATGGCGCTTATATCGTCGTTACATGCTTGTGAGCAGTCTCACTTCAGAATCGATAGCCCACTCGCAAATATGTGACGATCGGGTTCAGCGTGATTTTCGCCTGCGATTGAACGTTGAGCGTGCCGACAGGCGTTTGAGCCTGCGTGTTCAACTTCGCGGTGGCCTTCAACGGAATGAACGACACGGAAAATCCGGCGAACCAGTGCTCCGTGAAATTGTAGGTTGCGCCGACATTAAACACGGGCGCCCACGAACTATCCGTGTCGACGGTGGTCGGACCATGCAGGACCGAGCCTTCGAATTGCTGATTCGTGATCTGCGCGTCGGTAAACCAGGTGCGCGTCACGCCAAGACCCACGAACGGACGGAACTTCGCCGTGGGAGCATTGAAGAAGTATTTGAATAGCAGCGTCGGGCTCCACTGCTTCGCGCTGCCGAGCTTTCCGTACTGGGACAAGGTGCCCTTGCCTTCGAGATCGAACGTGGGCGGCACGCCCATTTCGAGTTCGGCGGCAATGTGGTCGGTCGCGAAGTAGCCCAACGTGAAGCCGGCGGTGTCGGCGCTCGAAATGCCTGCGCCTGTGCCGGGAACGTCGATATTGACCGGAGATCCGCCTACACTTGTTTCTTTGAGCGGACCACTACTGTCTTGCGGGGCGAAGTGAAACCAGCCTGCTGTTGCATAGAAGGATCCAGCAGATTGCGCATGTGCCGCGGTGGACACACACGCTAATGCCGCGATCCCCGTGATGACTTGTTTTATTTTCAATTTGTGCTCCTCCGAAAAAGCACGCTCATTATGAACACAAGATTTCACATTAACCATAGCGGTGCCGTAGAGCATTCTCCCTAGGGCAAAGAGCGGCTTTGGGGTCTGGTTGCACGGCAATTGCATGTGTTCTCTCCACGCTGCCGCAACGGCTCCAAAAGGTCCCCGAACGGGGTAACACAAACGCGACCAACGGAAAATCCAGAATGGCACGGCTTGCACGACTCTACGTTCCCGAACAGCCGCAGCATGTCATCCTGCGTGGTCTCGACCAGCAACCCGCCTTCGTCGACGACCAGGACTACGAGCTCTTCATCGACTGCTTGAGGACTGCTTCACGTGATCATCACCTCTCTATCCACGCCTATGCGCTGATGCCGCAGGCGGTACATCTGCTCGTCACGCCGCGCGACGAATCCAGTCTGCCCAAAGCGATGCAAGCGGTGGGACGTCGTTACGTGGCGCACTTCAATCGCCGATACATGCGACGCGGCACGCTCTGGGAAGGCCGCTATCGCGCGACGGTCATCGAGGGCGAACGATACTTTCTGCTCGCCACGCGCGTCGTAGAAATGGCGCCCGTGCGCGCGCAACTGGTCGCGGCGCCGCAGGACTACAAATGGTCCAGCTTCCGTCATCACATCGGGCTCACGCTCGATAGCCTCATCACCGACCATCCGCTGTTCTGGTCACTCGGCAATACGCCGTTCGAACGCCAGCACGCCTACAAGGAACTGTGCGAGCAACCGCCCGATGAGCGCGAGGCCAACCGTCTCCTGCAAGCGACACTTAAAGGCTGGGTGCTCGGCAGCGATGCCTATCGGGAATGGGCGTCGCATGCTGCCAACCGCCGGGTGTCGCCGCTGCCGCGGGGACGTCCGCGCAAGATTCGCGAAACTCCACAGACTCAATAACGGCCTTCACGGGCGTTCCTGAAGCAAAAAACGAAACGGCGTCTCGAATTTTCCGAGTCTCGCCGTTTCTTTTTGACTGCCGGCGATGCGGCCCCAATATATTGGGGCACATTTGCACCATATCGATAATCGGTGTCAGATCATCAAGTTTTATTTGCCATCGCTTTGATTCGTCGCGTATATTTCGATTTCCGGCAATTGCCGCGGTGCAGCGTGCCGCGCACGACCGTGCTTCGTGACACATCAAGTTGAAAGAAACCGTCGCAAGCGACAAGAAAATGGTTCAACGGCCGAGTCGATTCGGCCCCTCACAGTAGAGACGGTGTCCCCATGAACGATCATCAGCAGCCGGCAGCCGGTTCGCTTCCCGCCGCGCAGGGCATGTACGACCCTGCGAACGAACACGACGCGTGCGGCGTCGGTTTCGTCGCCCATATCAAGGGAAAAAAGAGCCACGAGATCATTCAGCAGGGTCTCAAGATTCTTGAGAATCTCGATCACCGCGGCGCGGTCGGCGCCGATCCGCTTATGGGCGACGGCGCCGGCATCCTCATTCAGGTGCCGGACGGCTTCTATCGCGAAGAAATGGCCAAGCAAGGCGTGACCTTGCCGCCTGCTGGCGAATACGGCGTCGGCATGATCTTCCTGCCGAAGGAGCATGCATCGCGTCTCGCGTGCGAGCAGGAACTGGAGCGCACGGTCAAGGCCGAGGGCCAAGTCGTGCTCGGCTGGCGCGACGTGCCGGTCGATTCCACCATGCCGATTTCGCCGACCGTGAAGGCGAGCGAGCCGCTGATCCGCCAGATTTTCATCGGGCGCGGCAAGGACATCGTCGTGACGGACGCGCTCGAGCGCAAGCTGTACATCATCCGCAAGACGGCGAGCCATCGCATCCAGGCGTTGAAGCTCAAGCACGGCAAGGAATACTTCGTGCCGTCGATGTCGTCGCGCACGGTCGTCTACAAGGGTCTGCTGCTGGCCGGCCAGGTCGGCGTGTATTACCGCGATCTGCAGGACGAGCGCGTCGTGTCGGCGCTCGCGCTCGTGCACCAGCGCTTCTCGACGAACACGTTCCCCGCGTGGGAACTCGCGCACCCGTATCGCATGATCGCGCACAACGGTGAAATCAACACCGTGAAGGGCAACGTCAACTGGCTGAACGCGCGCACCGGCGCGATCGCGTCGTACGTGCTCGGCGACGATCTGCCGAAGCTCTGGCCGCTGATCTATCCGGGCCAGTCCGACACGGCTTCGTTCGACAACTGTCTCGAACTGCTCGTGATGGCCGGCTACCCGCTCGTCCACGCAATGATGATGATGATCCCGGAAGCGTGGGAACAGCACACGCTGATGGACGACAACCGCCGCGCGTTCTACGAATACCACGCCGCGATGATGGAACCGTGGGACGGCCCCGCCGCCATCGCGTTCACGGACGGCCGCCAGATCGGCGCGACGTTGGACCGTAACGGCCTGCGTCCGGCGCGCTATCTCGTCACCGACGACGATCTCGTGATCCTCGCGTCGGAATCCGGCGTGCTGCCTATTCCCGAGTCGAAGATCGTCAAGAAGTGGCGTCTGCAGCCGGGCAAGATGTTCCTGATCGACATGGAGCAGGGCCGCATCATCGAGGACAAGGAGCTGAAGGACAACCTGTCCAACGCGAAGCCGTACAAGAGCTGGATCGACGCGGTTCGCATCAAGCTCGACGAGATCGAGCCGAAGGCGGAAGACGTCGAAACGCAGCGCCGCGAAGCCGCCGCACTGCTGGACCGTCAGCAGGCGTTCGGCTACACGCAGGAAGACCTCAAGTTCCTGATGGCGCCGATGGCGCAATCGGGCGAAGAGGCCGTCGGCTCGATGGGCAACGACTCGCCGCTCGCGGTCATGTCCAACAAGAACAAGACGCTCTACAACTACTTCAAGCAGCTGTTCGCGCAGGTGACGAACCCGCCGATCGACCCGATCCGCGAAAACCTCGTCATGTCGCTCAACTCGTTCATCGGCCCGAAACCGAACCTGCTCGACACGACGAACATCAACCCGACGATGCGCCTCGAAGTGTCGCAGCCCGTGCTCGACTTCAAGGACATCGCGAAGATCCGCGCGATCGACAAGTACACCGGCGGCAAATTCAGCTCGTATGAGCTGAACATCTGCTATCCGGCGGCGTGGGGCAAGGAAGGCATCGAGGCGCGTATCGCGTCGCTGTGCGCGGAAGCCGTGGATGCCGTGCGCTCCGGCTACAACATCCTGATCGTGTCCGATCGCAAGATGGACCGCGACAACGTCGCGATCCCGGCGCTGCTCGCCACGTCCGCGATCCACTCGCATCTCGTCGCGCACGGTCTGCGCACGAGCACGGGTCTCGTCGTGGAAACGGGCTCGGCGCGCGAAACGCATCACTTCGCGCTGCTCGCGGGCTACGGCGCGGAAGCCGTTCACCCATACCTCGCGCTGGAAACGCTCGCCAACATGGCCGAAGGCCTGAGGGGCGATCTGTCGGCGGAGAAGGCCATCTACAACTTCACGAAGGCGGTCGGCAAGGGCCTGTTGAAGGTCATGTCGAAGATGGGCATTTCGACGTACATGTCCTACACCGGCGCGCAGATTTTCGAAGGCGTCGGCCTGTCGTCGGAACTCGTCGAGAAGTATTTCAAGGGCACGGCGACGAAGGTCGGCGGCATCGGCATCTTCGAAGTGGCGGAAGAAGCGATTCATCTGCATCGCGAAGCGTTCGGCGACAACCCGGTCCTCGCGAACATGCTCGACGCGGGCGGCGAATATGCGTATCGCGTGCGCGGCGAAGAGCACATGTGGACGCCGGATGCGATCGCCAAGCTGCAGCACTCGGCGCGCAGCAACTCGTATCAGACGTACAAGGAATACGCCCACATCATCAACGACCAGACGAAGCGTCACATGACGTTCCGCGGTCTGTTCGAGTTCAAGGTGTCGCCGTCGAAGGCGATTCCGCTCGATGAAGTCGAATCGGCGAAGGAAATCGTCAAGCGCTTTGCGACGGGCGCGATGTCGCTCGGCTCGATCAGCACGGAAGCGCACGCCACGCTCGCCGTCGCGATGAACCGCATCGGCGGCAAGTCGAACACGGGCGAAGGCGGCGAGGACGAAACGCGTTATCGCAACGAACTGCGCGGCATTCCGATAAAGAACGGCGACACGCTGCAATCGATCATCGGCAAGGAAGTCGTCACCGACATCCCGCTGAAGGAAGGCGATTCGCTGCGCTCGAAGATCAAGCAGGTCGCGTCGGGACGTTTCGGCGTGACGGCGGAGTATCTGTCGTCGGCGGACCAGATCCAGATCAAGATGGCGCAGGGCGCGAAGCCGGGCGAAGGCGGTCAGCTGCCGGGCCACAAGGTGTCCGAATACATCGGCAAGCTGCGTTATTCGGTGCCGGGCGTCGGCCTCATTTCGCCGCCGCCGCACCACGACATCTATTCGATCGAAGACCTCGCGCAACTCATTCACGATTTGAAGAACGTGAATTCGTCGTCGAGCATTTCGGTGAAGCTGGTGTCGGAAGTCGGTGTCGGCACGGTGGCCGCGGGCGTTGCGAAGGCGAAGGCGGATCACGTTGTGATCGCGGGCCATGACGGTGGCACGGGCGCATCGCCGCTGTCGTCGCTCAAGCACGCTGGCACGCCGTGGGAACTCGGCCTCGCCGAAACGCAGCAGACGCTGGTGCTGAACCGTCTGCGCGGGCGCATTCGCGTGCAGGCCGACGGTCAGATGAAAACCGGCCGCGACGTCGTGATCGGCGCGCTGCTCGGCGCGGACGAATTCGGCTTCGCGACGGCGCCGCTCGTCGTCGAAGGCTGCATCATGATGCGCAAGTGCCATCTGAACACGTGCCCGGTCGGCGTCGCGACGCAGGACCCGGTGCTGCGCGCGAAGTTCTCGGGCCAGCCGGAACACGTCGTCAACTTCTTCTTCTTCGTTGCGGAAGAAGTGCGCGAAATCATGGCGCAGTTCGGTATCCGCAAGTTCGACGACCTGATCGGCCGCGTCGATCTGCTCGACATGAAGAAGGGCATCGAGCACTGGAAGGCTAAGGGCCTCGACTTCTCGCGCATCTTCTATCAGGTGCCGGTGGGCGAAGACGTCGCGCGCAAGCACGTCGACGTGCAGGATCACGGTCTCGACAAGGCGCTCGATCACGTGCTGATCGAGAAGTCGAAGGCGGCGATCGAGAAGGGCGAGCATGTGTCGTTCATCCAGCCGGTGCGCAACGTGAATCGCACGGTCGGCGCGATGCTGTCCGGCCTCATCGCGAAGACGCACGGTCACGACGGCCTGCCCGACGACTCGATTCACATCCAGTTGAAGGGCACGGCGGGCCAGAGCTTTGGCGCGTTCCTCGCGAAGGGCGTGACGCTGGATCTCGTCGGCGACGGCAACGACTACGTCGGCAAGGGCCTGTCGGGCGGGCGCATCATCATTCGCCCGACCAACGACTTCCGCGGCAAGTCCGAGGAAAACATCATCTGCGGCAACACGGTGATGTACGGCGCGATCGAAGGCGAATCGTATTTCCGCGGCGTCGCGGGCGAGCGCTTCTGCGTGCGCAACTCGGGTGCGACGGCGGTCGTCGAAGGCACGGGCGATCACGGCTGCGAATACATGACGGGCGGCACGGTGGTCGTGCTCGGCGAGACGGGCCGCAACTTCGCGGCGGGCATGTCGGGCGGCATCGCGTTCGTGTACGACCCGGAAGGCGCGTTCGCTGGCAAGTGCAACAAGTCGATGGTCGCGCTCGATCCGGTGCTGCAGCAGGCCGAACAGGAGCGCACGGTGGATCGCACGCTGTGGCACGCCGGCAAGACCGACGAAGCGCTGCTCAAGGGGCTGATCGAGCGTCACTTCCAGTTCACCGGCTCGCCGCGCGCGAAGTCGCTGCTGGAAAACTGGGATTCGGCTCGCCGTCAGTTCGTCAAGGTGTTCCCGACCGAGTACCGTCGCGCGCTCACCGAAATGGGCGCGAAGAAGGGCAAGGAAGCGGTCGCGGCTTAAGCCTCGTTCAATCAGACAGACGCGCGCTCCGGGAGCGCGCGCGATCCTCACCAAATACAGAGAAAGAAATGGGCAAGGCAACCGGTTTTCTCGAGTTCGAACGCCGCCACGAGGCGTACGAAGCTCCGCTTACCCGCGTCAAGCATTACAAGGAATTCGTCGCCGCGCTGACCGATGAAGACGCGAAGGTTCAAGGCGCGCGCTGCATGGACTGCGGCATTCCGTTCTGCAACAACGGCTGCCCGGTCAACAACATCATTCCGGACTTCAACGATCTCGTGTTCCAGCAGGACTGGAAGAGCGCGATCAACGTGCTGCATTCGACCAACAACTTCCCGGAATTCACGGGCCGCATCTGCCCGGCGCCGTGCGAAGCGGCGTGCACATTGGGCATCAACGACGATCCGGTCGGCATCAAGTCGATCGAGCACGCGATCATCGACAAGGCTTTCGCCGAAGGCTGGGTCGTGCCGCAACCGCCGAAGCACAAGACGGGCAAGAAGGTCGCCGTCGTCGGTTCGGGGCCCGCGGGTCTCGCGGCCGCGCAGCAACTCGGACGCGCGGGCCATGAAGTCGTCGTGTTCGAGAAGAACGATCGCATCGGCGGTCTGCTGCGTTACGGCATCCCCGATTTCAAGCTGGAGAAGTGGCTGATCGATCGCCGCATGCGTCAGATGGAGGCGGAAGGCGTGTCGTTCCGCACGAACGTGTTCATCGGCAAGGATGCGCTGCCGGAATACATCGCGAATACGGCGAAGGAAACCATCACGCCCGACGAGCTGAAGGAACAGTTCGACGCGGTCGTGATCGCGGGCGGCTCGGAAACGCCGCGCGATCTGCCGGTGCCGGGGCGCGAGCTCGAAGGCATCTACTACGCGATGGAATTCCTGCCGCAGCAGAACAAGGTCAACGCGGGCGACAAGCTGCCGGATCAACTGCTCGCGAAGGGCAAGCATGTCGTCGTGATCGGCGGCGGCGATACGGGTTCGGATTGCGTGGGCACGTCGAATCGTCATGGCGCGAAGAGCGTGACGCAGTTCGAACTGCTCGCCCAACCGCCCGAGGAAGAGAACAAGCCGCTCGTGTGGCCGTACTGGCCGATCAAGCTGCGTACGTCGTCGTCGCATGAAGAAGGTTGCGAGCGCGACTGGTCGGTTGCGACGAAGCGCTTCGAAGGCAAGAACGGCAAGGTCGAGAAGCTGATCGCCGTGCGCGTCGAGTGGAAGGGCGGCAAGATGCAGGAAGTGCCGGGTTCCGAGTTCGAGATGAAGGCCGATCTCGTGCTGCTCGCGATGGGCTTCACGCAGCCGGTGTCGCCGGTGCTGGATGCGTTCGGCGTCGAGAAGGATGCGCGCGGCAACGTGCGCGCCGCGACCGAAGGCGACAAGGCGTATTACACGTCGGTCGATAAAGTCTTCACCGCCGGCGATATGCGTCGCGGGCAGTCGCTGGTCGTCTGGGCGATTCGCGAAGGACGTCAGTGCGCACGATCGGTGGATGCGTATCTGATGGGATCGAGCGAGTTGCCGCGGTAAGCGTCGCTCGACGCTTCATGCAAAAAGGCCACGCAATCGCGTGGCCTTTTGCTTTTGAGCGCGGACGGGTCAAACCTCCGCCATCGCCCTCTCGATCTCGATCTTGTAATCATGGAACATCGCGACCGACTCGCGATGCGCCACGCTCACAATCGCCGCCTTCGGAAGCCGCTCGACCAGCATGTTGTAGATATGCAGCTCGTTCTCGGCGTCGAGCGCGCTCGTGGCTTCGTCGAGGAACACGAAGTCCGGCTTGTGCAACAGCACGCGCGCGGCAGCAAGCCGTTGCTGCTCGCCCGGCGACAGACTCCGCGCCCAATGCGCGCTTTCCTCCAGCCGATCCGCATACGCCTCGAGATTGCACAGACGCAGCGCGTCGCGCGACTCTTCATCACTGAACGTTCCGCCCGCCGACGGATACGAAAGCGCCGCGCGCAACGTGCCGATCGGCAGATAACTCATCTGCGGGACGAACATCATCTTCGCGTCGACGGGCGCGTCGATCGTGCCGTCGCCGAACGGCCAAAGACCCGCGAGCGCGCGCATCAACGTGCTCTTGCCCGAGCCCGATGGACCGACGACCAGCCAGCGCGAACCCGGCTCGATCGACACGTTCGCCACGCGCGAAAGCGGCGTGCCGTTGGGCAGCGCGAGCATGAGCCCGTTGGTCGTGAGCGACGGCGTGCTCGTGTAGTGCAGGTTGATGCCGCCGCGCTCCGTCGCCGGCGACGTTTCTTCGCGGATATGCGTCGAGCGCATTACGCGCTTGAATTCGCGCAGACGATTCACGGTCGCGCGCCATTCGACCAACGTCGAATAACTGTTGATGAACCACGAAAACGAATCGCTGACCGTGCCGAACGCCGATGAAATCTGCATCAGCACGCCGAACGAAAACGCGCCCGCGAAGTAGCGCGGCGCGGCGACCATGATCGGGAAAATGATCGCGATCTGCCCGTAGAACGACAGCACGAAGGTCATGCGCTTCGTGTACTTCATGATCATCCACCAGTTGTCGCGAATGCGCTGGAAGATGGTCTTTGCGTTCGCCGTTTCGGTCGCGATGCCGTCATAAAACGCAATCTGTTCGGCGTTCTCGCGCACGCGGATCAGGCCGAAACGGAAATCGGCCTCGACCTTCTGCTGCTGATAGTTGATCGACACGAGCGGATGCCCGACCTTCTGGATGATCAGCGAGCCGAGAATCGCGTAGAGCGCGGCGGCCCAGACCATGTAGCCCGGAATCGTGATCGGCGTGCCGCCGAGCGAGAAGGTCAGCGCGCCCGCGATGGTCCAGAGAATCGTGATGAAAGTGACGAGCGTGACGAGCGTCGAAAGCAGATCGAGCGAGAGCGAAAGCGTGGTGGTGGCGAAGGATTGCAGGTCGTCGGAAATACGCTGGTCGGGGTTGTCGGCGAGGCGGTCGCGCTCGATGCGGTAGAACGCCTTGTCACCGAGCCATTGTTCCAGAAAGCGGTTGGTGAGCCATTGACGCCAGCGAAACGCGAGCATCTGCCGCAGATATCGACCGTACACCGCGAGCAGGATGTACGCGAACGCGAGGCCCGTGAAGATCAGCAGCAGATGCGGAAAGTCCTTGACGTTCTTGTTCTGCAGCGCGTTGTAGAAGTCGGCGTTCCAGCTGTTGAGCCGGACGTTGATCCACACAACGGTCATGTTGATCGCGATGATCGCGACGAGAAGGCCCCACGCGAAGCCGCGCTCCTCCGACACCCAGTAGGGCTTGATGAGGCTCCACGCCGAGACTTCGTCGGCCTTCTGCTGCGTGCTTTCGGTATGGGTGTTGGTCATGAGCTTCCTGCTGATGCGCCTCGTGGCGCCCGATTGTTACGTCCGCGGCCGGGCCGCGCGCGGCGTTTTCCGGCTCCGCAGATTGTTCCGGGGTTCGCTTAACGCTCACTTAATTTCGGGCGATCGTCCTGCGAACCATGTTCGCGGCATTGTGCCAGAGTGCCGCCGCGCACGATAAAAGGCGGGGAATCCCGGTTTGCAGCGCCTTCGCCTTTCATGTTTTAATGACCCTCGACGAAACAGGGGTGCTTCGCGTGCATCGGCGGCCGGAACGGTCGGCAGCGCGGCGAGGCTGAGAGAGACCCTTTGCACCCGATCCGGGTAATACCGGCGAGGGAAGTTTCCGGAGACCGCGCGAGCCTCGCGCCATTCCTCCAGTCTCTTCCAGTCCTTTCTTCGCGCCCGGCGCGCTTCATGCGCTGCCGAGCCGGTCTCTCCCGCTGATTTCGTCCTCGTGATGTGGCGCCGCGCCAGCACGATCGGGATCGCGTCTTTCGTCTCCATCGTGCAGCGCAGCGTTACGCGTATGGAGACATCGAATTGATGAACAGAATCGATCAGGGCGCCGCGCGCCGGCCGGATTTCGCCGTCGTCGGCGGCGGGCTCGTCGGACGGCTCGTCGCCTGGCAACTCGCGGGCGCGGGCCACGACGTCGCGCTTTACGAACGCGGCGACGCCGCCGGCACGCAGTCGGCCGCGTGGGTCGCCGCCGCCATGCTCGCGCCGCTCGCGGAAGCGGCGAGCGCGGAGCCGCTCGTCGTCGGGCTGGGGGCGGCATCGCTCGAACGCTGGCCTGAACTCATCGTGCAATTGCCCGAGCCGGTTTTCTTTCAGCGCAACGGCACGCTCGTCGTCTGGCACGGCGCGGATCGCGCCGAAGCGCCGCTCTTCGAACGCCGTCTCAAGGCCAATTCGCCCGCCGATCTGCTCGACGGCGGCTTCGTCAAGCTCGCGGGCGCGCAAGTCGCGCAAGCCGAACCGGCGCTCGGAACGCGCTTCGCGCAGGGCTGGCTGCTGCCGAACGAAGGCCAACTCGACAACCGTCAGGCGCTTGGCGCGCTCGCCGCCGGACTTGCCGCGCGCGGCGTGCGTACGCACTGGAACACCGCCGTCGATGCGATGCCCGACGCGCGCTGGATCATCGATTGCCGCGGCCTCGGCGGCAAGCCCGCGTGGCCCGCGCTGCGCGGCGTTCGCGGCGAAGTCGCGCGCGTGCACGCGCCGGGCATCGGGCTGACGCGGCCGGTGCGGCTCTTGCATCCGCGCTATCCGCTCTACATCGCGCCGAAGGAGAACGATCTCTACGTGATCGGCGCGACGGAAGTCGAGGGCGAGGACATGTCGCCCGTGAGCGTACGTTCGGCGCTCGAGCTGCTGAGCGCCGCGTTCGCGGTGCATCCGGGTTTCGGCGAGGCGCGCATCCTCGAACTGAACTCGCATTGCCGGCCGACCTTGCCGGATCACCGGCCGGCGATCGTCTGGGACGGGGCGCGGACCTTGCGCGTGAACGGCTTGTACCGGCACGGCTTCATGATCGCGCCCGAAGTCGCGGATGCCGCGTGCCGTCTCGCCGACGCGCTCGCTTCCGGCGATATCGCCGATGCCGAGGCCTTCTCCGATTTCCGCAGCGCCGCGCGCTGGCCCGAACTGCTGCACGGCGAGTTCGCGGTTGCGCCAGCGCTCTAGTCATCAGGAAACAACCATGAACATCCACATCAATCAGCGCGTCTTCGATTTGCCCGACGCCACCACCGTCACCGACGCGCTCGCCGCGTTCGGCGCGAAACCGCCGTTCGCGGTCGCGCTGAACGGCCAGTTCGTCGCGCGCGGCGAACACGCCACGAAAACGCTCGCCGCCGGCGACAAGCTCGACGTCGTGTCGCCCGTCGCGGGCGGCTGAACTCCGAACCGAAGGATCGAACCATGACCATTTCCACCGCCGACGTCCTCACGCTCTACGGCGAGACGTTTCCGAGCCGCGTGCTGCTCGGCACGTCGCGTTATCCGTCGCTGCAATCGCTTTCCGACTCCATCGACGCCGCTCGGCCGGGCATGGTCACGGTCGCGCTGCGCCGTCAGTCGGAGACCGGGGAAGCCGGCTTCTTCGATGTGCTCAAGCGCCACGGCGTCGCGCTTTTGCCGAACACGGCGGGCTGCCAGAGCGTCGACGAGGTGCTCACGACCGCGCACATGGCGCGCGAGGTGTTCGAGACGCCGTGGATCAAACTGGAATTGATCGGCGACGACTACACGCTGCAGCCCGATCCGATCGGCCTCGTCGAAGCGGCGGCCAAGCTGATCCGCGATGGCTTCAAGGTGCTGCCTTACTGCACGGAAGATCTCGTCATCGGCCGGCGTCTGCTCGATGCCGGCTGCGAAGCGCTGATGCCGTGGGGCGCGCCCATCGGGACGGGCAAGGGCGTGACGAATCCATACGGGCTGCGCACCTTGCGCGAGCGTCTGCCGGATGTGCCGCTGATCGTCGATGCCGGTCTCGGCGTGCCGTCGCATGCGTGTCAGGTGATGGAATGGGGCTTCGATGGCGTGCTGCTCAACACGGCCGTCTCGCAGGCAACCTTCCCGCCGCAGATGGCGCGCGCGTTCGCGCTCGGCGTCGAAGCGGGGCGCACCGCGTTCCTCGCGGGCCCCATGGCCGAGCGCGACAGCGCGCAGGCGAGCACGCCGGTCGTCGGCATGCCGTTCTGGCATCAGGACGGAGGCGCGGCATGAGCTTGTTGAATCGTGAAGTGTTCTGGCCGCCGGCGGACGAGCTGACTGAAGTCGCCGAGCGGATTCGCGCGCGTCTGGGCGAATGGCCGGCGGCGGAAACGCGCTGGCGCATCTGCCTGACCGCGCCGGAATCGCCGCAGGCGAGCGACATCATCGTGTTCAACGAGCCGCACGATGTGGCCGCGAACGGCGCCGCGGCAATCCTCGAAGCGCATGGCGATCGCGTCACGCTGCGTCGTGGCGACGAGCGTTTCGCGCTCGAAGGCGAATGGTCGGATGATTGGCTGTCCGCGCTCGCCGCTTTCCTCGACTGCAATTTCGAGCCGCACGACGCGCTGACGCTCGCGCTCGCCTGGCGCGCGGGCGATGAGAACAAGGACGACGCGTGGCCCGTCGATTTCGCGACGTTTCCGCGCGTCGCCGATCTGCCCGCCGCGCCCGAAGGCGGATTCCCGGCGTGCCCCGATCGGCTCGGCCTGTATCCGGTGCTGCCGAGCGCCGACTGGGTCGAGCGCGTGCTCGATCTCGGCGTCCGCACGACGCAACTGCGCCGCAAAACCGCCGACGCCGCCGACTTGCAGCGCGAAATCTCGCGCTCGGTCGAGGCGGGACGTCGGCATGACGCGCAGGTTTTCATCAACGATCATTGGCGCGAGGCGATTGCGGCGGGCGCGTACGGCGTGCACCTCGGACAGGAAGACGTGCAGACGGCCGACCTGAACGCCATCGCGAAAGCCGGCGTGCGGCTCGGTCTGTCGACGCACGGCTATTACGAGATGTTGCGCGCGCTGCACTTCAAGCCGAGCTACCTTGCGCTCGGCGCCGTCTTCCCGACCACGACGAAAGTCATGCCGACCAAGCCGCAAGGGTTGGCGCGCCTGTCGCGCTACGTGCAACTGCTGTCGGGGCGGGTGCCGCTTGTCGCCATTGGTGGAATCGACGCCAAGGCGATGCCGGGCGTGCTGGAAACCGGCGTGCTCAGCGCGGCGGTCGTGCGCGCGGTCACCGAGGCGCCGGACACAGCCGCGGCGGTTTTGTCACTGCAAAAAATGTTCGCAGGTCAACGGTGAAAAGTCCCAAAAGCAAGGGGATACACGCCTAGGCAAAGCACCGATTGCGCGCAGGCCCTATAATTCGGCCTCTTGCGCCAACGGAATCTCTTACCCAGTGCCTGCTTTCTCCGAGACTCTGCTAGAGCTACGCGACGTCGACTTCGGCTACGGCGACCGGCTCGTCCTGTCGAACCTGAACATGCGATTCACGCGTGGGCAGGTGGTCGCGGTCATGGGCGGCTCAGGCTGCGGCAAAACCACGACCTTGCGTCTGGTCGGCGGTCTCGTGAAGGCGAGTCGCGGCAAAGTCATGTTCGACGGACAGGACGTCGGCGCCCAGACGCGCGACGGTCTGTACGCGCTGCGCCGGAAGATGGGCATGCTGTTCCAGTTCGGCGCGTTGTTCACCGACCAGACGGTGTTCGAGAACGTCGCGTTCCCGCTGCGCGAACACACGGACCTTCCGGAAGCGCTGATCCGCGATCTCGTGCTGATGAAGCTGAACGCGGTCGGCCTGCGCGGCGCGCGCGATCTCACGCCGTCGGAGATTTCGGGCGGCATGGCGCGCCGCGTGGCGCTCGCCCGCGCAATCGCGCTCGATCCCCAGTTGATGATGTACGACGAGCCGTTCGCCGGCCTCGATCCCATTTCGCTCGGCATCACGGCGCAGCTCATCCGCACGATCAACGACGCGCTCGGCGCAACGTCCATTCTCGTTACGCACGACGTACCGGAATCCTTCGCGATCGCGGACTACGTGTATTTCATCGCGAACGGCGGCATTCACGCCGAAGGCACGCCGGCGCAACTGCGCGCATCGCAGGATCCGACCGTGCGCCAGTTCATCGACGGCACGCCCGACGGCCCATTCAAGTTCCACTATGCGAGCACGCCGCTCGCCGCAGATTTCGGCATCGGAGGGCAGGCATGATCAGCGCGCTCGGACGCTGGGTGCTCGACGGTTTCGGCACCGCAGGCTACGCAACGCGCATGTTCCTGCGCCTCGTGGTCGAATTTTTTCCGCTGTTGCGCCGCCCGCGCCTCGTCACGAAACAGATCCACTTCGTCGGCAATTATTCGCTCGTCATCATCGCGGTGTCGGGTTTGTTCGTCGGCTTCGTGCTCGGCTTGCAGGGCTATTACACGCTGAGCCGCTACGGTTCGGAACAGGCGCTCGGGCTTCTGGTGGCGCTTTCGCTCGTGCGCGAGCTCGGGCCGGTCGTCACGGCGCTACTGTTCGCGGGGCGCGCGGGCACGTCGCTGACCGCCGAAATCGGCTTGATGAAAGCCGGCGAGCAACTCACCGCAATGGAAATGATGGCGGTCGATCCGCTCAAGGTGGTCGTCGCGCCGCGCATGTGGGCGGGCATCGTCGCCATGCCGGTGCTGGCGGCCATTTTCAGCGCGGTCGGCATCATCGGCGGCTACGTCGTCGGCGTGATGCTGATCGGCGTCGATCCGGGCGCGTTCTGGTCGCAGATGCAAGGCGGCGTGGACGTGTGGCGCGATGTCGGGAACGGCGTCATCAAGAGCATCGTGTTCGGCTTCGCGGTGACGTTCATCGCGTTGTTCCAGGGCTACGAAGCACGGCCAACGCCCGAAGGCGTGTCGCGCGCGACGACGAAAACGGTCGTATATGCGTCGCTCGCCGTGCTCGGGCTCGATTTCCTGCTCACCGCACTGATGTTCAGCTAATGAACCAAGCGCAGGCGCCGCACGAGGCGCAGGCGTTGTGAAGGGCACAGACCGTCACGCGCCATCTGCGAAAAGATTCTCTTTGGGAAGACGATGAAAAAGACTGCTCTCGACTTTTGGGTCGGCCTCTTCGTGGTGCTCGGTTTCGTGGCGCTGCTCTTTCTCGCGCTGAAGGCGGGCAACATGAGCTCCCTGTCGTTCCAGCAAACCTACGCGGTGAAACTGAAGTTCGACAACATCGGCGGACTGAAGGCGCGCGCGCCCGTGAAGAGCGCGGGCGTGACGGTCGGGCGCGTCGGCAGCATCGGCTTCGATGCGAACACGTATCAGGCCGTGGTCACGATCGATATCGACAAGCAGTATCAGTTTCCGAAGGATTCGTCCGCGAAGATCCTGACTTCCGGCTTGCTCGGCGAGCAATACATCGGCCTCGAGCCGGGCGGCGACGATCAGATGCTCAAGAACGGCGACACCATCACGATGACGCAATCGGCCGTGGTGCTCGAAAACCTGATCGGCCAGTTCCTCTACAACAAGGCGGCGGATTCGGGCGCCTCGAAATCGTCGGGGGCGCCGGCTGTGCCCGAGCCCGCACGCGCGCCGGCTTTCCCGGGCGCGGCGAGCGCGATGGGCGCATCGGGTGCGGCGGGCGCGGCAGGTGCGAGCGCCGCATCGGGCGCCGCTCAATAAGGAGAAGAACATGCAGGCGATTGGGATGCGGCGCGCAATCATGGTGGCGGGCGTCGTTGCGCTCACCGGTTGCGCGACGGTGACGACGCCGACCAAAGGGGACCCATTCGAGAGCTATAACCGGACGATGTTCACGATCAACGACACTGTTGATCAGTACGCGGTGAAGCCGGTGGCGAAGGGTTACGTGTGGCTCGTACCGGAGCCGGTGCGCAACAGCGTGACCAACTTCTTCTCGAATATCGGCGACGTGTACATCGCCGCGAACAATCTGGCGCAACTGAAAATTGCGGACGGCGTGTCGGACATCATGCGCGTCGCGATCAACACGCTGTTCGGCGTCGGCGGCCTGTTCGACGTCGCGACCATCGCGCGGCTGCCGAAGCATTCCGGCGATTTCGGGCTGACGCTCGGCCACTATGGCGTGCCGTCCGGTCCGTACGTGGTGCTGCCGCTGCTCGGGCCGAGCACGGTGCGAGATTCCGCCGGACTCGTGGTCGACTATTTCGGCAATCCGCTCACCTACGTGAGCCCGGATTCGGTGAGCTGGGCGCTCTATGGCGTGAACCTCGTCAACGTGCGCGCGAATCTTCTGGGGGCGACCGACGTGCTCGCCGATGCCGCGCTCGACAAGTATTCGTTCGTCCGAAACGCATACTTGCAGCGTCGTCAGTATCTGATTTCGGGCGGCGACGGCAGCATGCCGGACTACGGCGAAGCGCCGCTGCCGAATTACGGCGATGAAGGCACGGAAGGCGCATCGGCGACGGCGGCGCCTGCCGCGGCCGCATCGGCGGCTTCGGGTACGGCGGCGGCACCCGCACCGGCGAGCGGTAGCGCCAACACCGTGCCGGGCAACCAGTATGTTCCGCCGCGCGCGCCGCCGGGTTTCCCTTCATTCCGCTTGCGTTGAGCGGCCTGTCGCTAACGCGCGGTAACATATCTAACGATATTTCTTACGCTTTGGATGCCGCGTCGCCTGAACTCGAATCGGGCGGCGCGCTCAAACCGGAGCATCTACTTTTGCAGGGTCCGTGATGAAAAAATTCTTGCTTCTCCCCATCTTCGCGATGTTCGTCGCGTTTTGTGGCACAGCGTCGGCGCAAAGCGTCGATACGAGCTCGCCCGACACGATGATCAAGACGGTCACGCAACAAGTCCTCGACGAAATCAAGTCGGACTCGAAGATCCGCTCGGGCGACATCAACAAGATCACCGAGCTCGTCAATCAGAAGATCCTGCCGTACACGGATTTCACGCGCACGACGCGTCTCGTGATGGGCCGCAACTGGAATTCGGCGACGCCCGAACAGCAGAAGCAGATCGTCGAGCAGTTCAAGATGCTCCTGATCCGCACGTATTCCGGCGCGCTCGCGCAAGTGCGCGACCAGACGGTTCAATACAAGCCGTTCCGCGCCAATCCGGACGACACCGACGTCGTTGTCCGCTCGGTCGTGATGAACAACGGCTCGCCGGTCGAGCTCGACTATCGCCTGTACAAGACGGCGCAAGGCTGGCGCGTGTACGACATCAACGTGCTCGGCGCGTGGCTGATCCAGGCGTATCAGCAGCAATTCAACGAGCAGATTTCGCGCAATGGCGTGAGCGGCTTGCTGCAGTTCCTGACGCAGCGTAACGAGCAACTCGCGAGCGGCAAGGCATCGTGAGCACGCCAGCCACAGGCGGCCGTTTTCAGACGGCCGCGACGCTGACCCACGAGAGCGCGAAGGCCGCGCTCGAAGCGGGTCTGTCGCGCATCGCTGCGGGCGCGACCGAAGTCGATTGCGCGCCGCTCACGCAGTTCGATTCTTCCGCGCTCGCCGTGCTGCTCGCATGGCAGCGCGCAGCCACCGCGCGCGGCGCCGCGCTCGGCGTCGTCAATCTTCCTTCCGGGCTCGTCAGTCTTGCGCGAGCCTATGGCGTCGATACGCTCCTCTCGTTCCGACATTGATCCTGTTCTGACTCCGCGCAGAAGCGGCGGCTCTGCGTCGCCGCAATCAGGATCGCTCCGAAGTCGGCTCCAACGGCTTTGCCCTATAATCAAACGTTTTTTTCGCAGCCGCTCCCGGCCCTTTTTGTCTGAGGAAGGGAACGTCAGGCGAAAGTCCGCACAATCGAGGCGCGGCCGCACGAGGCGCGCGCACTGTCCATGTCAGCCATAGAAATCCGAAACGTCAGGAAGCGCTACAAGGATCTCCAGGCGCTCAAAGGCGTGAGCCTCACGGTGGAAGAGGGCGAGTTCTTCGGCTTGCTCGGCCCCAACGGTGCGGGCAAAACCACGTTGATCAGCATTCTGGCCGGTCTGGCGCGCGCCGATAGCGGCACGATCTCCGTGCGTGGTCACGATGTCGTCAGCGACTTCCGGGCCGCGCGCCGTGCGCTCGGCGTCGTGCCGCAGGAACTGGTGTTCGATCCGTTCTTCACCGTGCGCGAGTCGTTGCGCATCCAGTCGGGCTATTTCGGCTTGCGCAACAACGACGACTGGATCGACGAGGTCATGGCCAATCTCGATCTCACCGAGAAAGCCGACGTCAACACGCGCGCCCTCTCCGGCGGGATGAAGCGCCGCGTGCTCGTGGCGCAGGCGCTCGTGCATCGGCCGCCGGTGATCGTGCTCGACGAGCCCACCGCCGGCGTCGATGTCGAACTGCGTCAGACACTCTGGAAATTCATCTCGCGCCTGAATCGCGAGGGCCACACGATCGTCCTGACGACGCACTATCTCGAAGAAGCCGAGTCGCTGTGTCATCGGCTCGCGATGCTTCGTCGCGGCGAAGTCGTCGCCCTCGAACGCACGAGCACGCTGCTGCAGCGCTTTTCAGGCATGCAACTGTATCTGCGTCTGTCGAACGGCGCGTTGCCGGCGGACTTGCGCGCGCTCGAAGTCGATCCGCACGCGGTGATGGGCGCGCAACATCTGCTGCGTCTCGCGAGCTATGACGACGTCGAGCCGATTCTCGCGAAATGCCGCGCGGCCGGCTGCACGTTCGATGAAATCGAAGTGCGCAAGGCGGATCTGGAAGACGTGTTCGTGCAGGTGATGAACGAGCCGGAAGTGGTCGAGGGACTTTCATGAGCGGCTTCCAGACGTTGTTCTACAAGGAGCTGCTGCGCTTCTGGAAGGTTTCGTTTCAGACGGTCCTCGCGCCGATCGTGACGGCGCTTCTGTACCTGACGATCTTCGGTCATGCGCTTTCCGGCCGCGTCGAGGTGTATCCCGGCGTCGGTTATACGAGTTTTCTCGTGCCCGGCCTCGTGATGATGAGCGTGCTGCAGAACGCGTTCGCGAACAGTTCGTCGTCGCTGATCCAGTCGAAGATCACCGGCAATCTGGTGTTCGTGCTGCTGCCGCCGATCGCGCATTGGGAGATGTTCTTTGCGTATGTGCTGGCGTCGGTCGTGCGCGGCCTGTGCGTCGGCTTCGGCGTGTTCGTCGTGACGATATGGTTCATCCCGATGTCGTTTTCCGCGCCGCTCTACATCATTGCGTTCGCGATCCTCGGTTCGGGCATTCTCGGCACGCTGGGTCTGATCGCGGGCATCTGGGCCGACAAGTTCGACCAGCTGGCCGCGTTCCAGAACTTCCTCATCATGCCGCTCACGTTTCTTTCAGGCGTGTTCTACTCGACACATACGCTGCCGCCCGTGTGGCGCGCGGTGTCGCATCTGAACCCGTTCTTCTACATGATCGACGGCTTTCGCTATGGCTTCTTCGGCCTGTCCGACGTGAATCCGTTGATGAGCCTCGGCATCGTCGGCGGATTTTTGGCCGTGCTGGCGTTGATCGCCGTGCGACTGCTCGCGAGCGGCTACAAGCTGCGTCACTAATTCTCAAGGAGACTTCCACCATGTTGCCGACTCCGGAGCAGGTGAAGGATTACATCGCCAAAGGCCTCGCTTGCCAGCATTTGGAAGTGGAGGGCGATGGCCAGCATTTTTTCGCGACCATCGTGAGCGACGCGTTCGTCGGCAAGCGGCTGATCGCGCGTCATCAACTGGTTTATGCGGCGCTCGGCGAGCGCATGAAACAGGAGATTCATGCACTCAGCATGAAGACCCTGACCCCCGACGAGTGGAAATCGGCCTGAGTCCACCCGGCGAAGCCAAATCAGGTCATACGACTCAACACACGTAACACCGGCATCACCGGAAAGACAAAGGCAGTAAAGAGTGCGATTCATTCAAGACAACGGCGGCGCTGAAAAGGGCACCGCAGGCAGCTCGGTCGAAGGACAAGCCATGGATAAACTGGTCATCACGGGAGGCGCGAAGCTCTCCGGCGAAATCACCGTTTCGGGTGCGAAGAACGCGGCGCTGCCGATTCTTTGCGCAAGCCTTCTCACCGCCGACGACGTCCATCTGTCGAACGTGCCGAATCTTCAGGACGTTCGCACGATGGTCAAGCTGTTGCGCCAGATGGGCGTGCAGTCCGAAGTGTCCGGCGACGGGCGCGTGAACCTCAACGCGTCGAAGGTCGACAAGCTCGTCGCGCCGTACGAAATGGTCAAGACGATGCGCGCGTCGATTCTCGTGCTCGGTCCGCTCGTCGCGCGCTTCGGCGAAGCGAAGGTGTCGCTGCCCGGCGGCTGCGCGATCGGCGCGCGTCCGGTCGATCAGCACATCAAGGGCCTGCAGGCGATGGGCGCCGAGATCAACATCGAGCACGGCTTCATCGAAGCGCGCGCGAAGCGTCTGAAGGGCGCGCGCATCATCACCGACATGATCACCGTCACCGGCACCGAGAACCTGCTGATGGCGGCGGTGCTGGCCGACGGCGAGACGGTCATCGAGAACGCCGCGCGCGAACCCGAAGTGAGCGACCTCGCGCATCTGCTCGTGAAGATGGGCGCGAAGATCGACGGCATCGGCACCGACCGTCTCGTGATTCAGGGCGTCGACAAGCTGCACGGCGCGAAGCACGACGTCGTGCCGGACCGCATTGAAGCGGGCACGTTCCTGTGCGCGGTCGCGGCCGCGGGCGGCGACGTCACGCTGCGTCGCGTGAGCTCGCATCTGCTCGACGCCGTGACGGCGAAGCTGCGCGAAGCCGGCGTGACGATCGAGGAAGGCGACGACTGGATGCGCGTGCGTATGGGCAAGCGCGCCGAAGCGGTGAATATCCGCACGTCCGAATACCCCGCGTTCCCGACCGACATGCAGGCGCAGTTCATGGCGCTCAACACGATCGCGAAGGGCACGTCGCAAGTCGTCGAGACGATCTTCGAGAACCGCTTCATGCACGTTCAGGAGCTGAATCGTCTGGGCGCGAGCATCACCATCGACGGCAACACGGCGCTCATCGCCGGCGTCGAGAAGCTGTCCGGCGCGAAGGTCATGGCGACCGATCTGCGCGCGTCGGCGAGTCTCGTGATCGCGGCGATGTGCGCGGACGGCGAAACGCTGATCGACCGCATCTACCATCTGGATCGCGGCTACGACCGCATGGAATCGAAGCTGACGGCGGTCGGCGCGAACGTGCGCCGCATCAAGGGCAGCGGGAGCGAGCAATGAGTTCGCTGCCGCAGACGTCGTCGTCGGTGCAGCCGAGCGCGCCCCTCACGCTCGCGTTGTCGAAAGGGCGTATCTTCGAGGAGACGCTGCCGCTGCTCGCCGCCGCGGGCGTGCAGGTGGCCGAAGATCCGGAAAGCTCGCGCAAACTGATCCTTCCGACGACGAATCCGAATCTGCGCGTGATCATCGTGCGCGCGACCGATGTGCCGACTTACGTCGAGTACGGCGCGGCCGATTTCGGCGTCGCGGGTAAGGACGTGCTGATCGAGCACGGCGGCAGCGGCCTGTATCAGCCGGTCGATCTCGATATCGCGCGCTGCCGTATGTCGGTGGCCGTGAAGAACGGTTTCGACTATGCGAGCGCGGTGCGCCAGGGCGCGCGTCTGAAGGTCGCGACGAAGTACACGGAAACCGCGCGTCAGCATTTCGCGGCGAAGGGCGTGCACGTCGATCTGATCAAGCTGTACGGATCGATGGAACTCGCGCCGCTCGTCGGCCTGGCCGATGCGATCGTCGATCTGGTCAGCTCGGGCGGCACGCTGCGGGCGAACAATCTCGTCGAAGTCGAAGAGATCATGCAGATTTCCTCGCGCCTCGTCGTGAATCAGGCGGCGCTGAAGCTGAAGCGCGCGGCGCTCAAGCCGTTCCTCGACGCGTTCGAGCGCGCGACGGTCAGCAAGGGAAATTAGGCGGGCCGCACGACGCGGCGCGCCAACAGCAAAACGGAAAACCAGCATGTCTATCAAGATTCGCAAACTCGATTCCAGCGCCGACGGTTTCCAGAAGGCGCTGCGTGCGGTCCTCGCGTTCGAAGCGAGCGAGGATGAGGCGATCGAGCGCTCGGTCGCGCAGATTCTCGCGGACGTGAAGGCGCGCGGCGACGAAGCCGTGCTCGAATACACCAACAAGTTCGATCGTCTGAAGGCGGACAGCGTCGCGGCGCTCGAACTGCCGCTCTCGGAGATGGAAGCCGCGCTCGAAGGGCTCGAACCGAAGCGCCGCGCGGCGCTCGAAGCGGCGGCGGCGCGCGTGCGCGGCTATCACGAGAAGCAGCGCATCGAATGCGGCAGCCATAGCTGGCACTACACCGAAGCCGACGGCACCGTGCTCGGCCAGAAGGTCACGCCGCTCGATCGCGCGGGCATCTATGTGCCGGGCGGCAAGGCGGCGTATCCGTCGTCCGTGCTGATGAACGCGATTCCGGCGCGCGTGGCGGGCGTGAAGGAAATCGTGATGGTCGTGCCGACGCCCGATGGCGTGAAGAATCCGCTGGTGCTCGCGGCGGCGCTGCTCGGCGGCGTGGATCGCGTGTTCACGATCGGCGGCGCGCAAGCGGTGGCCGCGCTCGCGTACGGCACGCAAAGCGTGCCTGCCGTCGACAAGATTTGCGGTCCGGGTAACGCGTATGTCGCGTCGGCGAAGCGGCGCGTGTTCGGTACGGTCGGCATCGACATGATCGCGGGGCCGTCCGAAATTCTCGTGATCTGCGACGCCACCACCGATCCGCGCTGGGTCGCGATGGACCTCTTCTCGCAGGCCGAGCACGACGAACTCGCGCAATCCATTCTGCTGTGCCCGGACGACGACTTCATCCAGCGCGTGGAAGACGCGATCGTCGAGCTGCTGCCGGCGATGCCGCGTCGCGACGTCATCCAGCGCTCGCTCGAAGATCGCGGCGCGCTCATCAAGGTGAAGGACATGGCCGAGGCGTGCGCGATCGCCAACGATATCGCGCCGGAGCATCTTGAGATTTCCGCGCTCGATCCGCATCAGTGGGCCGCGCAAATTCACAACGCAGGCGCGATGTTCCTCGGCCGCTACACGAGCGAAAGCCTCGGCGATTACTGCGCGGGCCCGAACCACGTATTGCCGACGTCGCGCACCGCGCGCTTCTCGTCGCCGCTCGGCGTCTACGACTTCATGAAGCGTTCGAGCGTGATCGAAGTGAGCGCGGACGGCGCGCAGACGCTCGGCGAAATCGCGGCGGAACTGGCGTACGGCGAAGGCCTGCAGGCGCACGCGAAGAGCGCCGAATACCGGATGAAAAAAGTCGGCTGAAGCGAAAACCGGCCCGAATGAACGAGGCGGCCTGAGAGCCGCCACCCGAACCGGCGAGAGAGACGCCGGGAAAACATGACGACATCACAAGACATCATCCGACCCGACGTCCTCGCGATGACGAGCTATCCCGTGCCCGATGCCACGGGCCTCATCAAGCTCGACGCGATGGAAAATCCCTACACGCTGCCCGCCGACCTCGCCAAAGCATTGGGCGAGCATCTCGCGGGCGTCGCGCTGAACCGTTATCCCGCGCCGCGTCCGGCGGAATTGCTCGCCAAGATCAAGCGCACCATGAACGTGCCCGACGCCTGCGACGTGCTGCTCGGCAACGGTTCGGACGAGCTCATCAGCATGATGTCGGTCGCGTGCTCGAAGCCGGGCGCGAAGGTCGTCGCTCCGGTGCCGGGCTTCGTGATGTACGAAATGTCGGCGAAATTCGCGCATCTCGAGTTCATCGGTGTGCCGCTGAAGGCCGACTTCACGCTCGACGCCGACGCGCTCGTCGCCGCCATCGATGAGCACGCGCCGGCGCTCGTGTATCTGGCGTATCCGAACAACCCGACCGGCACGCTCTACGACGACGCCGACATCGAACGCGTGATCGCCGCGTCGAAGAAGAGTCTCGTCGTGATCGACGAGGCGTATCAGCCGTTCGCCGAAAAAAGCTGGATGCCGCGCGCGGCGGAGTTCGACAACGTCGTCGTGATGCGGACTGTCTCGAAGCTCGGGCTCGCGGGCATCCGTCTCGGCTACATGGCGGGCCGCCCCTCGTGGATCACGCAGTTCGACAAAGTGCGCCCGCCGTACAACATCAACGTGCTGACGCAGGCCACGGCCGATTTCCTGCTCGATCACCTCGACGTGCTCGACGCTCAAGCGGCCGAACTGCGCGCGCAACGCACGAAACTCGCACGCGAAGTGGCGGCGCTGCCCGGCATGACGGTATTCCCGAGCGCGGGCAATTTCCTGCTCGTGCGCGTTCCGGACGCCGCCGTTGCTTTCGAAACCCTTCTGACTTCGCGGGTTTTGGTAAAAAACGTGGGTAAAATGCACCCATTGCTGGCTAACTGCGTGCGTTTGACGGTCGGCTCTGCCGAAGAAAACGCGCAAATGATCGCCGCGCTCAAGAAGCTCCCCACTCTCGATTAAGTCTCAAGGAATCACCATGCGTATTGCGGAAGTCGTTCGCAACACCAGCGAAACGCAGATCCGTGTGAAGCTCGATCTGGACGGCACCGGCAAGCAGAAGCTCGCCACCGGCGTCCCGTTCCTCGATCACATGCTCGACCAGATTGCCCGTCACGGGCTCATCGATCTCGACATCGAAGCGCATGGCGACCTCCATATCGACGATCACCATACGGTAGAAGACACCGGCATCACGCTCGGAATGGCCATCGCGAAGGCCATCGGCGACCGCAAGGGCATTCGCCGTTACGGGCATTCGTACGTACCGCTCGACGAAGCGCTGTCGCGCGTCGTCATCGATTTTTCGGGGCGTCCGGGGCTCGAGTTCCATGTGCCGTTCACGCGCGCGCGCATCGGCACGTTCGACGTCGATCTGACCATCGAATTCTTCCGCGGATTCGTGAATCACGCCGGCGTGACGCTGCATATCGACAACCTGCGCGGCATCAACGCGCATCATCAGGTCGAAACCGTGTTCAAGGCGTTCGGCCGCGCGCTGCGCATGGCGTGCGAAGTCGACGAGCGCGCGGCGGGGCAGATTCCGTCGACCAAAGGCAGTCTCTAAGCCGACTGACCGGTTCGGCGCGTTGCTGCGCCGGAAAAAAGATGGATTTGTTCAAGTCGTTTATCTCATTGCTCGCGCTGATCAACCCGATCGGCGCGATACCGTTTTTTCTCAGCCTGACCTCGCAGCAATCCGATCTCGAAAGACGCAACACGATTCGCGTCGCTTCGATTTCAGTCTTCTGCGTGATCGCGGTGACGGCGCTGCTCGGCCAGCAGATCATCGCGTTCTTCGGGATTTCGGTCGGGTCGTTCGAAGTGGGCGGCGGCATCATCATGCTGCTCATGGCGATCAGCATGTTGAACGCGCAGGTCGGCAATGCGCGTTCGACGCCGGAAGAACGCATGGAAGCCGAGGAGCGCAATAGCATCGCGGTCGTGCCGCTCGCGATTCCGCTGCTTACCGGTCCCGGCTCGATCAGCACGGTGATCGTCTATGCTGCGAATGCGCAACACTGGTACGACCGCTTCGGGCTCGTCGTGCTGGGCGCGATCATCGCGGGGCTGTGCTTCGGCGCGCTGAATCTCGCAGAGCCGATCGCGCGCGTCGTCGGGCGCACGGGAATCAACATCGGCACGCGTCTCATGGGTTTGATGTTGTCCGCATTGGCGGTGGAGTTCATCGTCGACGGGTTGAAGGCCTTGATGCCATCTTTGAAATGAATACTTCGATTGCGATTGTTGATTACGGAATGGGCAACCTGCGCTCGGTCTACCAGGCGCTGAAGAAGGCTGCACCCGAAGCGAACGTGGCGATCGTCGATCAGCCGCAAGGCATTCACGCGGCGGATCGCGTCGTGCTGCCGGGCCAGGGCGCGATGCGCGACTGCATGGGGCATCTCGCCGAATCCGGTTTGCAGGAAGCGGTGATGCAGGCGGCGCGCGAAAAGCCGATGCTCGGCGTGTGCGTCGGCGAGCAGATGCTCTTCGACTGGAGCGAGGAAGGCGACACGAAGGGCCTCGGTCTTCTGCCCGGCAAGGTCGTGCGCTTCCAGCTCGACGGTCTGCTGCAGGACGACGGCTCGCGCTTCAAGGTGCCGCAAATGGGCTGGAATCGCGTGCGTCAGACACAGGCGCATCCGGTCTGGGACGGCGTCGCGGACGGCGCGTTCTTCTACTTCGTCCACAGCTACTACGTGGTGCCGGACAATCCGGCTCACACATCCGGCGAAACCGTGTACGGCAGCGCGTTCACGTCGGCGGTGGCGCGCGACAATATCTTCGCCACCCAATTCCACCCCGAAAAGAGCGCGGACGCAGGATTGCGTCTCTATCGCAATTTCGTGCACTGGAACCCGTGAAATACCGTGCCCGCTAGCGTTTTCGCCTATTACTACGGGCGCATGACCGTTGCAAGACTTGTACTACACTAGCGAGACGGCCCGCGGCACAGGCACGAAAGACCGCACGCGCGCCGTTTTGATCAACTTCACCCAGAAAATACGCGATACCTATGCTGCTCATTCCGGCCATCGATCTTAAGGACGGTCAGTGCGTGCGCCTCAAGCAGGGCGATATGGACCAGGCGACCATTTTTTCAGAGGATCCGGCGGCCATGGCCCGACATTGGGTCGATCGCGGCGCACGGCGATTGCATCTGGTCGATCTGAACGGCGCGTTCGCCGGCAAGCCCAGAAACGGCGACGCGATCCGCGCGATCCTCGATGAAGTCGGCAGCGAGATTCCCGTGCAGTTGGGCGGCGGCATCCGCGATCTGGAAACCATCGAGCGCTATCTGGACGACGGCCTGTCGTACATCATCATCGGCACGGCGGCGGTGAAGAATCCGGGCTTCCTGCAGGACGCGTGCAGCGCGTTCGGGGGACACATCATCGTCGGACTGGACGCGAAGGACGGCAAGGTCGCGACGGACGGCTGGAGCAAGCTCACCGGTCACGAGGTCGTCGATCTCGGCCGCAAGTTCGAAGACTACGGCTGCGAATCGATCATCTACACGGACATCGGCCGTGACGGCATGCTTCAGGGCCTCAACCTCGAAGCAACCGTGCGTCTCGCGCGGGCGGTGAAGATTCCGGTGATTGCGAGCGGCGGGCTGTCGAGCATCGCGGACATCGAATCGCTCTGCGAAGTCGAGGACGAAGGCATCGAAGGCGTGATCTGCGGCCGCGCGATCTACTCCGGCGATCTCGATTTCAAGGCCGCCCAGACCCGCGCCGACGCGCTGCGCGAGGCCGACGGCGCCTGATACGCCCGAGCGCGAGCACATCTGAGCAGCACTCCGGGCGGCCGCGGCGCCGCCCTTACTCCGTAAGTGGCAAGAACATGGCTCTCGCAAAACGCATCATTCCCTGTCTCGACGTAACCGCCGGCCGCGTCGTGAAGGGCGTCAATTTCGTCGAACTGCGCGACGCGGGCGATCCCGTCGAAATCGCGCGGCGTTACGACGATCAGGGCGCCGACGAACTCACGTTCCTCGATATCACCGCGACTTCCGATCAACGCGATCTCATTCTGCCGATCATCGAATCGGTGGCGTCGCAGGTGTTCATTCCGCTGACGGTCGGCGGCGGCGTGCGCGCGGTCGAAGACGTGCGGCGTCTGCTCAACGCGGGCGCGGACAAGATCAGCATGAATTCGTCGGCGGTCGCGAATCCGCAACTCGTGCGCGACGCGTCGGACAAGCACGGCTCGCAGTGCATCGTCGTCGCGATCGATGCGAAACGCGTGTCGGCCGAAGGCGAAACGCCGCGCTGGGAAGTCTTCACGCACGGCGGCCGCAAGGCGACGCGCATCGACGCGATCGAATGGGCGCGCAAGATGGCCGAATTCGGCGCGGGCGAAATCCTGCTCACCAGCATGGATCGTGACGGCACCAAAGCCGGCTTCGATCTCGCGTTGACGCGCGCCGTGTCGGACGCGGTGCCGGTGCCGGTGATCGCGTCGGGCGGCGTCGGATCGTTGCAGCATCTGGCGGATGGCATCGTCGAAGGTCACGCGGACGCGGTGCTTGCCGCGAGCATCTTCCACTACGGCGAGCACACCGTCGGCGAAGCGAAGCGCTTCATGGCCGATCACGGCATTTCGGTGAGGACTTGAAACCGTGAGCGATCAGATGATCTGGCTCGACAAAGTCAAGTGGGACGCGAACGGCCTCGTGCCGGTGATCGCGCAGGAAGCATCGACCAACGACGTGCTCATGTTCGCGTGGATGAATCGCGAGGCGCTCGCAAAGACCATCGAACTGAAGCGCGCGGTGTATTTCTCGCGCTCGCGGCAGCGCCTGTGGTTCAAGGGGGAAGAGTCGGGCCACGTTCAGCACGTTCACGACGTGCGCCTCGATTGCGACGAAGACGTCGTGCTGCTCAAGGTCGAGCAGGTTTCGGGCATCGCGTGCCACACCGGCCGCCATTCCTGTTTTTTCCAGAAATTCGAAGGCACGGCGGAGAACGGCGAGTGGGTCGCCGTCGAGCCGGTCCTGAAAGACCCAGAAAGCATCTACAAATGACGCAAGCCAATACGCTGGACACGCTGCTGCGCCTCGCCTCGGTCATCGACAGTCGCAAGGGCGGCGATCCGGAACAATCTTACGTTTCCCGACTCTTTCACAAGGGCGACGATGCGGTCCTGAAGAAGATCGGCGAGGAAGCGACGGAAGTCGTGCTTGCCGCGAAGGACGCCCGTCATGGCGGCGCGCCGAAGGCGCTCGTCGGCGAAGTCGCCGATCTGTGGTTTCATTGTCTCGTCATGCTGTCCCATTTCGATCTGAGCCCCGCCGACGTGGTCGCGGAACTGGAACGTCGCGAAGGTCTGTCGGGAATCGAGGAAAAGGCGCTGCGCAAGTCGCGCGAGCGTGAGCAGAACGGCGGCTGACGAGCGTCTGGCATCAGCGAAGGAGGGCACGAATGAACCGGCAATATGAACCCTATCCGCCGCCCGTCGTTCAGAACGCGAACGATCCCGAACGCCTGCGCAACATGCGCACGTTCACGCATGTTCTGTACGGCTTGTACGCCGTCTATTGGCTGACCGGCGGTCTCACGGGACTGGTCGCGATCATCCTCAACTACATCAAGCGCGGCGATGCGGCGGGCACGCCGTACGAAGATCACTTCACCTGGCAGATCCGCACCTTCTGGTGGGCGGTGCTGGGCCACGTGATCGGTTTCGCGACGATTTGGATCGGCATCGGCTTTCTGATTCTCGGTGCGGTCAGCATCTGGACGCTTTATCGCATCATCAAAGGCTGGCTGTTTCTCTACGAGAACAAGCCGATCGAACCGCGCGCGTGGTTTTGATCACATCCGTCAACGAAATCCGGCAACTCAATGAGTCAAGACAACTGCATTTTCTGCAAGATCGCTTCCGGGCAACTGCCGAGCACGAAGGTCTATGAGGACGATGAGTTCGTCGCCTTCAACGACATCAATCCTGCCGCGCCGGTGCACGTGCTGGTCATTCCGCGCAAACATATTGAAACACTTTCCCACTGCACAGAAAGTGACAGTCCGCTACTTGGTAGAATGGTGAGTCTCGTCGGACGGTTGGCGAAAGATCTGGGTGTCTCCTACACGGGAGGCGACACCGGCTTTCGAACGGTAATCAATACCGGTCCGGGCGGCGGGCAAGAGGTGTATCACATCCACGCGCATTTGTTGGCCGGCGAGCGCCCGTGGCGCCGAATGGGGTAATGCTGCAATCTTTGTTTGCATTCTCCTTTCCAATGAAATATTGGGCGAGCAAAATCGATAGTTGAGCCGAGGCGACGTGCCTCGGCCGGGGCCGCCAGGCCGATCTTCCGTCATCGGTACCCAAATCGGGGCGGAATCACGGAGAGTTTTCATTCATGGGTTCGTTAAGCATTTGGCATTGGTTGATCGTTCTGCTGATCGTGGCGCTCGTGTTCGGCACGAAGAAGCTGCGCAATATCGGCGGCGATCTGGGCGGTGCGGTGAAGGGCTTCAAGGAAGGCATGCGCGAGGGCGACACGCCGGCGAATTCGGCCGATCAACGCGAACTGCCGCGTAACGGCGCCGTGGACGTCGAGGCGAAAGACAAGTCGCGCTCGGGCGACTATCGCTGATCCGTCTGCCGACGGTAACTCTCCACTTTTCGTTCAATGCTCGATCTCGGTCTGACCAAAATGGCGGTCATCGGCGTCGTGGCGCTGGTGGTCCTCGGGCCGGAGCGCCTGCCCGGCGTCGCACGTACGGCGGGGGCGCTCTTCGGGCGCGCGCAGCGCTATATCAACGACGTCAAATCGGAAGTCGCGCGCGAGATGGAACTCGATGAGCTGAAGAAAATGCGGACCGAGTTCGAAAACGCGGCGTCGAATGTCGAATCGACGATTCACGACACGCTGAAGCGCCACGAATCCGAGCTGAACGATGCCTGGAAAGACGGCACGTCGGTCGCGCCGAGCATCGCTGGCGGCGCTGATTCAGCGGACAGCGCCGCGTCGGACAAGCCCTGGGCCGCTACGTCTTCATCGACGTCGACCCGGCGCAAGAACTGGCGCGTGAAGCAGGCGGCGATTCCCAACTGGTACAAGCGCACGACCTCGCGTCGCACGCGGGTTCAATCGGGCGCGGCGCGCGTCGCTCGCCACACGCCCGCCACCCTGCGCCGGCAGACGAAGTTCTTCTGAGCGTGCCGCGATTCCTTCATCGATGATTTCTACCGAGGGCCGGCGTGAGCGACCCGCAACACACTAAAGAAGAGCCCGTCGAAGAGACGTTCATTTCGCATCTGGTCGAATTGCGCGACCGCATCATCCGCGCGGGCGCATCGGTCATCGTCGTGTTCATCGCGCTTGTGTATTGGGCGCCGGACATCTTCAAGCTGCTGGCGCGTCCGCTGATGCAGAACCTGCCCGCGGACGGCAAGATGATCGTCACGGACGTCACCGGCTCGTTCTTCGTGCCGATGAAAGTCACGATGCTCGTCGCCTTCGTGATCGCGCTGCCCTTCGTGCTGTATCAGGTCTGGGCGTTCGTCGCGCCGGGTTTGTATCAGCATGAAAAGAAGCTCGTCGGGCCGCTCGTTTTCAGCAGCTATACGCTTTTTCTGTGCGGCATGGCGTTCGCGTACTTCGTCGTGTTCCCGACCATCTTCCGCGTGATGGCGCACTACAACGCGCCGCTCGGCGCGGAGATGACCACGGATATCGACAATTACCTGAGCTTCGTGCTGACGATGTTCATCGCGTTCGGCGTGACGTTCGAGGTGCCGATCGTCGTCGTGCTGCTTGCGCGCATGGGCGTCGTCTCGATTCAGAAGCTCAAGCAGATTCGTCCTTACGTGATCGTCGGCGCGTTCATCATTTCCGCGGTCGTCACGCCGCCCGACGTTTTCTCGCAACTCATTCTCGCGATTCCCCTCGTCATTCTTTATGAAGCGGGGATCATCGCGGCGCGGCTCGTCGTCGGCAAGGAACAGGTCAAGAACGAGGAGCCGGCGGCGGAGTAAAGTGCGGCGTATTGTCGCGCCAGAGCGAGTGTTCGAGATAAGAAAAAGGCAGCTTCGAGCGATCGAAGCTGCCTTTTCGTTTTACGGACGTCGCGTTTTACTCGTCGCCCTGATCGCCTTGATCGTCATCCGGCATTTGCGGTGCGCGCGGCGGCGCGGGGCGCTTGCCGATCATCACGTTGAGATCCAGTTCCTTGTTCTTGCGCATCAGATGGACCTTCACCGACGTGCCCGGCTTGATCTGCGCGACGACGTTGAGCAGGCGCGTCGTGTCGGTGATCGTGTCGTCGTTGATCGACACGAGGATATCGCCCGGCTTGATGCCCGCCTTGTCCGCCGGGCCGCCCTGCAGCACGCCCGCGACAATCGCGCCGGACTTCTGATCCAGCCCGAACGATTCGGCGATCTCCGGCGTCACGTCCTGCGGTTCGACGCCGATCCAGCCGCGCGTCACGCTGCCCGTCGTGATGATGCTTTCCAGCACGCTGCGCGCGGTCGACACGGGAATCGCGAAGCCGATGCCGAGCGAGCCGCCGCTGCGCGAATAGATCGCCGTGTTGATGCCCAGCAGGTTGCCGTTCACGTCGACCAGCGCACCGCCCGAATTGCCGGGGTTGATGGCGGCGTCGGTCTGGATGAAGTTCTCGAACGTGTTGATGCCGAGGTGATTGCGCCCGAGCGCGCTGACGATGCCCATCGTGACCGTCTGGCCGACGCCGAACGGATTGCCGATCGCGAGCACGACATCGCCGACGCGCGTCTGATCCATTCGCCCGAGCGTGATGGTCGGCAGGTTGGTCATGTTGATCTTCAGCACGGCGAGGTCGGTTTCCGGATCGACGCCGATCACTTTCGCGCTGGACGTGCGACCATCGGCGAGCGCGACTTCGATTTGATCCGCCCCGTCGACGACATGCTGGTTCGTTAGAATGTAACCTTCCGAGCTGACGATGACACCGGAGCCGAGATTCGACGCGGGCGGCTCGTCGCTCTTGCGCTTGTTCTTGTCGCCGAAGAAGTAGCGGAACAGCGGGTCTTTCGCGCGCGGGTCGGGCGGCAGATTGCCGTCCTTGCTGGAGAACACGTTCACGACGGCCGGCATCGCCTTTTGCGCGCCTTCCGAAAAGGACGACTGAACGGGGCGCGAGCCGATGCTCGGCGCCACTTCCTGCAACGCGACGATCGGCTCGGCAAGCTGCTTGCCGAATTGACCCTGACGTTGAAGCCACTGCGGCTTCAAGGTCGCGATGATGAACATCAGGGCCAAAAGCACGGTGACCGCTTGGGCAAAAAATAGCCAGAAGCGTCTAAGCATTTGAAGGGATAGAGGAATTCATGGATCGGATCGAACTCGAATTGTATCTGAACAATCTGCTGGAAATCGGCCGCTTCAAGGACTATTGCCCGAACGGTCTGCAGGTTGAAGGCGCGCGCCGCGTGCAGAAGATCGCAACCGGCGTGACCGCCTCGCAAGCCTTTCTCGAAGCCGCGCTGGAGTGGGGCGCGGACACGGTGCTCGTGCATCACGGCTACTTCTGGCGCAATGAGGCGCCGCAGATCACCGGGCGCAAGCATCGAAGATTGCGCACGCTGATTGCCAACGACATCAATCTCTTCGCCTACCATCTTCCGCTCGACTCGCATCCGGAACTCGGCAACAACGCGCAGATCGGCGCACGCCTCGGACTGATCGCGGACGCGCGCTTCGCGAATCAGGATCTCGGCTGGATCGCGACGCTCGGCATGCCGCTCCCGCTCGAGCACTTCAGCGCGATGGTCGAGAACGCGCTCGGCAGGAAGCCGCTCGTGTTCGGCGACACAGACAAGGAATTGCGCCGCGTGGCGTGGTGCACGGGCGGCGCACAAGGTTACTTCGAAGAGGCCATCGCGGCGGGCGCGGACGTGTATCTGAGCGGCGAAGTCTCGGAGCAAACCATGCATATCGCGGCGGAATCGGGCGTGGCGTACATCGCGGCCGGGCATCACGCGACGGAGCGCTACGGCGTGCAGGCCGTGGGCGCGCATCTGTCCGAGCAATTCGATATCGAGCATCTTTTTATCGATATCGATAATCCGGTTTAATGACCGATTAAGCTGTGGGCGCGATTATCTGCGCTTGCGGTTGCCTTAAATGAACGCTTCACGATGTTGCGCGAAAAACGTGGGGAAAACCCTGAAGCATCAATCACTTCGAGTGATTTTTGCTAGTCAGCCCTTGTAAATGCCAACTCCATTCGCGCACACTAACGGCGGAACAACTGATGTGACGGTATAAATCCAACTCAGAAGTGGGGCGTGTGATGCGAGACAAGGATGAAAAACGCGTCGACGGCGGCCGCCGTACCTGGCTGATTGCGACGACCGCAGCAGGTGGTTTCGGAGCAGTGGCAACCGTAGTTCCCTTTGTAGGTTCGTTTGCTCCATCGGAGAAGGCCAAGGCGGCGGGCGCGCCTGTCGAGGTCGATATCAGCGGACTGAAGCCGGGCGACATGATGACCGTCGCCTGGCGCGGCAAGCCGGTGTGGATCGTGAATCGCACCGACGAAATGCTGGCCGACGTCAAGAAGGCCGACAACGAAGTAGCCGACCCGAAGTCGAAGATGGAATTCTCGATGCCGTTGCCGGAGTACTGCAACAACGAGTATCGTTCGCGCGCGGATCACAAGAACATTTTCGTGGCGGTTGCCGTGTGCACGCATCTGGGCTGCACGCCGACGCCGCGTTTCACCGAGGGTCCCCAACCCAATCTCCCCGATAACTGGCCGGGCGGCTTCCTTTGCCCGTGCCACGGCTCGACCTATGACATGGCCGGCCGCGTCTTCAAGAACAAGCCCGCGCCGCAGAACCTGGACATTCCACCGTTCATGTTCACTTCCGCGACGCAACTCGTGATCGGCAAGGACGAAAAGGGAGAGGCGTAAATGGCGACCGCAGACAAGGAAGTAGAGACAACGGGCCTGACCGGTTGGATCGATCGCCGGTTTCCGCTGACCTCGACCTGGAAGAAACACGTATCCGAGTATTACGCGCCGAAGAACTTCAACTTCTGGTACTTCTTCGGCTCGCTCGCGTTGCTGGTGCTGGTGAATCAGATCGTCACCGGTATTTTCCTCACGATGAACTACAAGCCCGATGCGACGCTCGCGTTCGCCTCGGTCGAGTACATCATGCGCGAGGTGCCGTGGGGCTGGCTCATTCGCTACATGCATTCGACGGGCGCGTCGATGTTCTTCGTCGTCGTGTATCTGCACATGTTCCGCGGGCTGATGTACGGGTCGTATCGCAAGCCGCGCGAACTCGTGTGGATCTTCGGTTGCGCGATCTTCCTGTGCCTCATGGCCGAAGCGTTCTTCGGCTATCTGCTGCCGTGGGGGCAGATGTCGTTCTGGGGCGCGCAGGTGATCGTCAACCTGTTCTCGGCGATTCCGTTCATCGGTCCGGATCTGTCGCTGTGGATTCGCGGCGATTACGTCGTTTCCGATGTCACGCTGAACCGCTTCTTCGCGTTCCATGTCATCGCGATTCCGCTCGTGCTGATCGGACTCGTGGTCGCGCACCTCGTCGCGCTGCACGAAGTCGGCTCGAATAATCCGGACGGCGTCGAGATCAAGGCGAAGAAGGACGCGAACGGCATTCCGCTCGACGGCATTCCGTTTCATCCGTACTACTCGGTGCACGACTTCATGGGCGTGTGCGTGTTCCTGCTGATCTTCGCGGCGATCATCTTTTTCGCGCCGGAAATGGGCGGCTATTTCCTCGAAGCCAACAACTTCGTGCCGGCCAATCCGTTGCAGACGCCGCCGGAAATCGCGCCGGTGTGGTACTTCACCGCGTTCTACGCGATGCTTCGCGCGACGACCGATCCGTTCAAGATCGTGCTGATGATCGTGATCGCGCTGCTCGGCGTGCTCGCGCTCGTCAAGGCGCGCGGGAAATGGAAGCTCGGCCTGCCGGTGCTCGCCGTGGTGGTGCTGGTTTTCATGGCGCTGACGGAATCGAAGTTCTGGGGCGTCGTCGTGATGGGCACGGCGGTCGTGTCGCTGTTCTTCCTGCCCTGGCTGGACCGCAGTCCGGTGAAGTCGATTCGCTATCGGCCGCTCTTTCACAAGGTCTTCTACGCGATATTCGTGTTCGCGTTCCTGATGCTCGGCTTCCTGGGCACGCGACCGCCATCGCCGGCCGCGACGCTGATCGCGCAGATCTGCGCGCTGATCTACTTCGCGTTCTTCCTCGGCATGCCTTTCTGGACGCCGCGCGGCAAATTCAAGACGCCGCCTGAGCGAGTGCACTACAAACCTCACTGAGCGCACGTCCGGAGACGAATACGATGAAAAAATGGCTCTCTACAATAGCGATGATCGGTGCGGCGATGCTCTCGTTCAGCGCACCGCCGGCGTTCGCGCAGGAAGAAGCGGTGCTCGATCGGGCGCCCGACAGTTCGGACAATCTCGCGTCCTTGCAGCACGGCGCACAAGTTTTTGTAAACTACTGCCTGAATTGCCACAGCGCGACGTTGATGCGGTACAACCGGCTGACCGATATCGGCATCAGCGAGAAGCAGATTCGAGAGAATCTGCTCTTTACGACGGACAAGGTCGGCAACACGATGTCGATCGCGATGCGCCCGGAAGATGCGAAAGCGTGGTTCGGTGCGTCGCCGCCGGATCTGTCCGTCGAAGCGCGGGCGCGCGGCAGGGACTGGCTCTACACGTACCTGCGGAGTTTCTATCACGATCCGACGCGGCCGACCGGCTGGAATAATCGCGTCTACGAAAACGTCGGCATGCCGCACGTGCTTTGGACGCTCCAAGGCGTCCGGGACGCGAAATTCGAGACCGATACGGACGAAAAGACGGGCGAAAAGGTACGAAGATTCGTCGGTTACACTCAGGTTACACCTGGTGCCATGTCGTCCGTGGATTATGATTCAACTGTGGCCGATCTCGTTTCGTACATGTCGTGGATGGCGGAACCCGCGCAGCAGACGCGCAAGCGGCTCGGCGTCTGGGTTTTGCTGTTCCTGGCGTTCTTGAGCTTCCTCGCGTGGCGCCTGAACGCGGCATACTGGAAAGATATCAAATAGCGCGCCTTCGAAGGCGTGGGTCGGCGCGACGGCGTTTTCCGCGAGGAAACGCCGCGGCCGGCCCTTCGAGTTTACTGAAGGAACTTTAAAAACATGATGGTTCTGTATTCCGGCACTACTTGCCCCTTCTCCCAGCGCTGCCGGCTGGTGTTGTTCGAAAAGGGCATGGATTTCGAGATTCGCGACGTTGACCTGTTCAACAAGCCGGAAGACATCGCGGTGATGAACCCTTACGGACAGGTCCCGATCCTCGTCGAGCGCGACCTGATCCTGTACGAGTCGAATATCATTAACGAATATATCGACGAGCGTTTCCCGCATCCGCAACTCATGCCGGCCGATCCGGTGCAGCGCGCCCGCGCACGCCTGTTCCTGCTGAACTTCGAAAAGGAACTGTTCGTTCACGTCGGCACGCTGGAAAACGAAAAGGGCAAGGCCGCCGAGAAGAATCACGAGAAGGCGCGCAGCGCGATCCGCGATCGCCTCACGCAGCTCGCCCCGATCTTCCTGAAGAACAAGTACATGCTGGGAGAGGAGTTCTCGATGCTCGACGTCGCGATTGCGCCGCTGCTGTGGCGTCTGGATCACTACGGCATCGAACTGTCGAAGAACGCAGCACCGTTGATGAAGTACGCCGAGCGGATTTTCAGCCGTCCGGCCTATATTGAAGCGCTGACGCCTTCCGAAAAGGTGATGCGTCGATAGTTTGAGTGCGTTGGGACGCGGCGGCGCGCGTTGCGCGGCCGCATTCCGACAGAGGAAAGTTGATGCAAGAGATTTCCACCAAGCCGTATTTGTTGCGCGCACTGTACGAATGGTGCACGGACAATGGTTTTACGCCTCACATCGCCGTTCGGGTCGATGCGGCTACGCGCGTGCCGCGCCAGTTCGTCCGCAACGACGAGATCGTGTTGAACATCAGTTTCGAGGCGACGAGCCAGTTGCAGATGGGCAACGAGTGGATCGAGTTCAGCGCGCGTTTCTCCGGCAAGTCACACAAGATCGAAGTGCAGGTCGCGAACGTGCTCGCTATCTACGCACGCGAGAACGGACAGGGGATGGCGTTCCCGGTCGAGCAGTCGCATTCCGGCTCGGATTTGACGAGCGCTCCCGTCGGCGCGCGATCGGCCGAGCGCGATACGCGGCAGATCGAGGAACCCGCAGACACCGCGCCGAAAGAGGATGCGCAAACTGCAGCGGATGACGATTCGAAATCGCCTGCGAGGTCTCACCTCAAAGTCGTTAAATGAAGTAGAATTCCGTGCTTCGCCGGCTTAGCTCATCTGGTAGAGCAGTTGATTTGTAATCATCAGGTGGCGGGTTCGAGTCCTGCAGCCGGCACCAAGACTTATGTCGACGGGTCGTGCGATGTCCGCACGACCCGTTTGCTTTGAGTCGGTAAGACGAGTAGGTCGAATCGATAAGAAACGTTTCAAAAACTTGTTGACACGAACCGAAGCGTTCTTCATAATCTCGTTTCTCTGCTGCTGATGCAGCGACGCAAGACGGAAGTTGAAGTAAGGCTTGTCTTGCGATGTGCTCTTTAAAAACTAACAGCCGATAAGTGTGGGCGCTTGATGGCGAGTGCGGCTGGTTCTTTGGAATCGGCGATAG
>NZ_JALQEB010000014.1:0-51407 GCF_023630905.1 Caballeronia sp. ATUFL_F1_KS4A | reverse complement strand
GGACCGTGAAACGACTCCACGCCGATGATAGTGCGGATACCCGTGTGAAAGTAGGTAATCGTCAGGCTCCTCATGCTCCAAACAAAAACCCCACCCCAAAAAGGTGGGGTTTTTGCGTTTGAAGCGCGGTATCTGCAAATCCGCGAAGTACGCGTTGCGCAAGCGCTAGAATCTCTCTACAGCTTTTCAAAAAGTACGGCAGCGCCGTCGATTTCCCCATGCTACGTCTAAGCGAACTCAAGCTCTCGCTCGATCATCCCGAATCGGCTATCGAAACTGCGGTTCTCGCGCGTCTCGCCGAAATCGGCGTTGGCGCGAACGAACTCGTGAGCTTTCACGTATTTCGCCGCGCACACGATGCCCGCAAGCGCGCCGATATCAAGCTCACCTACATCATCGATGTCGAGTTGCGAGACGAAGCGTCGGTGTTGAAGCGACTGGAAGCGCATCAGCATCCGCACTGCGGCGTGACGCCCGACATGGCGTATCGTTTCGTCGCAAAAGCGCCGGCGCAATCGACGATGCTGCGTCCCGTCGTCATCGGCATGGGACCGTGCGGGCTTTTCGCCGGCTTGATCCTCGCGCAGATGGGCTTTCGGCCGATCATTCTCGAACGCGGCAAAGCGGTGCGCGAGCGGACGAAAGACACGTGGGGCCTCTGGCGTCGCAACGAGCTCAATCCGGAATCGAACGTGCAGTTCGGCGAAGGCGGCGCAGGCACGTTCTCGGACGGCAAGCTCTACAGCCAGATCAAAGATCCCAAACATTACGGCCGCAAGGTGCTCGACGAGTTCGTCAAAGCTGGCGCGCCGGAAGACATTCTGTATTTGAGCCGGCCGCACATCGGTACCTTCCGGCTGGTGAGCATGGTCGAGAAGATGCGCGCGCAAATCCATCAGCTTGGCGGGGAAGTGCGATTTCAGCACCGCGTTGAAGACATCGACATCGATAACGGCAAGGTGCGCGGGCTCAAGCTTTCGACGGGCGAAACGCTGCGCTGCGATCACGTCGTGCTCGCCGTCGGTCACAGCGCACGCGATACGTTCGAGATGCTGCACGAACGCGGCGTCTACATGGAGGCCAAGCCGTTCTCGCTCGGCTTCCGGATCGAGCATCCGCAAGGCGTCATCGACAGAAGCCGCTTCGGGAAATTCGCCGGCCACGAAAAGCTCGGCGCGGCCGACTACAAAGTGGTCCATCACTGCAGCAATGGACGCGCGGTCTATAGCTTTTGCATGTGCCCGGGCGGCACGGTCGTCGCGGCGACGTCCGAGCCGGGCCGCGTCGTGACGAACGGCATGAGCCAGTATTCGCGCGCCGAGCGTAACGCGAACGCGGGCATCGTCGTCGGCATTACGCCGGATGACTACCCGGGCGGCCCGCTGGCCGGCATCGCGTTTCAGCGCAAGTGGGAAGAGCGCGCGTTCGAACTCGGCGGCGGCGACTACTCCGCGCCGGGGCAACTCGTCGGCGATTTCATCGCGGGGCGCGCATCCACTTCGCTCGGTTCCGTGGCGCCGTCCTACAAGCCGGGCGTAAAGCCGACCGATCTGAGCACCGCGCTGCCCGATTACGTGATCGAAGCGATTCGCGAAGCGTTGCCCGAGCTCGACAAGAAGATCAAGGGATTCGCGATGCACGACGCAGTGTTGACCGGTGTCGAGACGCGCACGTCGTCGCCGATCCGCGTGCGTCGCAAGGACGACTATCAGAGCGTCAATGTGGAGGGGCTTTATCCGGCGGGAGAGGGCGCGGGCTACGCTGGGGGCATCTATTCGGCTGCGATCGACGGCATCGAAGTGGCGGAAGCCGTCGCGTTGCAGATGATGGCGCAACACGCCGAGACGGTCTGATCGTCCGCGCTCCCAACGAGGTCGCGAACATGCCATCCGATGCGCTTCTCATCACCAATCGAGCGGTTGCTGTCGTCTTGCCGAAGCAGCCGTTCGTCGATTGGATCAACCGCGCCGATCCGGCACCAGACCCGCAGCGTCCCGTTCTTTTCGACGAGGCGCGCGACGACCCAAACACGTTCCTGATTCCATGCGGAGGCGACGATGTTATCGAGTCCGCCGAGAAATGGATCAACCGAAACTGGCAGACGATTTTCGAACAGATGCTCGACGACTGGTACACGGACGACGCATTGTGGCCGCAGAAGCGATCGCTCAAACTCTTTCGCGAATGGTGCGAAGTGCGGCTTCACGGCACGGTGTTCGACTGCTCGCACGAGCCAATCCAAATCGACCTCGGACCGGCCTGATCAAAGAAAAACGCGCCGGAACACGGCGCGTTTTTTTCACCAAAATAGAAGCCTCAAGTCACCACACCCACCTGCCAAGGCACGAACTCACTCTGCCCATACCCGTGGAGTTCGCTCTTCGACGCCACGCCTGACGCACAGTCGAGCATCATCTGGAAGATTTCGTCGCCGAGTTGTTCGATGGTCGCGGAGCCGTCGATCACGCCGCCGCAATTGATATCCATGTCCTCTTCCTGGCGTTCCCACAGCGCGGTGTTCGTCGCCAGTTTGAGCGACGGCGACGGCGCGCATCCATAAGCCGAACCGCGTCCCGTCGTGAAGCAGATCAGATTTGCGCCCGATGCAACCTGGCCCGTCGCCGACATCGGATCATAGCCGGGCGAATCCATGAACACGAAGCCTTTCGCGTCGATGCGCTGAGCGTACTCGTACACTTCGACGAGATTCGTTGTCCCGCCTTTCGCGACCGCGCCGAGCGATTTCTCGAGGATCGTCGTCAATCCGCCGACCTTGTTGCCTGCCGACGGATTGTTGTCCATCGCCGCGCCATTGCGCGCGCAGTATTCTTCCCACCACTTGATACGCGTGACCAGTTTCTCTCCGACCTCGCGGCTCACCGCGCGGCGCGTCAGCAGATGCTCCGCGCCATACACTTCCGGCGTTTCGGAAAGAATCGCCGTGCCGCCATGCGCGACGAGCTTGTCGACCGCCGCGCCCAATGCGGGATTCGCCGAAATGCCCGAATAGCCATCCGACCCGCCGCACTGCAAACCGACGATCAGGTGCGACGCCGGCAGCGGCTCGCGCTGCACGCGATTGGCATCGGCGAGCATTTCCTTCACCAGCGCGATGCCGCGTTCGATCGTCTTGCGCGTGCCGCCGCTATCCTGAATCGTGAAGCTCTTCAGATGCGAACCGTCCTTCAGCCCGCTCGATTCGAGCACACCGGAAATCTGATTGGTCTCGCATCCCAGACCCACGAACAGCACCGAATGAAAATTCGGATGCACCGCGTAACCCGCAAGCGTGCGCCGCAAGATGCCGAGCCCTTCGCCCTGCATGTCGATGCCGCATCCGAGACCGTGCGTCAGCGCGATCACGCCGTCGACGTTCGGGTAATCCGCGAGCGCTTCCGGATGCACGTCGCGCCGGAAATGATCGGCGATCGCGCGGGCGACCGTCGCCGAGCAGTTCACGCTCGTCAGCACGCCGACGAAATTGCGCGTGGCGACGCGGCCGTCCTCGCGGCGGATGCCCATGAAAGTCGCGGGCTTGTCGACGAACGGCGTCGGATGCAGATCGACGCCGAACTCGTGCTCGCGCGCGAAATCGGCCATCGACAGATTGTGCGTGTGGACGTGCTGCCCGCGCGCGATCGCTTCCTTCGCCACGCCGATGATCTGGTTGTAGCGCTTCACGGGCGCGCCCGCCGCGATATCGCGCGTCGCGATCTTGTGGCCCGGCGGAATCAGCCCGGCGACGACGAGATCCTCCGACGCGATCCGCGCGCCGGAGAGCAACTGACGCGTCGCGATCACGACGTCGTCGTTGGGATGCAGCCGGATGACCGCATGGTCGGTGGATGTGGTGGACATGGTTTTGTTCTCAGACTCAGACCGTGGAAGGTGCGCGACCGTCGTCGCGCCGGGCTTGCTCTTCTTCGGCGCGATTGAGCGGTTCGATCTTGCCGACAATGAAAAGATAGCTGAACGCGCCGAGGAAGCAGAAGCCGCCCGCGACGCACAGCGGAATCACGAACGAGCCCTTGGTGATCGCGAGCATCACGCCGGTGAACGTGGTGATGACGATGCCCGCCAGATTCGACGCGAAATTCTGGATGCCGCCGATCGACGCGACGTGATCCGGCGTCGGCGCGACGTCGCTCGGGAGCGACCAGATCGATGCAGCGGCGAACGCGAGACTCGCGTAAGCGATGCCGAAGAACGCGAGCATCAGATAAATGTTTTCGACGAACGCGCACAGCGTGATGACGGACGACATCAGCATGCCGCCGACCATGCAGGTCTTGCGTGCGGCGGTCAGGCTCCAGCCGCGCTTGAAGAGCGAATCGGAGATGAAGCCGCCGAGCCAGCCGCCGGGAATCGACATCAGCGCGGGAATCGTGCCGAGCGTGCCGAGCGATTTCAGCGAGAAGCCGTGCGCCTGCACGAGATAGCTCGGGAACCAGGTGATGAAGAAGTAGATCACGAAGTTCAGGCAGAAGAAGCCGAGCATCATGCCCCACAGCGTGCGGTACTTGAACAGCGACGCCCACGACACCTTGTTCTTCGGCGCAACCGGCACCGGCGCGACATCGGTTTCGCCGGTGAGATCGCCCTTCGACTTGTTACGGTAGATCAGGAACCAGCCGAGAATCCACACGAAGCCGATCACGCCGGTAATGACGAACGACGCTTCCCAGCCGAACGAGCTGATGATGAACGCGACGACCGGAATGGACAGTGCCGAACCCACGCGCGAGCCCGAATCGAAGATGCTGGTCGCGAATGCGCGCTGCGATTTTGTGAACCATTGCGACACGAGCTTCGCGCACGACGGATACGCGCCCGCTTCGCCGACGCCCAGCATCAGGCGGCAGCCGAACATGCCGACGACGCTCGTCGCAACCGCGGTCAACGCCGTGAACACCGACCACCAGCCCACCGCGAGCGGCAGTGCGATGCGTGCGCCGACGCGATCGACGAACCAGCCGAACGGCATCTGCATGAGCGCGTAGCTCCAGAAGAAGCCGCTCAGGATGAAGCCCATTTCGGCCGGGCCGATATTGAGCGCTTTTTCGATTTGCGGCGCGGCGACCGCAAGGTTTGCACGATCGATGTAATTGATCGCGATTGCCAAAAAGGCCAGAAATATCACTACCCAACGCATTTTGCGCATCGTTTGTCTCCTCAATGGGGCGGCACTTCAATGTGTTCCAGCTCGATCCGCGATGCCGGCGCGGTGAGCCGTGATTGAAAATCGGTCGGGCCGGTCGTCAGGCGGTTTCGAGTGCGTCGCGAAGACGCGTTTGTTCGATGTCGAGCTTCAGTTCGCGCGCCAGATCGATTACGGGCTGAAAGCGTCGAACTTTCTTCTCGTCGTGATTGCGCGCGATGTCAGCGAGCCGATGGACGAGAAACGGGTTCTCGAAGCGGTCGCGCACGCTCGCGAGGTAGTCGGCCGCAACGTCGCCCTTGCCGAGCGCCGCGAATACGGGAAGCACTTCGTCGCGCCACGTCGCTTCGAGCGGCTCGCGATAGGCCGGATCGCGCATCGCGTCGAGTACGGTCATGTCCGGCGAGCCGTCGCGCGTGCGCCAGATCTGCGCGAGCATCGTGTGGCCGAGATTCAGCATCAGAAGCTTGAGGCGTTCGTAGTGCGCGAGATCGTCGGTGACGACGATGTCCTCGTGTTCGCACGGCAATACCATGCCGTCCTGACGCTCGATCGCCCACAGCGCGTACGGCTCCGCGATCGCGCCGACAGGTTGTATCGGCTCCGACACGATGCGGTCCACGAGCGAATTCACCCACACGCAGTCGTTCGTCAGATAAGCGATGAACGCGTCGTCGACGTTCCAGCCGCGCGCCACGCCGATCACCAGATCGCGCAGCGTATCGCCGTTGCGCGAAACGAGTTCGCAGGGCAGAAGCGTGATCGGCGCGCCGCCGGCGCGATGCCGCGCGTGCAGCAGCACCGCGAGCTTTGCCGCGAAGCCGCGCGGCGTGCGCTGGCCGTCGAGCAGATCGGCGGTGTCTTCATCGAAAAGCGCGTACCCTGCGTCGGCGGTGTTCGAGACGATCACTTTCACGTCGCGCTTCACGCGCTCGATCAGCAAGGGCCAGTCTTCGTTCGCGTGCAGCGCTTCGGTGATGGCATCGCATTCGACCGTCATATCGATGGTTTCATCGCGCTGACGGCCACGGATGCGCACCGGATAACGCCCGGCCGAGCGCAAGGCCTCGACACGCGCGCGGCTGTCGGCGCTCGACGTCGTCTGGACGACGGTAATCTTGCCGAGCGCTTTCGCCGGATCGCGGCGCGCCGCAACGGTCACGAAAAAATCGACGTGTGCCTGCAAAAAGCGGCTGGTGCCGAATTGAAGAATCGGATTGCTCATCGTCGCGCGCGCTAGGGAGGAATTTCGTCTGGGAACGGTTCCAGATCGCCGTAAAAAAATTGGCCCACCTGGCCTTACCGGATTGCATACTAGTGTCTTGAAATAGAATTGGTCAAGCCACTTGTAAGCAGTCTGCGGACGGCAAACGCCCGCCCCACGGCGCGTCAACCCTTCCACTGATTACAATCCACGTTTTCCCCGAGACGAAAAGCAGGAGCCAGCTCGTGAGCGTCAAACCAGCCGAAACGCGTCGCCTCTATCTACAGATCGCCGACAAGCTGCGCGGGCTGATCGAACAGCAGGATTTCGCGCCGAACGGCCGCTTGCCGTCCGAGCGCGAACTGGCGCAGACGCTCGGCGTGTCGCGGCCATCGGTGCGCGAGGCGCTTGTCGCGCTGGAACTGGAAGGGCGCGTCGAAATTCGCATGGGCTCGGGCGTGTACATCGTCGCGGCGCCGTCGGCGAAGCCGGCGACGAGCGAAGCGGAACTGGGCGAAAGCCCGATCGAGATCATGAACGCGCGCGGCGTAATCGAGGGCGCGATCGCGGCGAGCGTCGCGCCGTTCGCGAAACCGAAAGAGATCAAGGCGTTGCGCGCCGTGTACGAGACGATGGCGCGCGAAGTCGCGAACGGCCAGGTGCCGATGGCGGCCGATCGCGCGTTTCACATCGCGATCGCGCAGATGACCGGCAACGACGTGCTCGTGCGAACGGTCGGCAGTCTGTATGACGAGCGGCATAGTCCGCTGTCATCGACACTGCGTGGGCACTTCGAAGGAGAGGAAACGTGGGCGGCCGCGCTTGGCGAGCATCGCGAGATTCTGGAAGCACTGGAAGCGCGCGACGCCATACAGGCGCAAGCGGCGATGCAGCGGCACATGCGTCAGTCCGCGGCGCGCCTCATGACCAAACGCAAAAGCTGACGCCGGCGCGCGCTCGGAACGCGCACCGGTTTCAGACGCGCGATCGCGTCAGCCCGGATAGGCTTCATCGACCTTCAGACCCGCCAGCTTGAAGATCACGCGCAACGTTTGCGGCGCAATCTCGCGGCGTGACGCGAGCGTCGTCAGGACGAAATCCATCACCTTGGCGTACTTCAGCATGGTCAGGCACGTTTCGATATCGGTGGAGCCGTCGCGCATCGATTCGGCGAGGCGCAACATCTCCACGGAAATCTCTCGTGCCATTTCGAGTTCGAGTTGCTGCTTTTCGCTCCACGCGGGCATCGCGGTCAGTGCCGCGAGCATCTCCTGAAATTGTTTCTCTGCTTTCTTGTCCGGGATCGCATCCATCGCCGTCCTCTCATGTTCATGGCGCCGGCGAGTCGCATTCGCCGCGCTGTGCGTTAGGTGTTACGTAACAAGGTGGGCGCGGGTGACGACGTTCGACGTGTCGAGGCACGGCTTGTTACTGGCTTGTTGCTCCTGCTTGCTGCATCGGTACGCAGCCGCGAGGCCACGCTGTGTCGTCTTTTCCAATGGCCTCATTGTCCGACGATGCACAATCCGTTCCATGCGTTTGCTGCCACGCATTGGCCGATCAGCCGTGGCTGGAACAAGAGCGTCTTCGCGCTTTTGGGTAAACTTCCCCTTTTGAGACGGCAGAACCAGCGGTTAGCGCACATTCGGCGCGAACTGCTCCGCTTTTTTTATTCAACACACCTTCAAGATGACCAGGAAGTCCTCCGCGTCGGCTCCGGGCACACCCGACCCATCCACCAAACACGAGATTCGTCCAGGCCAGTCGATCGAACTGCTGAAGGAACTCCATATCCTCACGCGCGACGGCAAGATGAATCAGGACAGCCGCCGCAAACTGAAGCAGGTCTATCACCTCTATCAGTTCATCGAACCGCTTCTCGCCGAAGTTCACGAGCGCCAAGGGGCCGTATCACTTGTCGATCACGGTGCAGGAAAATCCTATCTTGGGTTTATTCTCTACGATCTCTTCTTCAAGACTCTGCGCGATCGGTCACACATCTTTGGAATCGAGACGCGCGAAGAGCTCGTAAAAAAATCGGAAGAATTGGCTGGCCGACTCGGGTTTACGGGGATGTCATTTTTGAATCTGTCGGTGGCCGAATCAATTGATTCAGATCGTCTACCTGATTCGATCGATATCGTCACCGCGCTTCACGCGTGCAACACCGCCACCGACGACGCCATCCAGTTCGCTCTGCAAAAGAAAGCGAAATACATCGTCGTGGTGCCGTGCTGTCAGGCGGAAGTGGCTTCGGTGCTGCGCAAGAACAAGGGCCACTCGCTTTCGAAGAACGTGCTGACGGAAATGTGGCGGCATCCGCTGCACACGCGCGAATTCGGGAGCCAGATCACGAACGTGCTGCGCTGCCTGCAGCTCGAATCGCACGGTTATCAGGTGAGCGTAACGGAACTCGTCGGCTGGGAACATTCGATGAAGAACGAGCTCATCGTTGCGCAATTCAAGGACTTGCCGCGCGGCCGGCCTGCGCAAAGGCTGTCTGACGTGCTGGAAACGCTCGGGCTGGACGAGTTGCGCGAGCGCTTTTTCGCGCCCGCGCACTGATCAGGACTTCTCTTTCATCCACGCTGCGAAGCCGTCGTGCCCGAGACGGCGCAGCGTTTCGATATTGCGTTCGTAGATGTCGGCCGCATCGGGAAATGCAGCCACCGCGCGATCGATGCTCGCTTCGCGGATCAGATGGAACGTCGGGTACGGCGCGCGATTCGTGTAGTTGTCGATATCGTCGGGCCCGGTGCCTTCGAACCGATAGTCCGGATGAAAACTCGCGATCTGCAATTCGCCCGCGAGTCCCAATTGATCGACGAGGCGCTCGGCGAAGAAGAGCGCGTCGTTATAGTCGGCGAAATCGGCGAACGCGTGCGGCGTGATGAAAAGCGTCGTGTCGATTACTTCCGCGTCGGTGTCGCGCAAGAGGCGAAGTTCATCGGTCAGTTCCACGACGAGGTCGTCCACGCCGCGCGCCTCGCTCACCACATAGCGAATCTGCTCTTTGACATGCACGCTCTTCGCGAACGGGCACAGGTTGAGTCCGATCACCGCGCGGGTGAGCCAGTGTCGGGTCGCCGCGATCACTTCGTCGCGGTTGCTGCTGTCATTCATGAATCTTCCTGTTTGCGATGCGCGGCGCAGGCCGCCGCGATCAGCGTGCGCGCGATGCGCGGCGCGGCGAGCAGCGGGCCCGAACCGGGGCCGTAGGTCTGGCTCGTCGCGTAGATGCCGTCGACGAGCAACGCGAGCGATTCCGCCAGCTCGACGGGATTATCCGCTCCGGCGGCCGCCGAAATTTCGGCGAGACGGGTCATCAGGTAACTTTTGTTGCGCTCGACCGATTGGCGCGCGGGATGCGCCGGATCGCCGAATTCGCACGCGATGTTCACGAACGGGCAGCCGCGGTAATCGGGCGACGACGCGCGCTTCACCAGATCTTCGAGCGCCTGGACGAGCTGTTTCGCCGGCTCGCCGGGATGTTTCGCGACGCTCGCCTCGAAGCGCCGCCGGAATCTTTCATCCATGCGCTCCAGATACGCGACGACGAGTTCGTCTTTCGACGCGAATTGCCGATACAGGCTCATTTTATTGACGCCCGCCCGCTCGACGACGGCATCGACGCCGATCGCGCGGATGCCGTCGCGATAGAAAAGCTCCTGCGCCGCGTCGAGCAATTGCTCCTGCGCGGTCGCCGCGTCCGTGCGCGCGTTGCGACGGGCGGCGGTTTTCGGCTGATCGGACGTTACTCGGGTCAAGATCGGATCCTCGATGATTTCTGCTGCATGCTTGACATGTTACCGATCGGTAACTAAGCTCGCAACTCTGATGTGACAGAACGGTAACGAAGGTTCTTGCTTGAGATAAAAATCAACCTGACGGAGCAGCGATGAATTGGGTAGCGAGACGGCTGAACGGCCGTATGCATTACGGCTGGGTCGCGGTGGGCGTCGTGTTCCTGGTGTTGCTCGCGGCGGCTGGCACGCGCGCAACGCCGAGCGTCATGATGTTGCCGCTCGAAAAGCAGTTCGGCTGGTCGCGCGGCACGATTTCGCTGGCGATTTCGATCAATCTCGCGCTCTACGGTCTCGCGGGCCCGTTCGCCGCGGCCGCGATGCAGCGTTTCGGCGTGCGCCCGACCGTGCTGGCCGCAATTGCGACGCTTGCCGCCGGCGTCGGCATTTCGTCGATGATGACCGAGCCGTGGCAAATGGTACTCGTCTGGGGCGTGATGGTCGGCAGCGCGACGGGCGTGGCCGCGCTCACGCTGTCCGCGACGATCGTGAATCGCTGGTTCACGACGCATCGCGGCCTCGCGATGGGCATTCTCACCGCGAGTTCCGCGACCGGCCAGCTCGTGTTCCTGCCGTTCCTCGCTTCGATCTCCGAGCATTACGGCTGGCGTCCGGTAGTGTTCGTCGTCGCGGCGGCGGCGGCGATCGTGTTGCCGCTCGTCGCGTGGCTGCTGCCCGAGCGCCCGGCCGATCTCTCGCTGCGTCCGGTCGGCGAGACCGCCGACTTGCCGCCCGGCGCGCTCCCGCCGCCGAAAAATCCGATCAAGGTCGCGTTCGGCACGCTCGCGATGGCCAGCAAGACGCGCGATTTCTGGCTGCTGTTCTTCAGCTTCTTCGTTTGCGGCGCGAGCACGAACGGTTACGTCGGCACGCATCTGATCGCGATGTGCTCCGACTACGGCATGACGCAAGTGCAGGGCGCGACGCTGCTCGCCGCGATGGGCATTTTCGATCTGTTCGGCACGACGCTCTCCGGCTGGCTTTCCGACCGTTTCAACTCGCGCGTGCTGCTGTTCTGGTACTACGGCCTTCGCGGACTGTCGCTGATCTATCTGCCATATGCGTTCGGCATCGATTTCTTCGGCCTGCCGCTCTTCGCCGTGTTCTACGGGCTCGACTGGATCGCCACCGTGCCGCCGACCGTGCGCCTCGCCACCGATGTCTACGGCAAGGAATCGGCGCCGATCGTGTTCGGCTGGGTCGTCGCGGGCCATCAGCTCGGCGCGGCGTTCGCGGCGCTCGGCGGCGGCATGCTGCGTTCGAGCCTCGGCAGCTATACCGTCGCCACGATGATCTCCGGCGGCCTGTGCCTCGTCGCCGCCGTGACGGTGCTGCGCATCAATCGCGCGGGCCGGACGATGGGCGTCGCCGCGACCTGACGATCTGCACGCGCGCGCGAGCTTGTTTATCCTTGTCGCGTTGAACGGCGCGCATCTTTGCCGATGCGCGCCGTTTGTCTTTCATCACGCCAACGAGGCCCAACATGAGCACGAAACCCGCTCCGACCGATGTCGACATCCACGAACTGATCGCCGGCCGCTGGAGCCCGCGCGCCTTTTCCAATGCGCCGATCGAGCGCACGACGTTGCATCGCCTGCTCGAAGCGGCGCGTTGGGCGCCGTCGTCGAACAATTTGCAGCCGTGGCGTTTCATCGCGTTCGATCGTCATCGCGACGAAGCCGCGTTCAAGCGCGCGTTCGATACGCTCGCGCCGTCGAATCAGAAATGGAACGTGAACGTGCCGCTGCTCGTCTGCGTGACGGCCTCGACGCTCACGCCGAAAGGCGACGCGAACCGCACCGCGACTTATGACACCGGCGCGGCCGCGATGGCGCTGGTGCTCCAGGCGCACGCGCTCGGACTCGCGACGCATCAGATGGGCGGCTTCGACCGCGACGCCTTCCGTCAGGCGTTCTCGGTTCCCGCCGATGTCGAGATCATCGCGATGATCGCGATCGGGCATCACGGCGACGCGAGCGAGCTCGACGACGCGCTGCGCGAGCGCGAAGCGGCGCCGCGCGCACGCAAGACGCTGGCTGAAACGGCCTTCGAAGGCGCGTGGGACAAGGCGTTCAAGTAAGCGCGGTCAGTGCTCGTCCGCCGCCGACAGCGGACGAGCGACATCTTCGAGCGATTTGCGCTCCGCCGCGACGCCCCAGATTCCGGCGACGACCGCCGCCGCGATCATCAGCAGCGAGCCGATCAGATAGCCGACGAACACAGGGCCGCGCTCGTGCGTGTCGATCAACTGGCCGAAAAGCGTCGGCCCGATAATGCCGCCGAGCGCCGTGCCGAACGCGTAGAACACGGCGATGGCGAGCGCGCGAATTTCCAGCGGGAACGTCTCGCTCACGGTCAGATACGCGGAACTCGCCGCCGCCGACGCGAAGAAGAAAATCACCATCCACGCGATGGTTTGCGTCGTCACGGTGAGCATGCCGTGCATGAACATCCAGCCGCTCACCGTCAGCAGCACGCCCGAGATCGCATACGTCGACGCGATCATGCGACGCCGTCCGAGCACGTCGAAAAGCCTGCCGAGCAGCACCGGACCGAGAAAATTCCCGGCGGCGAACGGCAGCACGTACCAGCCGATGTGATCGCCCGGCACATGATAGAAATCGGTCAGCACGAGCGCGTAGGTGAAGAAAATCGCGTTGTAGAAGAACGCCTGCGCGGTCATCAGCACCAATCCGACGAGCGAGCGGCTGCGATGCGCCTTGAACAGCGTGTGGACGACTTCGCGGATCGGCGTGCCATCACGCGCGTGCAGACGCAGCGGCTTGACGGGCGTGTCGGGAATCTCGATGCCGTGCTGCCGGAAATGCGCCTCGATTTCCTCGACGACGTGCCTCGCCTCGTCCGCGCGATTGTGCGTGATGAGCCAGCGCGGGCTTTCCGGCACCCACATGCGCATGAAGAGAATCGTGAGCCCGAGCGCCGCGCCGATCAGAAAGCACGCCCGCCAGCCCCAATCGGGCGGAAGCAGCGCGGGATCGAGCAGCACGATCGAGCCCGCCGCGCCGATGCCCGCGCCGACCCAGAACGTGCCGTTGATCGCGAGATCGGTCCAGCCGCGCAGGCGGGCGGGCGTGAATTCCTGAATCGTCGAATTGATTGCCGTGTATTCGCCGCCGATGCCCGCGCCCGTCAGAAAACGGAACAGTACGAACGTGGCGAGATTCCACGAGAACGCGGTCGCGGCGGTCGCGGCCACGTACAGAAAGAGCGTGATGAAGAACAGCTTGCGCCGGCCGAGCCGGTCCGTGAGCCAGCCGAACCCGAGCGCGCCGAGCACCGCGCCCGCGATATACGCGCTGCCCGCGATACCGACATCGGCATTCGAAAACTGCAGCGCCGGGCTCGATTTCAGCGCGCTCGCGACCGCGCCGGCGAGCGTCACTTCGAGGCCGTCGAGCAGCCAGGTGATGCCGAGCGCAAGGACGATCAGCGTGTGAAAGCGTCCCCACGGCAGGCGATCGAGCCGCCCGGGCAGATCGGTTTCGATGATGGCCGGGCGATCGCTGGCTGTATCGCTCAAACGGGTCTCCCGTGGCGTGGCGGTTTCGTTCATGCGTCCGGAGCGTGCTCTCGAAATCAAACAAATTGCCGCGAGGCGAGCAAGTTATATTCCGCTTTTGTCGAATAAACTCAATGGTTTAAAAATATCTGAAATGCGGTTGATGCGCCCGCGCGAACGTGTTAAAAACGCCGTCCATGTTTGAATGCGGCGTCTTCAGGACGCCGCCGATGCCCATGACTTATTGCGCGATCGATTTCGGCACATCGAATTCAGCGGTGGCTTTGCCCGACGGATTGTCGATCCGGCTGGCGCCCGTCGAAGGCGAAGCGACGACGCTGCCCACCGCGGTTTTCTTCAACACCGACGAGAATAACCAGTCCTACGGCCGCGCGGCGCTCGAAGCGTACATCGACGGCTTCGACGGCCGCCTGATGCGCTCGATGAAGAGCATTCTCGGTTCGCCGCTCGCGGACAACAGCACCGACCTGGGCGACGGCTCGGCGATCAAATACACCGATGTCATCACGCTCTTTCTGCAGCATTTGAAGCAGAAGGCGCAGGCGCTCGCCGCCGAACCGCTCACGCGCGCGGTGCTCGGCCGCCCCGTATTTTTCGTCGACGACGATCCGCGCGCCGACCATCTCGCGCAAAAGCAGCTCGAAGCGTGCGCGCACGCGGTCGGCTTGCGCGAGATCCATTTCCAATACGAGCCGATCGCGGCGGCCTTCGACTATGAGGCCGGGCTGACGCAGGAAGGCCTCGTCCTGGTCGCCGATATAGGCGGCGGCACGTCGGACTTTTCGCTCGTGCGCGTCGGTCCGGAGCGCGCGCGGCATCTCGAGCGCAAGGGCGATGTGCTCGCGCACCACGGCGTGCACGTCGCCGGCACGGATTTCGACCGGCGCGTGGAACTCGCGACGGTGCTGCGCGAACTCGGCTATCAATCGCTCGATCCGAAAGGGCGCGAAGTGCCGAGCCCCGTGTATTTCGATCTCGCGACCTGGCATCTGATCAACACGGTCTATACGCCGAAGCGCGTGAGCGAATTGCAACTGATGCGCCATCTCTACACCGACGTGCGGCATCACGATCGGCTGATGCGCGTCGTGTATCGCCGGCTCGGGCACGCGCTGACCGCGCACGCCGAGGAAGCGAAGATCGACGTCGCCGCGGGCGGCACGACCGAAATCGACATGGAAGAGGTGGAAGAAGCGCTGCGCGTCGGGTTCGACGAGACGCAGCTCATCGCGGCCGGCGCGGACGAAACGCGGCGGATCGTCGAGGCGGCGCACGAGACGCTCAAGCGGGCGGGCGTCGCGCCGGCGGACGTGGGCGCGGTTTATTTCACAGGTGGCACGACGGGTCTGCGATTCCTGTCGGACGCGCTTTCGGCGGCGTTTCCCGGCGCGAAACCGGTATTCGGCGATCGCCTCGCCAGCGTGGCGAAAGGACTCGGAATCTACGCGCAACGCATCTTCGCCTGATGCGGATCACGCAGCCGCGCAGAAAACAAAAAACCCCGCCGAAGCGGGGTTTTTCATACGAATTCTAGCGGGTCTTAGACCGGCTTGATGTTCGCGGCTTGCTTGCCCTTCGGGCCGGTCTTCACTTCGTAGGAAACCTTTTGGTTTTCCTGAAGCGTCTTGAAGCCTTCGATGCGGATTTCCGAGAAGTGCGCGAACAGATCTTCGCCGCCGCCATCCGGAGTGATGAAGCCAAAGCCCTTTGCGTCATTGAACCACTTGACGGTACCGGTTTCCATGTTACTTGTTCCAAAAAAATGATGAATAAGGCCGAAGCCCAGGGGTGCGGAAAATCAAGGAAGGGGCAATGGGACCAACCGGAGTACCGTGATGGCGAACTCGAAAGAACCAATTCACTCGCCACTTGAAATCCTGCAAGAAGCTTTATACGGCGAAACGATTTCGCGGTCAATTAATATCCGACAACTCTGAAGGGATTTTTTTGAGATGCGTAAGCAAATTTTACAGCGCTTGCGCATCCGGTCTCGACTGGCTCAAGGAATCCCCGCTTTGGGGCGAACTTCTCTCCAATATGCACTGCATTCGAAAGGTGCAACCGTTAAACTACGCGCCTTCTTGACGGTTGCACCGATATCGCCGGCTGCCAGACATGGTCGTTGCTGGATCGGGCAACGGCGGCTCCGCGAGCCGTTTCTATTCCGGCAGTGCGAGATATTTGGAGGAAAAGTGACAGAGAAGTCGATTAAGCGAAACATCGGTCCGTTGGCGCTGATGCTGACGGGCCTCGGATCCATCATCGGGTCGGGGTGGCTGTTCGGTGCGTGGAAGGCGTCGCAGATCGCCGGACCCGCCGCGATTTGCGCGTGGATCATCGGTGCGGTGGTCATTCTGGCGATTGCGCTGACCTACGCCGAACTGGGCGCAACCTTTCCCGAATCCGGCGGCATGGTGCGCTACGCGCGCTATTCGCACGGCGCGCTGGTCGGATTCATCAGCGCTTGGGCGAACTGGATCGCGATCGTGTCCGTCATTCCGATCGAAGCGGAAGCGTCCATCCAGTACATGAGCACCTGGCCGTACGAATGGGCGCACGAGCTGTTCGTCGGACATACGCTCACGACTACTGGCCTGCTGTTGTCGGCCGTGCTGGTCGTCATTTACTTCCTCCTGAATTACTGGGGCGTCAAGCTGTTCGCGCGCGCGAACTCGATCATCACGATCTTCAAGTTCCTGGTGCCGGGTTTGACGATCGGCGGCCTCGTCTTCTCGGGCTTCCATTCGGAGAACTTCGGCACGGCGTCGAATTTCGCGCCGTTCGGATGGTCCGCGGTTCTCACCGCCGTGGCGACGAGCGGGATCGTGTTCAGCTTCAACGGCTTTCAGAGCCCGGTGAACCTCGCGGGCGAGGCGCGCCATCCGGCGAAAAGCATCCCGTTCGCCGTGGTCGGTTCGATCCTGATCGCGCTCGTGATCTACGTGCTGCTTCAGATCGCGTACATCGGCGCGGTGAATCCGGCGGATGTGGCGAAGGGCTGGCAGCACTTCAACTTTGCATCGCCGTTCGCGGAACTGGCGATCGCGCTCAACCTGAATTGGCTCGCCATCCTCTTGTACGTCGATGCGTTCGTCAGTCCGAGCGGCACCGGCACGACCTATATGGCCACGACCACGCGCATGATCTACGCGATGGAGCGCAACAACACGATGCCGAAGATGTTCGGCAACGTGCATCCGTTTTACGGCGTGCCGCGTCAGGCGATGTGGTTCAACCTGTTCGTGTCGTTCGTGTTCCTGTTCTTCTTCCGCGGCTGGGGCACGCTCGCGGCGGTGATCTCGGTGGCGACGGTCATCTCGTATCTCACCGGCCCCGTCAGCCTGATGGCGTTGCGCCGCGCGGCGCCGGATCTGGATCGCCCGGTCAATATTCCGCTGATGGGCCTGGTCGCGCCGTTCGCATTCGTGTGCGCGTCGCTCGTGCTGTTCTGGGCGAAGTGGCCGCTGACCGGCGAGATCATTCTGCTGATGGTCGTCGCGTTGCCGGTGTACTTCTATTTTCAGAGCAAGGTCGGTTTCGCAGGCTGGGGCCGCGATCTGAAGGCTGCTTGGTGGCTCGTGGCCTATCTGCCGTCGATGGCGGTCATGTCGCTGATCGGCAGCAAGGACTTCGGCGGAAACGGATTGCTGCCGTACGGCTGGGACATGGCGGCGGTCGCCGTGCTCGCGCTGATCTTCTATTACTGGGGCGTGCACACGGGTTATCGCACGACCTATCTCGAAGAGCGCGAAAGCACCGACGACATTCTTCACGAAGTCGGCGCGTAAGCGTTTCGCCTTCGCCGAACAAAGCCCGCCTGAGCGATCAGGCGGGCTTTTTTTCGATCAGTCGTCGGTGAAGACGTAGTTGGTCATCGCGAGCGCACGCTGGAATGTGCCGAGCGACTGGATGCCGAGCCGATAATCGTCGGCCGCCGCGCCGAGCGCGCTGAACACCGGCAGCAGATGCTCGTCGGTCGGATGCATCAGCGCGGCGTGCGGCGCGCGTGCACGATAGTCGAGCAGGGCGTCGATGTCGCGTTCGGCCATGCGGCTCTCGAACCAGTCGGTGAATTCGGCCACGCGCGGATCGGCGTCTTCAGGGCGAGCGCTGAAATCGGCCATGCGCAGATTGTGCGTGATTTGCCCGGAACCGACGATCATCACGCCGTCATCGCGCAACTCGCGCAGCGCCCGGCCGATGCGGAAATGGTGCGCGGCATCGAGATGCGGCTGAATCGATAGCTGCGTGACCGGCACCTCGGCGTCGGGGAACATCAGCAGCATCGGCACCCATGCGCCGTGATCGAGCCCGTGATTCGTCGTCGCGGCAGGAATGCCTTGCGCGCCGAGCAGCGCGGCGGCGCGCTTCGCCAGATCGGGCGCGCCGGGCGCCGGATAGCGCAGTTCGTAGAGCGCGCGCGGGAAGCCGTAGAAGTCGTGGATGGTTTCCGGGCGCTCGGCCGTGCTAGCGACCGGCTGCGCCGTGCCCCAATGCGCGGACAGCATCAAAATGGCGCCGGGGCGCGGCAGCGTCTGACCGAGCGATGCGAATTCGGCGGACGGCATCGACGGGTCGATCGGCAGCGTCGGCGCGCCGTGGGAAATGAAAACGGTGGGGAGTCGGCTCATGGCGGCAAATTCCTAAGCGGTATGCCGTGAATGTAGTACCGCTAGCTTCGTTTATAAACGGTCCGATGGGCAATGAATTGTGTCGCCGGCGTTGTCAATCCGACGCTTCGCCGCGCAGCCCGCGCCACGCGGGTGCAACCGGTTGGGCAAAGCCGAACAGATCGATGACGCGCGCGACGGTGTGATCGACCATTTCGTCGATGCTCGCCGGCTTCTGATAGAACGCCGGCAACGGCGGAAAGATCACACCGCCCATTTCGGTGACGGCCGTCATATTCCGCAGATGCGCGAGGTTGAACGGCGTTTCGCGCACAAGCAGCACCAGACGGCGACGTTCTTTCAGCACGACATCGGCGGCGCGAGTGATGAGATTGTCGGAGAGACCGTGCGCGATGCTCGCGAGCGTTCGCATCGAACAGGGTGCGACCACCATGCCGTCGGTTGCGAACGAACCCGACGCAATGGTCGCGCCGACATCGCGCACGCTGTGGACGACATCGGCGAACGCGTGGACCGCGGCTTTATCGAGTTCGAGTTCGTGCTGGATATTGAGCCAGCCGGCGCTGGAAACGAGCAGATGCGTCTCGACGCCGGACAGCCGGCGCAGCGTCTCGAGCAGACGCACGCCGTAGATGGCGCCCGTTGCGCCGGTGATCGCGACGATGAGCCGTCGTTTCGCGGCAGCGGGCGCGCTCACTTGCTAAAGACTTAAGCGGCGGCGAAAAGCTGTTGCAGTTCGCCCGATTGATACATCTCCATCATGATGTCCGAGCCGCCGATGAACTCGCCCTTCACGTAGAGCTGCGGAATGGTCGGCCAGTTGGAGAATTCCTTGATGCCCTGGCGGATTTCGTCGTCTTCGAGGACGTTCACGGTCTTGATCTGATCGACGCCGCATGCCTTGAGCACTTGGATTGCGCGGCCGGAGAAGCCGCACATCGGGAATTGCGCCGTGCCCTTCATGAAAAGGACGACCGCGTTCTGATCGACGATTTGTTTGATGCGTTCTTGCGTATCCATGGCGTTCCTGCGCTTGAGATTTCGGTGAGAGTTCTCGAAATGATAGCGGATTTCGATTACACGAGCCGGGCCGTCAGGCCGCGAACCGGCCGCCCGAGCAACGTTCGATGCCCGCGAGATCGCGCATCGAGTGCACGTCGCTGAAACCGCGTGCGGTGAGCAGCGCGCGCACCGATTCCGCCTGGTCGTAGCCGTGCTCGATCCACAGCGCGCCGTCGTGCGCGAGAAGACGCGGCGCGTTATCGACGATCGTGCGGATCGCGGACAAACCGTCGGCGTCGTCGGTGAGCGCGCCGCGCGGCTCGAAGCGCAGGTCGCCTTGTTCGAGATGCGGATCGCCGCTCGCGATATACGGCGGATTGCTGACGATCGCCTCGAACCGCAACGACGGATCGATGTTCGCGGTCCAATCGCTTTCGACGAAGGTCACGTTACCGCTCTTCAGCAGGCGCGAAGCGTTGCCGCGCGCGACATCGAGCGCGGCGCGCGACCGGTCGACGGCCCACACGCGCGCATCGGGCCGCGCGTGGGCGATCGAAATCGCGATCGCGCCGGTTCCCGTGCCGAGATCGAGCACGCGCGGGTTCGACGCATCGGCGATGGCTTCGAGCGTGAGTTCCACGAGCAACTCGGTTTCCGGCCGCGGGATCAGCACGTCGGGCGTCACGTCGAATTCGAGGCCGAAGAATTCGCGCTTGCCGATCAACTGCGCGATCGGCTCGCCGTTCGAGCGCCGCGCCGCGAGCGCCTCGAAACGCGCGACCGCGTCTTGCGGCAGCGTCTCGCGATCGCGCGTGATGAGTTCCGTGCGCCGCCAGCCGAGTACGTGCATCAAGAGAATGCGCGCTTCGAGCGGCGGCAGCGCGCACGCGCGCAATAACGCGGCGGCGTCGCTCACTCCGTTTCCCCGAGCGCCGCGAGCTGCTCCGCCTGATGCTCGGACACGAGCGCGCCGATCAGTTCGTCGAGATCGCCGTCCATGATGTACTCGAGCTTGTAGAGCGTGAGGTTGATGCGGTGATCCGTCATGCGCCCTTGCGGGAAGTTGTACGTGCGAATGCGTTCCGAACGGTCGCCCGAGCCGATCAGACTCTTGCGCGTCGCCGCTTCCTTCGCGTGCTGCTCGTGATACTGCTTGTCCTTGATGCGCGCGGCCAGCACCTTCAGCGCGCGATCCTTGTTCTTGTGCTGCGAGCGGTCATCCTGACATTCGACGACGATGCCCGTCGGCAAGTGCGTGACGCGCACCGCCGAATCCGTCTTGTTGATGTGCTGCCCGCCCGCGCCTGACGCGCGGAACGTATCGATGCGCAAATCGGCCGGATTGATGACGACTTCGCTGATCTCATCGGCTTCCGGCATCACCGCGACCGTGCACGCGGACGTATGAATGCGGCCTTGCGTTTCCGTCGCCGGAACCCGCTGCACGCGATGCCCGCCCGATTCGAACTTGAGCCGCGAATACGCGCCCTGTCCGGCGAGCCGCACGATCACTTCCTTATAGCCGCCGAGATCCGAGACGCTTTCCGACATCGTCTCGGCCGTCCAGCGATTGCGTTCCGCATAACGCAGATACATGCGCAGCAGATCGCCCGCGAACAGCGCGGATTCGTCGCCGCCCGTGCCCGCGCGAATTTCGATGAAGATGTTGCGATCGTCGTTCGGATCTTTCGGCAGAAGCATCGTCTGCAGTTCGCCTTCGATCTTCGTCATGCGCTCGCGCGCCTCGCCGATTTCCTCTTCGGCGAAATCGCGCATCGACGGATCGGAAAGCAGTTCCTGCGCGGTCGCTTCGTCGGTCAAAGCCTGTCGCCACAGAGCGTATTGCTCGACGATCGGACTGATTTCCGCGTGCTCGCGCGTGAGTTTCCGGTACTGATCCATGTCGGAAGTCACGTCTTCGCGGCTCAACAGTTCGTTGAGATCGACCAGCCGCTTTGCAAGCTGGTCGAGCTTGCCTTGCATGCTCGTTTTCATCGGACGGAGATGACGCGGTGAGCGTCAGGAAGAACTGCGATCGGAAAGCCGCCGCGTAAATCGCGGACAGCCTTTGAGAATAGCAAAGAGAAGGCCGCTAACGTTCCGACGAATCGGACGACGAGCCGTGACGGTAGAAGCCGCTCATCAGGTCGATGAGCTGGTTGCGCTCCTCGCTGCTTGCTCGGTTGAGCGCGTGCGTCGGACCGTGAATCAGCTTGTTCGTGAGGGATTGCGAGAGCGCTTCGAGCACGGCGGCGGGGTCGTCGCCGCGCGCGAGCATCTTGCGCGCGCGTTCGAGTTCGGCGCGGCGCAGCGCGTCCGCCTGCGTGTGCATGTGGCGGATGACCGGCACGATGCTGCGCGCATCGAGCCATTGCATGAAATTCGCGACGCGCGTCTCGATGATCGATTCGGCCTGCGCGACCGCCGCCTGACGCGACGCGTTGCCCTCGCGCACGATCGCACCGAGATCGTCGACGGTGTAGAGGAACACGTCGTGCAAATTGCCGACTTCCGGCTCGATATCGCGCGGCACGGCGAGATCGACCATGAAGATCGGGCGATGCCGGCGCGCGCGCACTGCACGCTCGACCGCGCCGAGACCGATGATCGGCAGCGTCGACGCCGTGCACGACACGATGATGTCGAACTCGTGCATGCGCGACGGCAATTCGGAAAGCGGAATCGCGCGGCCGTTGAAGCGGCCGGCGAGCTTCTCGCCGCGCTCCGCCGTGCGGTTGGCGACGACCAGCTCACGCGGATTCTGCGCCGCGAAATGGGTGGCGCAGAGCTCGATCATTTCGCCCGCGCCGATGAACAGCACGCGCTGGCTGGAAATATTCTCGAAGATGCGCTGCGCGAGGCGCACGGCGGCGGCGGCCATCGAGACGGATTGCGCGCCGATTTCGGTCGTCGTGCGAACTTCCTTCGCGACTGCGAACGTGCGCTGGAACAACTGATTGAGATACGTGCCGAGCGCGCCGGCTTCGGACGCGGTGCGCACCGCGTCCTTCATTTGTCCGACGATTTGCGTCTCTCCGAGCACCATCGAGTCCAGCCCCGATGCGACGCGGAACGCGTGACGCACCGCTTCCGACTGCGGCAGCGCATAGACATGCGGCGCGAGCTCGGGAACGGGGATGTTGTGGTACTTCGAGAGCCACTGGATCGCAGCTTCGCGGGCGGCGGAGTCGTCGGTGGCGCAGTAGAGTTCTGTGCGATTGCAGGTCGAGAGAATCGCCGCTTCGGGCGACGCCTTCGCGAGCGGGCCAAGCCAAATGTCCTTCAGCGCGCCCAGCGCGGGCTTCAGCTGTTCGAGCGGAAACGCCACGCGTTCGCGCAGAGCGACAGGCGCAGTGTGGTGGTTGATTCCGATCGTGAGGAGCTGCATTTTTTTGGGCTGATGCTTTGGGCCTAAGCCGATGGCCTTTCAGATAGCCCAATATTATAGCCTTTTGCGTATTTCTTCATTTATAGGTGGCATTTGGGGCGCGACCGAGCCCGAAGTGCCGAAAACGCCCGCGCAGCCGGGCGTCGAGCGGTTTGCCGGAACGAGCGTGTGACAGAAAGCCGCGCCGGTCAGCGGAAATACTTCGCAAGCTCGAGCGCTCGCGCCTCCAGTTCCTCGATCGGCATTTCATCGGTTCGGCGCGCCATTTGCCGGTTTCGCGCGCTATGTTCTTCCTCGCACATCGCGGCGCGTGACGCGGAGTCATGATTCAGATGAAACAGCGAGGAATCCGGTCCGGCAAGTGCATGCCAACGCAGACCGAGCCGCGCGCCGCGGATGAACAGGTCGTCGTCCTCGCCGCCCCAGCCCGTGAACTGCGGATCCACGCCGCCGATACGGATGAATTCCGGGCGTTTAAAAAGGTTGATTGCGCCCGGCGTGTTGGCGTAGAGCACATTGATATCGTCCGGTAAATCGCCTTCCATGAACGGAGCGAATTCGTCGAAGTTTCCCGATTCGATAAACGTTTGGCGTCGATCGCCTGAAACATTCAGCACGCGCGAGAAGGGGCAAAGCACGTCGCTGGCATCGCCGTCCATTAATGCGTCGACGGCCGATTTCATCATGCGTGGATTGGCGATCATATCGGCATCGTGCATGCAGATAATCGGGCTTTTTGCCATTAACGCACCGAGATTGACGAGCCTCGCTTTCGGAAACGGGCCGGTATCGTGCACGAATACGTGCCGGATGCGCGAATCGCCGATCTCGGTCCAACTGAACGTGGGCGCGGCGTCCGCTTCGATCAGCCAGATGTGAAAGTCCGAATAGGTGCGGACAAGGTGGCGCAGAACGCCACGCAGGTTACCGCGCCTTTCCTGACCGGAGCCGCGATACGTGACGATCATTTCGAGACCACGCAGGGAAATTGGATTGGCTTCAGTCATAGGAAAATGCCGCCTTTGAAACCGTCAATTCGTCGCGTGAAAATCAGTAACGCGATTAACGAAGTGGCGATAAATGTGAAGTTCGCTTTATAAATGGCAAGAACATATATAAAGCGCAAAGATGAAAGGATTTTATCATTCGGCCGAGCGGCGGAGTTTCGGAAAACTCGCATAATCTTCTCAAAAAGAAGAAGCGCGCTTTTGGTTCCCTTCGATGCGATTTCGGTACGCGCATTCCGAGCCTTGCGCTCCCCATATCCGGCCCCTAAACTCAAGCGCTACGTCGCGCCGAGGATTGCCCTAAATCATGTACATCCACCGATCTGCTCCGCTTTGCAACGAATCGACACCGATGGAGCATCGCCGCTGATGGGCTGGATCGGACTGATTTTTCTCGGTGCGGTGATCGGCGCGGCGGGCTGGTGGCTGCATCCGCTACGGCGTGCGGGACGCGTCGCGCGCGGTCCGGCGGGCTACGTCTGGACGGCCATCGCCGCTGGCATACTGGCGACGGTTGTTGCGCGCATGCTCGGCAATATCGTCGATGTATATCACGACGGCGACACGCTCGAATGGCTCGCGTGCGCGGTCTTCGCGCTCTTCGTCGTGACGACGACTGTCGGACTGGCGGCGCGCCGCTGATCTCGATTTTGTGACGCGGGCGGGTGATCCTTGCCGCGCGTCGTGCTCTTCGCGCCCTACGCGGGCTTTCAAGCAGGTGACTTCATGAACGATCGCATTGCAGATTCAGCCATTCCGGAACCCGCCATGTTCGCGAGCCGCATCGAGTCGTTGCGCGGCCAGATGGCGCGCGAAAAGCTCGCCGCCGTGCTGATTCCATCGGCGGATCCGCATCTTTCCGAATATCTGCCGGAACGCTGGCAAGGGCGTCAGTGGCTTTCGGGCTTCACCGGCTCGGTCGGCACGCTCGTGGTGACGGCGGACTTCGCGGGCGTCTGGGTCGACAGCCGCTACTGGACGCAAGCCGAGACGCAACTCGCCGGCACCGGCATCGTGCTCATGAAGATGATGGGCGGGCAGCAGACCGCGCCGCACGTCGACTGGCTCGCTGAAAACGTCGCATCGGGCGCGACGGTCGCCGTCGACGGCACCGTGCTCGGCGTCGCGGCGGCGCGTGCACTGTCCGATGCGCTGAGTGCGCGCGGCATCGTATTACGCACCGATGTCGATCTGCTCGATGCCGTGTGGCCCGCGCGCCCCGGCTTGCCGGAGGCGGCCGTCTACGAGCATGCGGCGCCGAATGCGAGCGTCGCTCGCGCGGACAAGCTCGCGCAAGTGCGCGACGCGATGCGTGCCAAAGGCGCGCAATGGCACTTCGTTTCCACACTCGACGATCTCGCGTGGATCTTCAATCTGCGCGGCGGCGACGTGAGCTACAACCCGGTTTTCGTCGCGCACGCGCTGATCGGTCTCGACGATGCGACGATTTTCGTCGCGGACGGCAAGATTCCGGGCGCGCTCGTCGAATCCCTGTCGCGCGACAACGTGCGCGTCGCGCCGTACGCCGCCGCATCGGAATCGCTCGCGTCGCTGCCCGCGGGCGCGACGCTCCTGATCGACCCGCGCCGAATCACGCACGGCTTGCTGGAGAAAGTGCCGTCGGCGGTGAAAATCGTCGAGGCGGTGAATCCGTCGACGTTCGCGAAGTCGCGCAAGACCGCGGCGGAAGCAAAGCAGATCCGCGCGACGATGGAGCAGGACGGCGCCGCGCTCGCCGAATTCTTCGCGTGGTTCGAGGAAGCGCTGGGACGCGAGCGCATCACGGAACTGACCATCGACGAGAAGCTGACTGCCGCGCGTGCGCGCCGCCCGGGTTTCGTCACGCTGAGCTTCGGCACGATCGCGGGCTTCAACGCGAACGGCGCGATGCCGCATTACCGCGCGACGGAAGCGTCGCATGCGGTCATCGAAGGCAACGGTCTGCTGCTGATCGATTCGGGCGGCCAATATCTGAGCGGCACCACGGACATCACGCGTGTCGTGCCGATCGGCGAAATCACGGCCGAGCACAAGCGCGATTTCACCGTCGTGCTGAAGGGTACGATGGCGCTTTCGCGCGCGCGTTTTCCGCGCGGCATCCGTTCGCCGATGCTCGATTCGATCGCGCGCGCGCCGATCTGGGAAGCGGGCGCGGACTACGGCCACGGCACGGGACACGGCGTCGGCTATTTCCTGAACGTGCACGAAGGCCCGCAAGTAATTTCGCACTACGCGCCCGCCGAACCGTGGACGGCGATGGAAGAGGGCATGATCACGTCGGTCGAGCCGGGCATTTATCGGCCGGGCAAGTGGGGCATCCGCATCGAGAATCTCGTGATGAACCAGGCGGCGGGCAAGACCGAATTCGGCGATTTCCTCGAGTTTGAAACGCTGACGCTTTGTCCGATCGACGCGCGCTGCATCGATGTGTCGTTGCTGCGCGAAGACGAACGCGCGTGGCTCAACGCGTATCACGAAACCGTGCGGCGCCGCGTGTCGCCGCATGTGACGGGCAAGGCGCTGGCATGGCTCGAAGAGCGGACCAAGGCGATCTGACCCACGGAGCAGCGAGCAATGACCATCAAGGCAGTCGTATTCGATTTCGGCGGCGTGCTGATCGACTGGAATCGCGAATATCTCTACAAGCATCTGATTCCAGACGACACCGAGCGCCGCTGGTTCCTCGACAACGTCTGCAAGATGGAATGGGTCGTGCAACAGGACGGCGGGCAGACCATCGAGGACGGCACCGCCGAACTGATCGCCGTCTATCCCGAGCACGAAGCGCTGATCCGCGCGTTCTACGCACGCTGGCCGGAAATGGTGTCCGGCGTGCTGGAAGAGGGCGTGGCGCTCGTCGACCGGCTCGAAGCGGCGGGCGTGCCGCTCTTCGGCCTCACGAACTGGTCGGCGGAGACGTTTCCGTATGCGTGGGAACGCTTCGACGTCTTGCGGAAGTTTCGCGAGATCGTCGTGTCAGGGCGCGTGGGCCTCGTGAAGCCTGATCCGCAGATTTTCGGTTTGATGCGCGCGGAAATCGAACGGCATCTGCCGGGCGTTCAGCCGAACGAACTCGTGTTCATCGACGACAACCCGATGAACGCGCAAGCCGCGACGGCGCTCGGCTGGCACGGCGTTCACTACACCGGCGCGCTGGAAACCGAAACGAAGCTGCGCGCGCTGAATCTGCCGATCTGAAAGTAAAGCGAGAAGGCGACGCGCTATTGCCCGAGCAGGTTCTTCAGCGCGTTGCCGATTCCCCGAACCGTATCGCCCGCGCCGCGCGCGACGCCTTCAGCGCTGACGCCCAGCGCCTTCGCGAATCCCGCCGCGAGCTTCTTCGACAGACTCTCGCTCAGCGAAAATTTCGGATCGCGCAGATCGCCTTCGAGCGTGAAGTCGAGCTTGATCTGTTCCTTGCGGTCTTTGAGCGCGGCGATCGCGGCTTTCGTCGGAATCGAGAGAAAGGTGTCGAGCGCGTTGCCGGTATCGCTGATCTGCAGATGATTCAGCGTCAACGTGCCGGGCGCGTGAATGCGGTAATTCTTCACGGTTGCATCGATCGTCATGTCGATGGTGCCGCCTGTCACCGCCGCCTTTGCGCCGGCCTTCTTCAGCAGATACGGATCGAGCGTCGCGACATCGACGTTGCGCAGCGTCGCGCGCGTCTGCGAATCCTTGTTGGCGATGATCATCCAGCCGCCCCACGTGACGTTGCCCGTGTGCGACGGACCTTTGATGGAACCGGTCATCGAAAGCTCGGTGCGCTCGGTGAGCGCGGGCAGATGCAGATGATCGACAGTGGCGCGCGCATCGCCGATCAGCACGCGATACGGCGGGTTCTGCACGGAGCCGTCGAAGAACTCCATCGAGCCGCGCTCGAACGACACGCGATCGATGATTTTTTCTTCTTGCGCGTGCTCCTGACGTTCCTTGCTGTCGGGCCGGGCGTCGGCTTCGCGCGCGGTTTCCTTGAGGCCGGGCAGGATGCGTACGCGGCCATCGGCGGAGCGGACGATCGACAGATAGTAGTTGTCGACGCTCACGCTGCGCAGATGAATCGGCCTCGAGATGAGCGATTGCATGTCGACGTCGAGCACGATGCGCTCCGCGCGCATCGCGTCGCCGGCTGGCCAGTCTTTCGGGCCGCGCAGCCGCACGCGCGAGAGCGTGACGTGCCCGAAGCCGACGTCGATCTCTTCCACCGAACCGTTCGGGCCGAGCGTCTCGAGGATCCGCTCTTTCATCTGATGGACGACGAAAAACCAGCCGCCGATCACCACGACGACGAGCGCCACGACGATTCCGATTGCCCAAAGCGCTCCCCGCCGCGCGCTCGATCCCGCCATCTGCGTGTGTCTCCGTGTCGGCTTACTGGAAAGCGTCGCTCGAAAAAGTAAGTGGCGACTGCGCCCTACACAGTCGCCACTTTTACGCCTGATGTCGGTGCGCGCCCCCGCATAGGCTCTTTCGTCAGACGTTAGCGCGTGATCGGCTTGTAGCGCAGACGCTTGGGCTTCGCGGCTTCCTCGCCGAGACGCTTGCGCTTGTCGGCCTCGTATTCCTGATAGTTGCCGTCGAAGAATTCGACGTGCGAATCGCCCTCGAACGCGAGGATGTGCGTCGCGATGCGGTCGAGGAACCAGCGGTCGTGCGAAATCACCATCACGGAGCCGGCGAATTCGAGCAGCGCGTCTTCGAGCGCGCGCAGCGTTTCGACGTCGAGGTCGTTCGACGGTTCGTCGAGCAGCAGCACGTTGCCGCCCGCGATGAGCGTCTTCGCCAGATGCAGACGTCCGCGCTCGCCGCCGGACAGATTGCCGACGAGTTTCTGCTGATCGCTGCCCTTGAAGTTGAAGCGGCCGATATACGCGCGCGACGGCGTTTCGTATTTGCCGACCGTGAGGACGTCGGCGCCGCCGGAGATTTCCTCGAAGACGGTCTTGTCGGCGGCGAGCGCATCGCGGCTCTGATCGACGTACGCGAGCTTGACCGTCGGTCCCTTGACGATTTCGCCCGAATCCGGCTGCTCCTTGCCGGTCAGCATGCGGAAGAGCGTGGACTTACCGGCGCCGTTCGGCCCGATGATGCCGACGATCGCGCCCGCCGGAATCTTCATGTTCAGGTTGTCGATGAGCAGGCGGTCGCCATACGCCTTGCTGACGTTCTTGAACTCGATGACTTCATTGCCGAGGCGATCGCCGACCGGAATGAAGATTTCCTGCGTTTCGTTGCGCTTCTGGTATTCCTGGCTGTTGAGTTCCTCGAATCGCGCGATACGCGCCTTCGATTTCGCCTGACGTCCCTTCGGATTCTGTCGCACCCATTCGAGTTCTTTCTTGATCGCCTTCTGACGCGCGGATTCGCTCGCCTCTTCCTGCTTCAGGCGGTCTTCCTTCTGATCGAGCCAGCTCGAATAGTTGCCCTTCCACGGAATGCCGTGTCCGCGGTCGAGTTCGAGAATCCATTCGGCGGCGTTATCGAGGAAGTAGCGATCGTGCGTCACCGCGACGACGGTGCCCGGATAGCGCGTCAGAAACTGTTCGAGCCATTCGACGGATTCGGCGTCGAGGTGGTTGGTCGGTTCGTCGAGGAGCAGCATGTCGGGCTTTTGCAGCAGCAGCTTGCACAGCGCGACGCGACGCTTTTCGCCGCCCGACAGATGTTCGATTTTCGCGTCCCACGCGGGCAGGCGCAGCGCGTCGGCGGCGACTTCGAGTTGCTGCTCGGGGCTACCGCCATCGCTCGTCGAGAGGATGGCTTCGTACTTCGCCTGTTCGGCGGCGAGCGCGTCGAAATCGGCGTCGGGTTCGGCGTAGGCGGTGTAGATTTCGTCGAGCTTCTTTTGCGCCAGGAAGACATCGCCGAGACCTTCTTCGACGGCTTCACGCACGGTCTGCTGCGGATCGAGCTGCGGCTCCTGCGGCAGATAGCCGATGTTCAGATTGGGCATCGGCGTGGCTTCGCCTTCGATGTCCTTGTCGACGCCCGCCATGATGCGGATGAGCGTCGATTTGCCGGAACCGTTCAGGCCGAGCAGACCGATTTTGGCGCCGGGGAAGAACGAAAGGGAGATGTCTTTCAGGATCTGACGCTTCGGCGGGACGATCTTGCCGACGCGGTTCATGGTGAAGACGTATTGGGCCATGTTGTCCTAGCTGGATGGATGAATGCGGGGCGCCCGGTTCGGCGCGCGAGGATGTTCGGTGGCGCGGATTCGCGCGTTCCCGCCGTGGCGTTTCGCGCAGGCGGGATGAGGTGGCATTGTACTTCGCGGTGGAGGCGGTCATTGCCAGGCGGCTACGCCCCCGTGCCGCGAGCATGTGCCGCTGTGATGCTGGCTGAAGCTGTAGGAGCCGTCGCGGCATTGCGCGGTCGCGCCCGCGGGGACAGCGCCGGAGCGCGTGCGCGCGGGCGAGTGGACGACGTTGCCGTCGCGGTTGACGTAATGACCGTGGTTGTCGAGATCGGACTCGTCGGGCTGCGGTTGATACTGGTACGGGTTGCCGCGATAGGCGAAGGCGCCGGACGTTGCGAGCAAGCTCGCCGCGATCAGCGTGAAAGCTGTGAATGCGCGCAGTGCGTGTCTCTGCATCTCGTGGTTATGTCTCGTTGTTTTTGTCGATCGCAGCGTTGCTGCGTTGTCTCGTCCGCGCAAGAAAAAAGCGGAGTGTCCATGAAAAGACACTCCGCTTCGCGAGGCAAGCCGCTTTGACGTTTCTTTACGTCGCGCGTCAGACGTTAAACAAGAAATTCATGACATCCCCGTCGTGCACGACATACTCCTTCCCTTCGGCGCGCATCTTCCCGGCTTCCTTCGCCCCTTGCTCGCCCTTATAAGCGATGTAGTCATCGAACGAGATGGTCTGCGCGCGAATGAACCCGCGCTCGAAATCCGTGTGAATGGCACCCGCCGCCTGGGGCGCCGTATCGCCGATATGAATCGTCCACGCGCGCACTTCCTTCACGCCCGCCGTGAAGTACGTCTGCAGGCCGAGCAGCTTGAAACCCGCGCGAATCACGCGATTCAAGCCCGGCTCGTCCATGCCCATGTCGGCGAGGAATTCGAGCTTGTCGGCATCGTCGAGATCGGCGATTTCCGCTTCGATCGCCGCGCACACCGCGACCACCGGCGCGTTTTCCGCTTCCGCATGCTTGCGCACCGCGTCGAGATGCGGGTTGTTCTCGAAGCCGTCGTCCTTCACGTTCGCGACGTACATCGTCGGCTTGGACGTGATCAGGCAGAACGGCTTGATGAGCAGCAGTTCTTCTTCCGTCAGCGAAAGGCCGCGCACCGGCTTCGCCTGATCGAGCTGCGCGCGCACTTTTTCCAGCACGGCGACGAGCTTGATCGCTTCCTTGTCGTTGCCCGACTTCGCCGCCTTCGAATAGCGCGCCTGCGCTTTTTCGACCGTCGCCAGGTCAGCGAGCGCGAGTTCAGTATTGATGACTTCGATATCCGCGATCGGATCGATCTGGCCCGCGACGTGGATCACGTTCTCGTCCTCGAAGCAGCGCACGACGTGCGTGATCGCGTCGGTTTCGCGGATGTTCGCGAGGAACTGATTGCCGAGGCCTTCGCCTTTCGACGCACCGGCGACGAGCCCCGCGATATCGACGAATTCGACGACCGCCGGCAGGATGCGCTCGGGCTTCACGATTTCGGCGAGCGCGGTGAGGCGCGCGTCCGGCACTTCGACCACGCCGACGTTCGGCTCGATGGTGCAGAACGGATAGTTCTCGGCGGCAATGCCCGCCTTGGTCAACGCATTGAAAAGAGTGGACTTGCCGACATTAGGCAAGCCGACGATGCCGCATTGGAGGCTCATGGAATCCTTCGAACTGGTAAGACGGCGCGGGCCGCGCGGGTTTCGTCAAAAATGGTGCGCAATGAGCGGGCGAGAACCGCCCGCCACGCTACGGCCGCGTGCGGCGGCCAGGCAAACCGCTATTGTACCGCCGCACCGTCGCGGGCAAGCGCCGCGGCCGGCTCGCAAACCCGTTCGAACCCCACGGCTATAATGCCCGGATGACTCCGCATCCACTGAAATTTCACGCTATCGTCGTCGGCGGCGGGCTCGTCGGCAAGACGGCGGCGCTCGCGCTCGCGCAATCCGGGCTGCGCACCGCGCTCGTCGCGTCGCGCGCGGCTGGCCTGCCGCCGGGCGCGGCGTTCGATTCGCGCATCTACGCGCTGTCGTCGAGCTCGCAGGCGCTGCTGGAGCGTCTGCGCGTCTGGCAGGCGCTCGATCGTTCGCGGCTCGGTCCCGTCTTCGACATGCGCGTGTTCGGCGATGCCCACGCGGAATTGCACTTCTCGGCGTTTCAGGCGTCGGTGCCGCAGCTCGCGTGGATCGTGGAATCGTCGCTGATCGAGCAATCGCTCGATGCCGCGTTGCGCTTTTCGCCGAGTCTTTCGTGGTTCGAATCGCGCGCGCAGGGCATGACGGTCGAAACCGACGCCGCGCACATTGCGCTCGCGAGCGGCGAAATGCTGGAGACGGATCTGATCGTCGGCGCGGACGGCGCGCATTCGTGGGTGCGCGCGCAAATGGGCGCGAAGATGAATCGGCGCGATTATCGGCAGACGGGCGTCGTCGCCAATTTCAAGGCCGAAAAGCCGCACGGCGAAACGGCGTACCAATGGTTCCGCGATACCGAAATCATCGCGCTCTTGCCGCTGCCGGGCGATCACGTTTCGCTCGTGTGGTCCGCGCGCACCGAACACGCCGACGAACTGCTCGCGCTCGATCCGGCGCAACTCGCCGCGCAAGTCGAAACGGCAACGCAAAACCAGCTCGGCACGCTCGATTGCGTGACGCCGGCGCAAGGCTTTCCGCTCGGGCTGCAAACCGTCGACAAACTCGTCGCGCCGCGTGTTGCGCTCGTCGGCGATGCCGCGCATCTGATTCATCCGCTCGCGGGGCAGGGCATGAACCTCGGCCTGCGCGACGTCGCCGCGCTCGCGGACGTCATCGCGAACAAGGAGTCGTTCCGCGATCTCGGCGATCCGATCCTCCTTCGCCGATACGAACGCGCGCGCCGTGAAGACATCCAGAAGCTCATGTTCGCGACCGACGGCCTGCAGCGGCTTTTCGCCGTGCCGGGTACGCTCGCGCGCGCGGTCCGCAACACCGGCATGGCGTTCGTCGGCGCGCAGCCGCTCATCAAGCGCTGGCTCGTCTCGGCGGCGCTCGGCTGAAACAATCTCACTTTCTCGGGCGCGATGCCGCACGACTCACAGGAAACCGCATGAAAACCACCCTCAGACTGGCCCTGGCGACGGCCGCGGCGCTCGCCGTGACGCTCGGCGTCGGCTGTTCGGCGCAGGCCGATCAGACCACCGACAAGCTCAAGTCGGCCCTCGAATCGCGCATGGGCGACGCGACCATCAAGAGCATCGAAAAGACGCCGATTCCCGGTCTCTACGAGGTGAATCTCGGCTCCCAGATCGTGTATAGCGACGCGAGCGGCAATTACGTGCTGATCGGCGATCTCGTCGATACACGGAACAGCAAGAACCTGACCGAGGCGCGGCTTGCCGAAACCAACAAGATCGACTTCGCGAAGCTGCCGTTCGAGAACGCGGTGAAGGTCGTGAAGGGCAACGGCAGCCGCAAGATCGCGGTGTTTTCCGATCCGAACTGCCCGTACTGCAAGCAACTCGAATCGACGCTGAAGTCGATCGACAACGTGACGGTCTACACCTTCCTGTATCCGGTGCTCTCGCCCGATTCGACGGCCAAGTCGAAGTCGATCTGGTGCGCGCAGGATCGCGGTGTGTCGTGGGAAAGCTGGATGCTCGATCACAAGGCGCCGACCGCGTCGGCATCGTGCGATACGACCGCCATCGACAAGAATCTAAAGCTCGGCCGCGCGATGAACGTCACCGGCACGCCGACCGTATTCCTCGCCGATGGCCGGCGTCTGCCAGGCGCCGTGCCCGCCGACCGGCTCGAAAAGGAACTGTCCGCCGTGCGCTGAGCGCGGTCCGAAACGAAGAAGGGAGGCGCGTCATGCGCCTCCTGTGTTTTTACGGCCTTGCTTTTCCGAAAGCGCAGCGTAAACAAGCAAGGCGCCGGGCGCGGTTCGTTCAAGATCGACGCGCCCAGAACAAGAACAAAGGACATCGAGATGACTACGCTTTTGCAAACGGTGCAGCCCGTCCGCTACCGCATCGTTCCGAAAAATCCCGCCGCGCATCTCTTCGAAGTGACGCTGACCGTAGCCGTTCCCGATCCGGCCGGCCAGCGCTTCATGCTGCCGGTCTGGATTCCGGGCAGCTACATGATCCGCGAATTCGCACGCAACATCGTGACGCTGCAGGCGTTCAACGCGGCGGGCCGCAAGATCGCCATCGAAAAGATCGACAAGCACGCGTGGCAAGCCGCGCCGACCGACGGCCCGATCACGCTGCGCTACGAGGTCTACGCGTGGGACATGTCGGTGCGCGCCGCGCATCTCGACGACACCGTCGGCTTCTTCAACGGCACGAGCACGTTCCTCGCGGTGGAAGGGCAGTCGGGCGCGCCGTGCGTCGTCGATATCGAACCGCCGCAGGGCGGCGCGTATCGCAACTGGCGCGTCGCGACGGCGCTTTCAGAAGCGCGCGGCACGAAGCGCTACGGTTTCGGCGCCTATGAAGCGGCGAATTACGACGAACTCGTCGACCATCCGGTCACGCTCGGTGAATTCGCGCTCGGCAGTTTCAGCGCGCACGGCGTGAAGCACGACATCGTGATTTCGGGGCGCGTCGTCAATCTCGATATGAACCGGCTCGCCGCCGACCTGAAGCGCGTCTGCGAAGCGCAGATCGCGCTCTTCGAGCCGCGCACGAAGAAAGCGCCGATGGATCGCTACGTGTTCATGACCGTCGCCGTCAGCGATGGTTACGGCGGGCTGGAGCATCGCGCATCGACGGCGCTCATCTGCAATCGCACGGATCTGCCGGTGCAGGGCCGCCCGGAAACGACCGAGGGTTATCGCACGTATCTCGGCCTGTGCAGCCACGAGTATTTCCATACGTGGAACGTGAAGCGGATCAAGCCGGCGACGTTCGCGCCGTACGATCTGTCGCAGGAAAATTACACGACGCTCTTGTGGCTCTTCGAAGGCTTCACGTCGTACTACGACGATCTGATGCTCGTGCGCAGCGGCCTGATTTCCGCCGGCGATTATTTCAGTCTGCTCGGCAAGACGATCGGCGGCGTGCTGCGCGGCTCCGGGCGGTTCAAGCAATCGGTCGCGCAAAGCTCGTTCGACGCCTGGGTGAAGTACTACCGCGCCGACGAAAACGCGTCGAACGCGATCGTCAGCTATTACCAGAAAGGCTCGCTCGTCGCGCTGGCGTTCGATCTGTCGATTCGCGCGCAGACCGACAACCGCAAGTCGCTCGACGACGTGATGCGTCTGCTTTGGCAGCGCTACGGTCGCGAGTTTTACAACGGCAAGGGGCGCGGCATTGCGGAGGAAGACGTCGAGGCGCTTTTCGCCGAAGCGGCCGGCGCTGACCTGCGCTCGCTGTTCCGCGACGGCGTGCGCGGCACGCGCGATTTGCCGCTCGATGCGCTTTTCGAGCCGTTCGGCATTGCGCTCGCCCCCGATCTGCCGGGCAACGGCGCGGCCGTCAAGCCGTCGCTCGGCGCGCGCGTGCGTGGCGGCGCGGATTGCACGCTCGCCGTCGTCCACGAAGGCAGCGCGGCGCAGAAGGCGGGATTGTCGGCGGGCGATGTGCTCGTCGCGATCGACGGACTGCGCGTCAACGGCTCGAATCTCGATGCGCTGCTGTCGCGTTATCTGCCGGGCGCGAAAGTGGAGGTGCACGCGTTCCGTCGCGACGAGCTGCGCCGCACCGAGGTCAAGCTGGACGGACCGGAAGTCGCGCGTTACGTGCTGACGGCCATCGACGGTCGGGGTCCGTCGAAACAATGGCGCGAGCGCTGGCTGAAAGGCTGATCGCCGGAATATGTGGCGGATTGTTCTATCGGTGCAACGATCCGTCACGATCTGACGGCTTTTTCCCGAAGGTCGAAATGAGAAGAATGCTTCCTAACGGGACGCCGAGTGCGCCCGAACCTCTCAGAGACAGGAAGCCATCATGACGACGATTCTCCAGATCAACTCCGCCGCCCGTTCGCAAGGGGCTCAATCGACGCTGCTCGCCGACGAACTGACCGCGAAACTGCAACAAAGCAATCCGGGCGCGAAGGTGGTCGTGCGCAATCTGCTGGGCGACGCGCTGCCGCATCTCGACGACGCCACGCTCGGCGCGTTCTTCACGCCCGCCGATCAGCGCACCGCCGAGCAAGCCGCGATCAACGCGAAGAGCGAAGCGCTGATCGCCGAGCTGCAAGCCGCGGATATCGTCGTAATCGCAGCGCCGCTGTACAACTTCGGCATCTCGTCGCAACTGAAGACGTATTTCGACTGGATCGCGCGTGCGGGCATCACGTTCAGCTACACCGCGAATGGTCCGGAAGGTCTCGTGAAGGGCAAGAAGGTGTACGTGGTGTCGGCGCGCGGCGGCAAGTACGCAGGCACGCCGAACGATTCGCAGACGCCGTTCCTCAAGACGTTCCTCGGCTTCCTCGGCATGACGGACGTGAACTTCATCTACGCCGAAGGCCTGAACATGGGACCGGAAGCGGCTGGCGCGGCACTCGCGTCGGCGCGTGAGGCGATCGCAGCGGTTTAAGCGCTTTCGTATCGAAGAAAAACCTCGCGTGGCGGGGTTTTTTGCGTTTCAGGCGAGCAATTCAGGCTCGGCGGGCAGACGCCAGTCGATCGGCGCGCGTCCGTGCTTCGTCAGATATTCGTTCGCGAGCGCGAAGTGCCCGCAGCCGAAGAATCCGCGATACGCCGACAACGGCGACGGATGCGCCGCCTCCAGCACGCAATGCGCCTTCTGCGTGTCGTCGATCAGCTTGCGCTTCGCCTGCGCGTGTGCACCCCACAGCATGAACACGAGGCCATCGTGACGCTGCGCCATTTCGTGGATCAGCGTGTCGGTGCATTGTTCCCAGCCGCGTTTCGCGTGGCTTCCGGCTTTATCGCGCTCGACCGTCAGCGACGTGTTCAGCAGCAGCACGCCTTGTTTGGCCCACGAATCGAGGCAACCGTGCGCGGGCGCGGGAAATCCGAGACTCGCGTGAATCTCCTTGAAGATGTTGCGCAAGGACGGCGGCGGGCGCACGGGTGCGGGCACCGAAAACGCGAGGCCGTGCGCTTGCGGCGCGCCTTTGTCCTCGCCGTGATACGGGTCTTGTCCGAGGATGACGACCTTCACGTCGGCAGGACTCGTGAGGCGCAGCGCGCGAAAGACATCGGCGGGATAGACGGTCTTGCCAGCGGCGCGCTCGGCATCGACGAACGCGCACAACGCCGCGTAATGCTTGCTGTCGATGAACGGCTTCAGATGGCGGCGCCAGTCGGCGGGCAGCGCGTCGAACTGACTTTCGAGCGTCGTGGAGTTCGACGACGCGTTCGCGGCTTCGTTATCCGCGAAAAGGGAAGGCTGCTGATTCATGCGTTGCGGTTCTTGCCTTCGGGCGGCTCGCGTAGCAGATAGCCGCGCTGCGCCTTGCTGAGGTCTTCGGGAACGATCTCGGGAAACGCGCCGCGCAATTCCGCCGCGAGCATCGAAAGCGCGCTTTCCTCGCCGGATTTCAGTTCCAGCTCCAGCTCGCTGATATCCGCGCGACGCGTCGTGCCGTCGACGTCCGCCGTGATTTCGCCGCGATCCAGCGCGACTTCGATATGCGAACCCTCGCGCTCGATGTCCCAGACGATGCGCCTGAAGTTGGTCTTGAACAGCGCGATCAGGTCCGGCGCGGCGCGTTCCAGCGCTTCGCGCGCGGCGTCGTTGTCGCAGGCGGCGATGAGCGCATCGATTTCGAGCGCTTCGCCTTGCACCGGCAACTCCCACTCGTGCCGGTTGCTCAGGCCAGCCACCGATTTGCCGAGCGTCTTGAACGTCTGCAGCCATTGCTCCGGCGTGCGGCGCAGGCGCAGCGCGGATTTCGCCTTCGCGAGCGCGCAGTCCGGCGTGTCGAAGTAGACGTTGGCAAGCTCGATCGGCTTGCCCGCGCCGGTGCGTTCGTCGAAGAAGCGCGCTACGTCGTCGTGTTGCGACGGCGCGAGCGCGAGTTTCAATTCCCGTTCGATGCCCATGCGGTTCCCGTCGATGAGATTTAGAAGAACATGCGCGCGAGTTCGGCGCCCGGATCGTCGGCGCGCATGAACGCTTCGCCGACGAGGAACGTATGCACGCGCATCGCGCGCAGCCGGTCGACATCGACGCGCGACAGAACGCCGGATTCCGTTACCACGATGCGGTCATCGGGAATCTGCTCCAGCAAGCCGATGGTCGTTTCGATCGTCGTTTCGAACGTGCGCAGATTGCGATTGTTGATGCCGATGAGCGGCGTCTTCAGCGTGAGCGCGTCGCGCAGTTCGTCGGCGTCGTGGACTTCGACCAGCACCGCGAGCCCGAGCGAGTGCGCGTAGGCTTCGAGGTCCTGCATCTGCGAGAGTTCGAGCGCGGCGGCGATCAGCAGAATGCAGTCCGCGCCCATCGCGCGGGCTTCGATGATCTGATACGGATCGATGATGAAGTCCTTGCGCAGCACCGGCAGACTGCACGCCGCGCGCGCTTCCTCCAGATACGCGACGCTACCCTTGAAGAACTGCACGTCGGTGAGCACGGAAAGGCATGCGGCGCCGCCTTTTTCGTACGAACGCGCGATGTCGGCGGGTACGAAATCCTCTCGCAGCACGCCTTTCGACGGGCTCGCCTTCTTCACTTCCGCGATCACCGCCGCCTGATTCGCCGCATGCTTCGCGCGCAATGCGCCGACGAAATCGCGCAGGTCGCGCGAACTGGCTTCGAGTTTCAGCTCTTCGAGCGGCGCGCTTTGTTCGGCAGCGCGGACTTCCTCGCGCTTGACCGCGATGATGCGATCCAGAATGTCACTCATGTCGGCTTCCGTTCGGGTTCCGTTATTTCTTTGCGAATTGCTGCGTGAACTTCACGAGCGTCTCGACCTTCTCGCGCGCCGCGCCGCTCTCGATCGCTTCGCGCGCGGCGGCCATGCCGGCTTCGATCGAATCGACGACGTCCGCGGCATAAAGCGCGGTTCCCGCATTCAATGTGACGATCTCGCGCGCGACGCCCGCCTTGTTGTTCAGCGCGCCTAGCAGCATTGCCTTCGATTCCTGCGCGTCCTGCACCTTCAGCGAACGATTCGACACCATCTGCAGGCCGAAATCCTCCGGATGAATCTCGTACTCGGTGACTTCGCCGTTTTTCAGCTCGCCGACTTTCGTCGCGGCGCCGAGCGACACCTCGTCCATGCCGTCCTTGCCGTACACGACGAGAACGTGTTTCGCGCCGAGACGCTGCATCACGCGCACCTGAATACCGACGAGGTCTTCGTGAAACACGCCCTGAAGCTGATTCGGCGCGCCGGCCGGATTCGTCAGCGGCCCGAGGATATTGAAGATGGTCCGCACGCCGAGTTCGCGGCGTACGGGCGCGATGTTCTTCATCGCCGGATGATGATTCGGCGCAAACATGAAGCCCATGCCGGTTTCGGCAATGGAAGCGGCCACTTGTTCCGGTGTCAGATCGATGTTCACGCCGAGGGCTTCGAGCACGTCCGCACTGCCGGATTTGCTCGACACGCCGCGGTTGCCGTGCTTCGCGACCTTCGCGCCCGACGCGGCCGCGACGAACATCGACGCCGTGGAGATATTGAACGTGTGCGAGCCGTCGCCGCCCGTGCCGACGATATCGACGAAATTCGAGTTGTCCGCCACTTCGACGTGATTCGCAAATTCGCGCATGACGGTCGCGGCAGCGGCGATTTCGCCGATGGTTTCCTTCTTCACGCGCAAGCCGGTGATGATCGCGGCGGCCATGACGGGCGACATCTCGCCGCGCATGATCTGGCGCATCAGATGCAGCATTTCGTCGTGAAAGATTTCCCGATGTTCGATCGTGCGCTGCAGCGCTTCCTGTGCGGTGATGGTCATGTCGTCAGGCTCGCTTTCCGGTCGAAGAGTTTTTCACGAAGTTTTCGAGCAGCGCGTGGCCGTGCTCGGAAAGAATCGATTCCGGATGGAACTGCACGCCTTCCACTTCCAGCTCACGGTGACGAACACCCATGATTTCACCGTCGGGCGTCCACGCGGACACTTCCAGACAGTCGGGCAAAGACTCGCGCTCAATAGCGAGCGAGTGATAGCGCGTCACGTTGAAGTGTTTGGGAAGATCGGCGAACACGCCTTTACAGTCGGTTTCGATCTGGCTCACCTTGCCGTGCATGATCGTCTGTGCGCGCACGACGCGTCCGCCGAACGCCTCGCCGATTGCCTGATGGCCGAGGCACACGCCGAGAATCGGCAGCTTGCCGGAAAACTCACGCAACACGTCGAGCGTGATGCCCGCGTGTTGCGGATTGCTCGGTCCCGGCGAAAGACAGATGCGCTCGGGGTTGAGCTTCGCGATTTCGTCGAGCGTGATTTCGTCGTTGCGATACGTGAGCACGTCCTCGCCGAGTTCGCCGAAGTACTGGACCAGGTTGTAGGTGAAGGAATCGTAGTTGTCGATCATCAGCAGCATGGTCTTGTCTCCTCAGAAGTCGCTGTCGAGGCCGTCTTGCACTTGCTCGGCGGCGCGCAGCACGGCGCGCGCCTTGTTCTCCGTTTCCTGCCATTCGGATTCGGGCACCGAATCGGCGACGACGCCCGCTGCCGCCTGAACATAGAGATTGCCCTTGTGGATGAGGCCGGTGCGGATCGCGATGGCCAGATCCATTTCGCCGCTGAAGGACAGATACCCGACAGCGCCGCCGTACAAGCCGCGCTTGATCGGCTCGAGTTCGTCGATGAGTTCCATCGCGCGAACCTTCGGCGCGCCGGACAGCGTGCCGGCAGGGAAGGTGGCGCGCAGCACGTCGAAATTGCTCATGCCTTCCTTGAGCTTGCCTTCGACCGAGCTCACGATGTGCTGGACGTGCGAGTATTTTTCGATGACCAGTTTGTCCGTCACGGTGACCGACCCGGTCTGCGCGATGCGGCCGACGTCGTTGCGCGCGAGGTCGATCAGCATGACGTGCTCGGCGACTTCCTTCGGATCGTTAAGCAGTTCGGTGGCGAGTTCGGCGTCGCGTTCGGGCGTGTTGCCGCGCGGGCGCGTGCCTGCGAGCGGACGAATCGTCACAATGCGATCGTCGGCGCGCTTTTCCTGACGCACGAGAATTTCCGGCGATGCACCGACCACGTGCACTTCGCCGCCGAAGTTGTAGTAGTACATATACGGCGACGGATTCAGCGAACGCAGCGCGCGATACAGCGAAAGCGGATTGTCGCGGAACGGCTTGATGAGCCGCTGGCCGACTTGCACTTGCATCAGTTCGCCGGCCGCGATGTATTCCTTCGCGCGGCGCACGGCGTTCAGATAATCGTCCTTCTTGAATTCGCGGAACGTTTCCGTACGCACGCTCGCGGATGTCACCGGCGGTTGAACCGTCACGCGCAAACGCGCCTTCAGTTCGCGCAGCCGATGCTTCGCCTTGGCATACGCTTCCGGCTTGGTCGGATCGGCGTAGACGATGAGATAAAGCTTGCCCGCGAGGTTGTCGATGACCGCGACTTCTTCGGTCAGCAGCAACTGGATGTCGGGAAGATCGAGATCGTCGGGCGGCGCACTGTGCGCGAGCTTCTTCTCGATGTAGCGCACCGCGTCGTAACCGAAGTAGCCCGCGAGACCGCCGCAAAAGCGCGGCAAGCCGGGCCGCGTCGCGACCTTGAAGCGCTTTTGATATTGCTCGATGAACGTGAGCGGATCGCCTTCATCCGTTTCGACGACGTTGCCATCGGTCACGACTTGCGTCTTGCCGTTTCGCACGCTCACGGTCGTGCGGGCCGGCAGACCGATGAACGAGTAGCGCCCGAAACGCTCGCCGCCCACGACGGACTCCAGCAGGAACGAGTTCGCGCCGTTGCGCTCCGTCTGCGCGAGCTTGAGATAGAGCGAAAGCGGCGTTTCGAGGTCGGCGAGGGCTTCGGCGATGAGCGGAATGCGATTGAAGCCTTCGTTCGCCAGCGATTGGAATTCGAGTTCGGTCATGTTGCGATCCTTGAGCGATGCGCGCTTTCTGGGTGGCGCGGTATCGGGGAGTGCAGGGCGCTGCGGTCGGTCGAATCTCGTGATGATCGCATACGACGGCCCCGCCGCTTCGATTTGCGGAAGCGGACAGGACGACTCGCGGCACTACACGACGCGTGCGTGAGCGAGGTTCGATATACGACGATTCAACGGAAACGGCGCGGGTATGCGCAGCGAAACAAAAAACGGATGCTGAAGCGCGATCACGCATGACGGCTTCAGCGCACCTCGGGCGAGGTTAGCGCGACCAGCGACGCCAGGGCCAGGCTCCCCGGTCGATGCTGCTCAGACTCCGTTTTCTGTTGAGAAACATGAATGGATGGACTTATTCAGTCAGTGTGGTGTCCGGCGGCGCCAAGGTGGCGGCAATCGCCGATGCTGCGGTGCGCAGCGAGGAAACTATACCATCGGATTTCACCGACTGTACAGGCTTCCCATGGTTGTAACCGTACGGAACGGTCAAGGTCGCGAGGCCGGCCGCGCGGCCCGCGAGCGCGTCGTTTTCCGAATCGCCGACCGCCACGGTCTCGCGCGGCAAGACGTCCAGTCGTTCGCATGCGGTGAGCATCGGGAGCGGATCGGGTTTCTTCGCGGGCAGCGAGTCGCCGCCGAGAATCACCTTGAAGAAATCCGCGATGCCGAAGTGCGCAAGCAACTCCACGGCGAAGCGATGCGGCTTGTTGGTCACGCATGCGAGCGCGACGCCGCTTTCACGCATCGCTTCGAGGCCTTCCCTCACTTCGGGGAATAGCGTCGAGTGCTTGCCGTTGACCTTCGCGTATTCGCTTTGATAGATCGCGAGCGCGTCGTCGAACTGCGCGACCGCCTGCGACGGCGACAGCCGCACGGCGAGCACGCTGCGGATCAGATTCTCCGAACCCTTGCCGACATAGCCCGTGACTTCATCGCGCGTGACCGGCTGTTCGATGGCGATGCGCGCAAGCATTGCATTCAGTGCCGCGACGAAGTCGTCGGCGGTGTCGACCATGGTGCCGTCGAGGTCGATGATCGCCGCGCGGATCGGACGATTCACAAAGGGCGATTGCGCCGCTGCGATCTCACTCATGCTTTCGCTCCAGATTCCACCTTCGCCAGTTCGGCGCGCATTGCGTCGATGACCGCCTTGTAGTCGGGCTTGCCGAAAATGGCCGATCCCGCGACGAACGAATCCGCGCCGGCCGCCGCGATTTCCGCGATGTTGTCGACCTTTACGCCGCCATCGACTTCCAGATGGATTTCGCGCCCCGTGCGATCCCGATACGCATCGATGCGCGCGCGTGCCTCGCGCACCTTGTTGAGCGCCTCGGGAATGAACGACTGCCCGCCGAAACCCGGATTCACCGACATGATGAGCACGAGATCGACCTTGTCCATTACGTGATCGAGGTAGATCAGCGGCGTGGCGGGATTGAAAACGAGGCCCGCCTTGCAGCCGTGATCGCGGATCAGCGACAGCGTGCGGTCGATGTGATCCGAACCTTCCGGATGAAAACTGATCACATTGGCGCCGGCCTTCGCGAAATCGGGCACGATGCGGTCGACCGGGCGCACCATCAGATGCACGTCGATGGGCACGTCCACGTGCGGGCGGATAGCCTCGCACACCATCGGACCGATCGTCAGGTTCGGCACGTAGTGGTTGTCCATGACGTCGAAGTGGATCCAGTCGGCGCCGGCGGCGACGACGTTGCGGACTTCCTCGCCGAGGCGGGAAAAGTCGGCGGACAGGATGCTGGGAGCGATGTGGAATTGCGCCATGGACGTATGCGGGTAGCGACCTAAAGCCGTGATTTTAACCCGCGTTTTCCGCGGAGTCCCTCGTCCGAATGGCCAACGGATGGCGCGCGGATGTGGCGGCGGGACGCCAATCGTGTTGCGGGCGCCGCTCGCATCAAGCAGAATGCCAGACCAATGGCCGCGCGCCGGCGCGCCCGTGTCTGGCGGCCAAGCGGCCGATCGAATTGGAATTGGAACAACGATGAGCCAGTACGAATTCAGCGTTTCCGTGGAGACGCGGTATTTGCCGGACCAATCAGACCCGGATAGCAGGCAGTACGCATTTGCCTACACGCTGACGATCCGCAATACCGGCCAGGTGGCGGCGCAGTTGATCTCGCGGCACTGGATCATCACCGACAGCAACGATCACGTTCAGGAAGTGAAGGGGCTGGGCGTCGTCGGGCATCAGCCGCTGTTGCCGCCGGGCGAGCAGTTCGAATACACGAGCTGGGCGGTGATCGCGACGCCGGTCGGCACGATGCGCGGCGAGTATTTCTGCGTGGCCGAAGACGGCGAGCGCTTCGAAGCGCCCGTAGCGGAATTTGCGTTGCATATGCCGCGCACGCTCCACTGAGCGAAACAGCGGCAGGCGGCGCGAATCAGCGCCGTTTCGCGGGATCGTTCGAGCGGTTCTGGCTCTTCTTCTTGCCCGATGCCGTCCATACGACGATGAAGATCAGCAAGGCGAGCGCCACGAGCGACTCGAGCGCAAAAATAAGCATTGGATATTCGTCGAACAGATCAGACATGGCGGTTCCCATCAAGAACGAGCATTGTATGCGCTTCGTGCGGCCGGCCGCACGAGCAGCGGCCTGGGCCGCATCGATTGCAACCGCTGTCCTGCTCGCCTCGTGCGGCGGCGGCAATTACGTGAAGCCGGGGCCTGCGACGGCGACCGGCACGCCGATCATCACCGGACAGCGCGCCGCTTCGCGCCTGACTGCGGTGAGCTGGCAGCAGGTGCCGGGCTGGCAGGACGATTCGCTGATCGGCGCGACCGCCGCGCTGCGCCAGAACTGCAACCGGCTCTCGCGACAGGCCAACTGGCAGAAGGCGTGCGCGGCGGCCGAGCGGCTCGACGACCTCGACATGTCGGCGGCGCGCAGCTTCTTCGAAGCCTATTTCACGCCATTTCAGCTCGCCAACACCGACGGCACGCTCGACGGTCTCGTGACCGGCTACTACGAGCCGCTTCTGCGCGGGTCGCGCACGCGTCACGGGATTTATCAGTATGCGTTGTACCGGTGGCCGTATCGATACAAGCCCGGTTCGGCGCTTCCCGCGCGCGCGCAGCTCGAACGTTCGGGCGCGTTGAACGGCAACGAACTCGTGTGGGTCGACGATCCGATCGAAGCGTTCTTTCTGCAGGTGCAGGGTTCGGGGCGCGTCGTCATGGAAGACGGCAGCGTGATGCGCGTCGGCTTCGGCGGCACCAACAACCAGCCGTATCGCTCGATCGGCAAGGAATTGCTCGATCGCGGAGAACTCACGCCCGCACAGGCGACGATGCAAGGCATCAAAGCATGGGCGAAGGCGAATCCGGCGCGCGTCGACGCACTGCTCGACGTGAACCCGCGCTTCGTCTTTTTCCGCGAGATGCCCGCTAACGAAACGATGTCCGCAAGTCTCGGCGACGGTCCCGTCGGCGCGCTCGGCGTGCCGTTGACGCCGGAGCGTTCGATTGCCGTCGATCCGTCGGCGATTCCGCTCGGCACGCCCGTTTTCCTGCAGACCACGCGTCCGCTCAGCAATCAGCCGATGAATCGCCTCGTTTTCGCGCAGGACACCGGTTCGGCGATCAAAGGCGGTGTGCGCGCGGACTATTTCTGGGGACTGGGGGACGATGCCGGCGATCTCGCCGGGCGCATGAAGCAGGGCGGCAGGATGTGGCTGTTGCTGCCCAATTCCTGATATCGCCGGTTTCCCGGCAGCTTCACAAAAAGCTCGCGGCCATCATGGCTCGCGAGCTTTTTGCTTCACGACGCGACGTTGCGCCGGTCGATCACGCGCCGCGCCTTGCCGACGGATCGTTCGATGCCGTTCACCGCGAGCACGTTCACCACGGCGCTCACACCGATCAGCGCCTTGATGTCGTAGGCGAGCGCGGACTTCGCGTTTTCGAGCGCGGTCACATCCGGCGCGGATTCGGGGCAAGGCTCGACATTCAGCGTGAGTACGTCGAGCGGGCCTTCCTTGGTGAGCACGATCTGATAGTGCGGCGCGAGTACCGGGCGCTTGAGCAGCAACTCCTCGATCTGCGTCGGGAAAACATTGACGCCGCGCACGATCATCATGTCGTCGGAGCGGCCGGTGATCTTCTCCATGCGTCGCATCGTGCGAGCGGTGCCGGGCAGAAGGCGCGTCAGATCGCGCGTGCGATAGCGGATGATCGGCAGCGCTTCCTTCGTGAGCGACGTGAACACGAGTTCCCCGAATTCGCCGTCGGGCAGCACCTCGCCGGTTTCCGGATCGATGATCTCGGGATAGAAGTGATCTTCCCAGATCGTCGGGCCGTCCTTGGTCTCCGCGCATTCCGATGCCACGCCCGGCCCCATTACTTCCGAGAGTCCGTAGATGTCGACGGCGTCGATGCCCATGCGCGTTTCGATCGCGCGGCGCATGTCGTTCGTCCACGGCTCCGCGCCGAAAATGCCGATGCGCAGCGAGCAACTTGCCGGATCGATGCCCTGGCGCTCCAGTTCATCGGCGATCGACAGCATGTAGCTCGGCGTGACCATGATGATGTCCGGCCGAAAATCCTGGATCAGTTGCACCTGCTTCTCCGTCTGGCCGCCGCCGAACGGAATGACGGTGAGTCCCGCGCGCTCGGCGCCGTAGTGCGCGCCGAGTCCGCCGGTGAAGAGGCCGTAGCCGTAACTCACGTGCACCTTGTCGCCACGACGTGCGCCGGCCGCCCGAATGGAGCGTGCGACGAGGTTCGCCCAGTTGTCCAGATCCTGCGCCGTGTAGCCGACGACAGTCGGCTTGCCCGTCGTCCCCGATGACGCGTGGATGCGCGAGACCCGCTCCTGCGGAACCGCGAACATGCCGAACGGATAGTTGTCGCGCAGATCCTTCTTGGTCGTAAACGGAAAACGGCCAAGATCCGAGAGCGACGTGACGTCATCCGGATGAACGCCTGCTTCGTCAAACTTGCGCCGATAAACCGGCGAGTTCTCGTAAGCATGCTTGAGCGTCCATTTGAGACGCTCGAGCTGCAGCGCCGCGAGTTCGTCGCGGCTCGCCTTCTCGATCGGATCGAGCGGCAGCGATGTGGTCATTGCTGTCTCCTTGATGCTGACTACGCGGCGCGGCTTTTAGATGCCGCGTCCGTTATATGAACGAGTCCGTCACACGGGAATTACGTTGCCTCTTATCTGAGCCGACTTGCCGCGGAACATCGCGACCGGCTCGCCTTCGCGATTCGTCACGCGGATATCGTAGATACCCGTGCGCCCGCTCAGCGTTTGCTCGATCGCTTCGGCAGTCAGGCGATCGCCGCCCTGCACGGGCCGCAAAAACTCGATCGAGCAGCCCGCCGCGACCGTGCTGATGTTGTACGAGTTGCAGGCGAACGCGAACGCGGAGTCCGCCAGCGTGAACATCAGGCCGCCGTGGCAAATCGCATGGCCGTTCAGAAAGTCGGGGCGCACGTCCATTTGCAGACGCGCATAGCCGGGCCGGACTTCGATCAGCTCGATGCCGAGCGCGCGCGAGCATGCGTCCGCTTCGTACATGGCTTTCGCCGTGGCTTCCGCGAGTTGTTGTGGCGTCACAGATATCTCCAGTTCGATTCGGTTCTCACAGACCTTCGAAGCGCGGTGCGCGCTTCTCCTTGAACGCGGCGACGCCTTCGATGTAATCCGGCGACGCACCGAGCTCGCGCTGAAGATCGCGTTCGAGATCGAGCTGCTGGTCGAAAGTCCTGTTCGCGCTCGCGCGGATCGCTTTCTTGATCGCGACGACCGCGCGCGCCGGCTGCTGCGCGAGTTGGGCGGCCAGGTGCGCGGCCGCTTGCTGCAGCTCGGCATCGTCGACGACGCGCCACACGATGCCCCACGCCTCCGCCTTCTCGGCGCTGAGTTTTTCGCCCGTCAGCGCGAGCCCGAGCGCACGCGCCTCACCGACGCGGCGCGACAGCAGCCATGTGCCGCCCGAATCGGGCACGAGGCCGATCTTCACGAATGCCTGAATGAAGCTGGCCGAGCGCGCCGCGACGACGAAGTCGCACGCCATCGCGAGATTCGCGCCGGCTCCAGCGGCCGTGCCGTTCACTGCCGCGATGACCGGCATCGGCAAAGCCTGAAGCCTGCGCACGAGCGGATTGAAGTGCTCGTCGATGAGATCGCCCAGATCCGACATCGAGCCAGGCGTGAAATCCAGATCCGCGAGATCCTGTCCCGCGCAGAAGCCGCGACCCGCGCCGGTGATGACGAGCGCGCGCGCATTGCCCGCTTCTATTTCAGTGAGCGCCTGGTTCAACTCGCGATGCATCTCGCGCGTGAAGCTGTTCAGTTTGTCGGGGCGATTGAGCGTCAACGTCGCGACGCGCGTCTCGACATCGACGTGAAAGAACACGGACTTCTCTGTCATTACATTTCCTCTCTCGACGAATCCGGCTGCGGCGGCGCGTGCTCGCCGCCATTCCTTGCAGCCGATACTAGCCGCGCGACCGCGAGCTTTCCATTAGGCCGAATGGCATAAGCCGTTTGCACGGCGATCCGGCCTTTGGATCGTTTGTGTCGATTGGCTTATGCCGTCTGGCCAGCTTCCGCCGACGCGGCCTTCGGTGCAACATGGACGCGGCTTTGCACTACTCGGAAGCGATTTGCGACGAAAGCTGCATCCGAAAGCGCTGCGTTGGCCGCGGGGTTCGCGCCCGTGCCGTGGAAGTCGGAGAATGCCGCGGTCTGATTGACGAAGACGCCGCCGGTGAGGTTGATCGAGAGCGCGACACCGCCTTCAATGGCTGCTTCGTGCGCGGCTTCGATCACCTTGTCGTCGGTGCTGTAGACCGAGAACGTCAAGGCGCCGTGCGTGCGCGCGATCGACCCGGCGAGTTCGAGCGATTGCGCGGTCGAGTCGGTCGCGACGACGAACGAAATCGGGCCGAACCATTCCTTGGTGAATTTCGCTTCGTCGGTGCGCGCGTCGAGCTTGAGCATGAGGGGTGTGTGAACGCGGGCTTCGGGAAACGCAGGGTGCGTGAGAGATTGGCTGTCGAGCAGCATGTCGCCGAGCTTGCGCGCTTCGGTGACGCGTTCCACGACGCCATCGTTCTGAATCGCTCCCGTGAGCTCGACGGCGCGGGCCGGATCGGATGCGAGTTTTTCGACGGCGCCCGCGAGCGCTTTCGCGACGTCATCGAAGCTCAGTTGGCCTTCGGCGGTGCGGATGCCATTGCGCGGCACGTAGATGTTCTGCGGCGCGGTGCACATCTGACCGGAATAGAGGGCGAGTGAGAAGGCGATGTTGCGCGCGGCGGACTTCATGTCGTCCACGGAATCGATGACGATCTGATTCACGCCCGCCTTCTCGGTGTAGACCTGCGCCTGATGCGCGTTGCGCTCGAGCCAGGTGCCGTTTTGCGTGCTTCCCGTGAAATCGATGAGCTTGATTTCGGGACGCACGGCGAGTTCCTGGACCAACGCGCCGTCGTTGGGTTCGGTGGCCAAGAGCGTGACGACGTTCGGATCGAAGCCGGCCTCACGAAGCACTTCACGCGCGATTCGCACGGTGATCGCGAGCGGCAGGATCGCGCCAGGGTGCGGCTTGACGATGACGGCGTTGCCGGTTGCGAGATCGGCGAACATGCCGGGATAGCCGTTCCAGGTCGGAAACGTGCAGCAGCCGAGCACAAGGCCCGTGCCGCGCGGGACGATGGAGAAGCGCTTTTGCATCGCGAGCGGCGGATTTTTGCCTTGCGGCTTTTCCCAGTGCGCTTCGGCGGGGATGCGACGTAGCTGGTCCCACGCATAGACGACGGCTTCCAGCGCCCGGTCTTGCGCGTGTGGGCCACCGGCCTGGAATGCCATCATGAATGCCTGGCCGGTCGTGTGCATCACGCCGTACGCGATCTCGAAGCTGGCGCGGTTCAGGCGCGACAGGATTTCGAGGCTCACGCCCACCCAAGCCTGCGGGCCGGCGGCGCGCCAGGCGGACTGCGCCTTGGCCGCAGCTTGAGTCAGCGCGTCGGGATCGGCCTTCGGATAGCGGACGTCCAGCGCGATGCCGAACGGCGAACGCTCCTTCCCGACCGTTTCGCCCGTCGAAGGCTGATCGAGTTCGAAAGTCTTGCCGAGATGAGCTTTGAATGCTGCCTCTCCATCGGCGCTGGCCGTTTCCCCGTACACTTTGGGGCTCGGCATTTCGGCGAACGGGCTCCAGTAGCCGCGCGTTTCGATGGCTGCGAGCGCTTTGTCGAGCGTCGCTTCGTGCTTCGTGAATAGCGGATGTGTCATGGTCGCGAGAAGAGAAGAACGAGGGAAAGGTGCCAGGCCGAATAATTAACCGACCGGTTGGTTGGTGATGGTAGCATTATCGAGATGCAGTGACGAATGACTTTTCATTAGGGCTTACCTGAGGATCGCAAGGAGGAGCGAATGGCTTACGACAATCTGCTGGTTGAGACGCGTGGTCGGGTCGGACTGATTGCGCTGAATCGTCCGAAAGCGCTGAACGCGCTGAATGACGCGCTGATGGACGAACTGGGCGTCGCGCTCAAGGCATTTGACGCCGACGGAGACATCGGCGCAATCGTGCTGACCGGCAGCGAAAAGGCGTTCGCGGCGGGTGCGGACATCGGCATGATGGCCGGCTACTCCTATATGGATGTCTACAAGGGCGACTACATCACGCGTAACTGGGAAACGATCCGCACGATTCGCAAGCCGATCATTGCCGCGGTCGCGGGTTTTGCGCTCGGCGGAGGTTGCGAACTCGCGATGATGTGCGACATCGTCATCGCCGCCGACACGGCCAAGTTCGGTCAGCCCGAGATCAAGCTCGGCGTGATTCCGGGAGCGGGCGGCACGCAGCGCTTGCCGCGCGCTGTATCGAAAGCCAAGGCGATGGATATGTGCCTGACTGCGCGCATGATGGACGCGAGCGAGGCCGAACGGGCGGGGCTGGTGTCGCGCATCGTCGGGGCGGATCGCCTTCTGGACGAGGCCGTCGAAGCGGCGACGATCATCGCCGGCTTCTCGCTGCCCGCCGTGATGATGGCCAAGGAGGCTGTTAATCGCGCTTACGAGACAACGCTCGCAGAAGGTGTTCATTTCGAGAGGCGTCTGTTCCATTCTCTGTTCGCGACGGAGGATCAGAAGGAAGGCATGGCGGCGTTCGTTGAAAAGCGTAAGCCGGTTTTCAAGCATCGGTGACGTTCATGTGAGAAAGCGCTTGCGCTCCTCGATTCCGCTCACTAGAATTCCGTTCCTTCGCGATTCGATGAACGCGAAGGAAGCGGGAGAGGGCGGTATCGGCGGTGTGCTTGGGGGGTAGGTTGTAGAAGGCTCCGGGCGCGGATCGGCAGGAAAAAGAAACTTCGAATTCTTGTTGACACGAACCGAAACGTTCTTCATAATCTCGTTTCTCTGCTGCTGATGCAGCGACGCAAGACGGAAGTTGAAGTAAGGCTTGTCTTGCGATGTGCTCTTTAAAAACTAACAGCCGATAAGTGTGGGCGCTTGATGGCGAGTGCGGCTGGTTCTTCGGAATCGGCGATAG
>NZ_JALQEB010000013.1:0-148529 GCF_023630905.1 Caballeronia sp. ATUFL_F1_KS4A | reverse complement strand
GGACCGTGAAACGACTCCACGCCGATGATAGTGCGGATACCCGTGTGAAAGTAGGTAATCGTCAGGCTCCTCATGCTTCAAACAAAAACCCCACCCCAAAAAGGTGGGGTTTTTGTGTTGGGACGTGAAAATCTAAATCGCAATTAAGCCAGCAGAGGCGTAACGGCGACCATCAACGGGCGAGGAATTTCTCCGCCAGTCTTACCCAGTACGACGATCCGATCGATAACAAATCATCATTAAAGTCGTAGCTGGCGTTGTGCAACATGCACGGCCCCGCGCCGTGTCCTTGCTCCCGGTGCCCGCCGTCGCCGTTACCTAGAAACGCATAACATCCGGGCTTTTCGAGAAGCATGAACGAAAAGTCCTCGGCGCCCATCGTCGGCTCGACGGCGCTATCGACCTTATCCTTGCCCACCACTTCTGCCATAACTTCCGCCGCGAATCTTGCCTCTTCAGGCGAATTGATCGTCGGCGGATAGTTTCTGTGGAAATGAGTTTCCACCTCGCAGTCGTAGGCCGCTGCGGTTGCATCGGCGATTTTGCGCATGCGCGCCTCGATTAGATCGAGCGTCTCCACCGTAAAAGTACGCACAGTTCCTCCGAGCCAAGCCTGATCGGGCACCACATTGGCAGCCTGGCCAGCGTGAATCTGCGTAATGGAAAGCACGGCCGTATCGATCGGCTTCTTGCTTCGCGTGATGATGCTCTGAAGCCCGTTCGCGATCTGAACCGCCGTAAAAACGGGATCGCGCCCGTTATGTGGCAAGGCCGCGTGCGAACCGGTTCCTCGAATGGCGATGCGAAACTCGTTGCTCGAAGCCATGATCGGCCCTTCGACGACACCAAAATGCCCCGCCGGAATGCCAGGCCAGTTGTGAATGCCGAACACCGCATCGACCGGAAACCGCTTGAAAAGACCATCTTCGATCATGGCCTTCGCGCCCGCGCCGCCTTCCTCAGCCGGTTGGAAGATGAAGACGACCGTCCCATCGAATTTGCCGTGCCTGGCGAGATATTTCGCCGCGCCGAGCAGCATCGCCGTGTGACCATCGTGGCCGCAGGCATGCATACGGCCGTCGTTCGTCGATCGATGGCCGAATGTATTCAATTCCTGAATGGGCAGCGCGTCCATATCCGCGCGCAGCCCGATCGAGGCGCTGCCGGCGCCGCGCTTCAACACGCCGACGACGCCTGTCTTGCCCAATCCCCGATGCACTTGGATTCCCCAACTTTCGAGGCTCTCGGCAACCAGTTTTGCGGTGCCAACCTCTTCATAGCGCAATTCGGGATGGGCATGGATCGTTCGTCGGAGCGTCTTGATCTCGTCGTGCGATGCTTCGATTTCTGGGATCAGATTCATTTGAACTGCTCTCACGTTTGAATTCGGATTGCGCGTATTGACCGCGCCTGGTCGTTCCATTCTACGCCGCCGCTATTTGCGCCATCGGACGGTCGATCGCATAGCGGCCGTAATAGAATTCCGTCATCTGCCGCTTTTACTTCGATTTACGGACTTTCCGATGAACGCTCCAGCCGAGTTTGCCCGAGCCGTGTGCCCGCACGATTGCCCCGATACTTGCGCGATGCGCGTAACGGTCAAAGATGGAAAAGCGGTCAAAGTCAGCGGCGAACCTGATCATCCACCGACGCAAGGTGTGTTGTGCACAAAGGTCACGCGCTATGCCGAGCGTACGCATCACAAGGATCGTCTTCTGACTCCGTTGCGTCGAATCGGCAAAAAGGGCGAGGGTAGATTTGAGCCGATCGGCTGGGACGAAGCGTTGCAACTCGCCGCCGAACGCCTGCAGCCTATCGCCCGGCGCACGCCTGAAGCCATCGTTCCGTACAGTTACGCGGGCACGATGGGCCTGGTGCAAGGCGAAAGCGTCGCTGCCCGATTCTTCAACGTGCTTGGCGCATCGCGACTCGAACGCACGATTTGTGCGGCCGCGGGCGCCGCCGGCCTGCGCTACACGTACGGCGCGAGCCTCGGAATGCATTCCGAGTATTACGAAGAGAGCGAACTCATTCTGATCTGGGGCGCGAATCCGATCGCGTCGAGCCTGCACTTCTGGACGCGCGCGCAGGAGGCAAAGCGTCGTGGCGCGAAGCTGATCGCGATCGATCCGTACAAGTCGCTCACGGCGGAAAAGTGCCATCAGCACATCGCGTTGCGCCCGGGCACCGACGCCGCGCTCGCGCTCGGCATGATCGACGTGTTGATCCGCGAGAATTTCATCGATCACGAGTATGTGAGCGCGCATACCGTCGGCTTCGATGAACTTGCGGCGCGCGCGGCGCAGTATCCGGCTTCGCGCGTGGCGCAGATCTGCGGCATCGACGAAAAGGTCGTCATCGAACTCGCCCGTGCTTTCGGATCGACGAAGAAGGCCGCAATTCGCCTCAATTACGGCATGCAGCGCGTGCGCGGTGGCGGCAATGCCGTGCGGGCGATCGCTTGCTTGCCGTCGTTGACTGGCGCGTGGCGCGAGCGCGCCGGAGGCCTGCTGCTTTCGTCGTCCGGCTGGGCGCCGATCGACGGCACCGCGCTCGAGCGTCCCGATTTGCTGCCGGGCTGGCCCTCGAAGCTTCCGCGCGCGATCAACATGAACGCGATCGGCGACGCGTTGCTGCATCCGGGCGACGAAGCATTCGGGCCGAAGATCGAAGCGCTGATCGTCTACAACTCGAATCCCGTTGCGGTCGCGCCCGATTCGGCGAAAGTCGAGGCGGGCTTCGCGCGCGAGGATCTGTTCACGATCGTGCTCGAACACTTCCAGACAGATACCGCCGATTACGCGGACCTCGTCTTTCCCGCGACGACGCAGCTCGAGCATCTCGACGTCCACAAGTCCTACGGGCACACGCACGTAATGGCGAATCTGCCGGCGATTCCACCCGTCGGCGAAGCGCGCCCGAACACTGAAATATTCCGCGGACTCGCACGCGCCCTGGGCCTTACCGAGCCGGCGCTTTTCGAGACCGACGAGCAGATCGCATCGAAGGCATTCCGCTGGAACGACCCGACGCTCGAAGGTCAGAGCTGGGACACGTTGAAGGCGTCCGGCTGGCTGAAGCTCGGAATCGCGGAAGCGCCGCTGGCCGAAGGCGGGTTCCGCACCCCGTCGGGAAAATGCGAGTTCTATAGCGAGCGCCTGAAACGCGAAGGTCTCGATCCGTTGCCCGATTACCTGCCGCCGTACGAATCTGCGGACGGATCGCCGGATCTGGCGGCCCGCTATCCGCTCGCGATGATTTCGCCGCCCGCGCGCAACTTCCTGAACAGCAGTTTCGTGAACATCGAAAGTCTGCGGGCGGCGGAGCGCGAACCGCATCTCGATATTCACCCCGCCGACGCGCAAGCGCGCGCCATCGCCGATGGCGCAGTCGTGCGCATCTTCAACGATCGCGGTTCGATGCAGGCCCGCGCGCGCGTGACGGACCGCGCCCGCGAAGGCGTCGTCGTCGGCTTGTCGATCTGGTGGAAGAAGCTGTCTCCCGATGGCCGCAACGCCAATCAGGTGACGAGTCAGGCGCTGACCGACCTCGGGGGCTCGGCGACGTTTTACGACTGCCTGGTGGAAGTGGAGCCAATGCATTGACAAGCTTCGGAGCGGCGGACTCGGACGGGTTTGGTGGAAGGCGTCTAACCCGATTGTCGGAGACCGGCCGAAAAGCTAGGATCTCGTTTCCGCACGATCATTCTAAAATCATATAAAGGAGACGCCGTATGGAGAAACCCTGGCTGAAGTCTTACCCGGCCGGCGTGCCTGCGGAGATCGATCCATCCGCGTATCGGTCCGTTTCGGAGCTGCTCGAGGACAGCTTTCGCGCGAATCGCGATCGCCGCGCGTTCGTGTGCATGGGCCAGGCGATCACGTACGCCGAACTCGACGCGATGTCGAGAAAGCTGGCCGCGTGGTTCCAGAAGCGAGGAATGAAGCCGGGCGCGCGCGTCGCGCTGATGATGCCGAACGTGCTGCAGTATCCGATCGCGATCGCGGCGGTATTGCGCGCGGGTTACATCGTCGTCAACGTGAATCCGCTTTACACGCCGCGCGAACTCGAGCATCAGCTCAAGGACAGCGGCGCGGAAGCAATCGTCATTTTGGAGAATTTCGCCGGCACGTTGCAGGCGGTCGTCAAGAACACGGCGATCAAACATATCGTCGTCGCGGCGATGGGCGATCTCATGGGTTTGAAAGGGGTGCTCGTCAACTTCGTCGTGCGCAGCGTGAAGAAGATGGTGCCAGAGTGGAAACTGCCTGGCAGCGTCCGCTTCAACGAAGCGCTGAGCGAAGGCGGCCGCGGCACGCTCCAGCCGGTCACCCAAAGTCCCGATGACGTCGCGTTCCTGCAGTACACCGGCGGCACGACGGGCGTCGCGAAAGGCGCGACGCTCACGCATCGCAATCTGATCGCGAACACGCTGCAGTCAGAAGTGTGGCTCGACCCGGCCCGTAAGCGCCGTCCCGACATCGATCAGTTCGTTTGCGTGGTCGCGCTGCCGCTTTATCACATCTTCGCGCTGACGGTCTGCGGCATGCTCACGATCCGTACCGGCGGCCTTGGCGTGCTGATACCGAACCCGCGAGATATCGCCGGAACCATCAAGGAACTGAAGGGCGTTCCCATCAACACATTCCCGGCCGTCAACACGCTCTACAACGCGTTGTTGAATCATCCAGACTTCAACAAGCTCGATTTCTCGAAGCTCATCGCTGCGAACGGCGGCGGGATGGCCGTGCAGGAAGCCGTCGCGAAGCGCTGGTTCGCGGCGACCGGCGTGCCGATCGTCGAGGGTTACGGCTTGTCCGAAACCTCGCCGTGCGTGACCTGCAATCCGGTGACGGCGACCGAATACACGGGCACGATCGGCTTGCCGCTTCCGTCCACGGAAATCTCCATCCGCGACGACGACAACAACGAAGTGCCGCTCGGCCAGCCCGGCGAGATCTGCATTCGCGGCCCGCAGGTGATGACGGGCTACTGGAATCGTCCCGACGAAACCGCGAAGGTGATGACCCCCGACGGCTTCTTCCGCTCAGGCGACGTCGGCGTGCTCGATGAGCGCGGCTACGTGAAGATCGTCGATCGCAAGAAGGACATGATTCTCGTCTCCGGCTTCAACGTGTATCCGAACGAGATTGAAGATGTTGTCGCGATGCTGCCCGGCGTGTTCGAAGTTGCCGCGGTGGGCGTGAAGGATCAGGCGTCGGGCGAAGCGGTGAAGCTCTTCATCGTGCGCAAGGATGCGAGCCTGACGGAAGCGGATGTCATCGCGTACTGCAGGGAACGGCTGACCGGCTACAAGCGTCCGCGCATGATCGAGTTCCGCAACGAGTTGCCGAAGAGCAATGTCGGCAAGATCTTGCGGCGGGAATTGCGCGACGGCCGCGCGTAGCGGCTGCATCGTCCAAAGCGAAAAGCCTTCGTGTCGCGAGATGCGAAGGCTTTTTTGTTGCCCGCAGCGGAACGAAAAAAAGGCGCCCGAAGGCGCCTTTCAGTGCGTACTGCTTTGTTACGACCTTATTAGAACTTGTGGCGGATACCGACAACAGCGGCAACCTGGTTCGACGTCGACGACGCCGACAGGCCGTTGATGTTCGCAACCGCAGGGCGGTTCAACGAATCCGTGCCGCTTGCGTGCTGGTAGATACCGTCGATGTACACGTCCGTGCGCTTCGACAGGAAGTAGTCCGCGCCGAGCATGCCTTGGTGGTACTTGGCATCGGCCAGGCCGTAACCCTTCGTGTAGTCATATGCCACGCCCAGCAGCAGGGCCGGGGTCAGCTGATACTTGAAGTTGATTTCGGCGTTATGGAACTTGCCCGAGCCGCCCGTGTAGCCAGCCGGGTTCAGGCCAGCGCCTGCTTCGTTGTTGACGTCCTTGAACTGCGTGTTGCTATACGTCGCGCCGATGGTCGCTGCGCCGAACGTGTAAGCACCGCCAGCCGAGATGACTTGCTGCGTCTTGGCCGATGCGAAGCCCGAGTACACGCGGCTCGACATGTTCGAAGCCGTAGGCGTCGTGGCAGCGTTGCGGCTCGTGGCGTTGTTGCCGAAGAACGAGTAGTTCGGGTCCTTGACGTTCAAGTAGCCCGCGCCCAATTGCAGCGGACCCTGCGAGTAGCCGAGACCAACCGACCAGATCTGGTTGCGGTTGAACTGGCCAGCTTGGCCGCCGAGGCTGTACAGGCCGCCGAACGTGAAGCCGGCGTAGTTCGCGCTCGTGTACTTGATCGCGTTGTTCACGCGATTCGAGTTGTTCATGTTGTCCAGGTCGCCCGGGTGCGCGCCGAAGTACGACGCCCACTGGCTACCGACTTCGAATGCGCCGGTGTAGTCAACCACGGAGTCGTACTGGCGACCCAGCGTGACCGTACCGAATTGCGTCGAGCCCAGACCGACATAAGCCTGGCGGCCGAACAGGTCGCCGCCTTGGCCCAGCTGGCCGTTGAACACGTTGAAGCCGCCTTCCAACACGAAGATGGCCTTCAGACCGCCACCGAGGTCTTCCGTGCCGCGCAGGCCCCAACGGCTACCTTGCAGGTTGCCGCTGTTCATGGAGTACAGCTTTTGGCCGTTGCTGTTGTTGTTGTACGCGAAGCCAGCGTCGATGATGCCGTACAGCGTCACACTGCTCTGCGCATGTGCGGCGCCTGCGAATGCGCCCAGTGCGGCGAGAGCGAGAAGCGACTTTTTCATTGATTGAATCTCCAAGGAGTGTTTGCGACTTTTGGCAAGGTCACTGTTCTTAGCGCCAGTGTGTTGACGGTCCCTGCCTGCTTCTTAACGAAGGTGACACGTAATGTAACAAAGAGGCTTTAACGGACAAAGGAAAAGGGGCTGGTCCACCGGACTCATGTGACGTTTACGCAACAGCCGCTAAAATGTTGGTTTTGCAGGATATTTGCGACCCGTGTTTGCCCTAATTACCAAAACAGGTGCTTCATAAGGGGCGATCGGGCGGTCGACGGCGTCAGGTTGGTGCCATATTCGCGATCAGACTTCGAGCCTGTAATCCGGAGAAATCGCACATGCTCCGTGGCCGCTGAACGCGGTATCCGGCAAGCCCGCGCCCCTTCGGCGCCAGTCGATGTGCGCTAAAATTCGCGTTTTCCGCGAGCGTCCGCTCCGTCTGCGGACCATGAAGAGAGAGGTGACACCATGACGCTCGATGAAGTCATCAGCGAATTCGATCGAGGCTTGCGGTCCATGACGGGCGTGAGCCGCATGTCGCGTCCGATTCCTGAATCGACGATGTCGCCTCTGGACGCGACCGGCGATGTCCTCTCGGAACAATCGCAACTCACCGAAGAAGAACGCGCCCATTCGGCCGGACTGATGCGCGTGAATCACGTTGGCGAGGTCTGCGCGCAAGCGCTTTATCAGGCGCAGAAGCTCGCCACAAGCTCGCCGGAGCTCAAGGCCAGTTTCGAGCGAGCGGCGCGTGAAGAGGAAGACCATCTCGCGTGGACTTCGACGCGGCTGAAAGATCTGGAATCGCGGCCGAGCCTGCTGAACCCGTTGTGGTACGCGGGTGCGCTGGCGATCGGTTTCGTCGCGGGGCGCTTCGGCGATCGCGCGAGTCTCGGCTTCATGGCCGAAACCGAGCGTCAGGTCGAGCAGCATCTCGATGGCCACATGAAGACCTTGCCCGTCAACGATCACGCATCCCGCGCGATCGTCGAGCAAATGCGTCTCGATGAAAGCGCGCACGCCGCAGCAGCCATCGGCGCTGGTGGGAGCGAGGTTCCGTTTCCGGTGCGCGCGTTGATGCGCGCAGCTTCCAAAGTCATGACGCGCACGGCCTATTACATATAGTGTGACAAAGCCTCGTTCGCTCGCTTGCCGGGTCGAGCGAGGCATTCGCCGCCGAAACTCATCATCGAATCAAAAAACGGCTGTAAGAACCGTTACATTTCCCTCATTTCGCCTGCTCTTTTCACGTACTACCTTCACATCCCGCACTAGCTCTCTAATTCATAACGGTTTTCTCTTTTGCCGTTACTTCAAGCTCCTGCGCTAAGTCCTTGTTCTAGCAAATAAAAAGCACTCGAAAAAAAGGTGCGCGTCTTGACCGAGGAAATGCGTTCCTCTAAAGTGGGAGACAGTGTGAGAAAGTGGTCTTTTGTGTGATTCACAACCCATTTTCGAGCAAAACTGGAGAGGGACGGGCGTCGTGGTGGGCGTCCGAAAACGGGGAGAAGGGCGAGTGTTCCAAGGGGCGTCGGCGCTGACGCTCGATGCGAAAGGGCGGATGTCGGTTCCGTCGCGCTATCGGGAAGCGCTGCAAGGGCAGGCAGAAGGCCGGGTGACGCTCACGAAGAGCCCGGATGGATGCCTGTTGCTCTTTCCCCGCCCGGAGTGGGAAGTCTTCCGCGCCAAGGTCGCCGCGCTTCCGATGGAAGCCATGTGGTGGCGGCGCATCTTTCTCGGTAATGCAATGGATGTCGAACTCGACGGCAACGGGCGCGTGCTGGTCTCGCCCGAGCTGCGCGCTGCCGCGTCGCTGGAAAAAGAAGTGACGCTGCTCGGCATGGGCGCGCACTTCGAGTTGTGGGACTCGCAGACTTACGCGGCGAAGGAAGCTGCGGCCATGGCGCAGGGCATGCCCGACGCGCTGAAAAACTTCACTTTCTGACGCGGCGCTGAACAACATGGCTCCTGCGATGGGAAATGAACTGCAGCATCGCACGGTGCTGCTGAAGGAAGCGGTAGACGGGCTGCTCACGCGCGCGGACGGCATCTATATAGATGGCACTTTCGGGCGCGGCGGTCATAGCCGGGCGATTTTGCAGCGACTGGGTGACGCGGGGCGGCTGATCGCCTTCGACAAGGATCCTCTCGCGATCGCCACGGCGCAACAGATTCAGGATTCGCGCTTTTCGATCGTGCACGACAGCTTCGCGGCGTTGCGCGACGCGGCGAGCGAGCGCGGAGTAGGGCGGGTGTCGGGCGTGTTGCTGGACCTAGGCGTGTCGTCGCCGCAGGTGGACGACCCGGAGCGCGGCTTCAGCTTCCGCGCAGAAGGTCCGCTCGACATGAGGATGGACCCGACTCGGGGCGAGTCGGCGGCAGAGTGGCTCGCGCGTGCCACGGTGCAGGAAATCACGGAGGTCATCAGAGATTATGGGGAAGAACGGTTTGCTTTTCAGATTGCAAAGGCGCTTGTTGCTCGCCGGGCAGAGTCCGACCGTCTTGGGCCTCTCGACAGCACGCGCGAGCTTGCCGAAATCGTGGGTCACGTCGTCAAAACCCGTGAAAAGGGCAAGGACCCGGCAACTCGCACCTTTCAGGCTATACGGATTCACGTCAATCAAGAGCTTGCGGAGCTGCAGGTAGTACTCGAATCGGCATTGGCATTGTTGGAGCAAGGGGGGCGGCTGGTCGTGATCAGCTTTCATTCACTCGAAGACCGGATCGTCAAGCGGTTCATGCAGGCGCACGCGAGCGCGCCGGCGGTGGACCGTCGTTTGCCGATCCGCGCGGTCGATCTTCCCAGCCCGCCGCTGCGCGTGGTCGGCCGCGTGTTTCCGAGTGATGCCGAAGTCGCCGATAACCCGCGCGCCCGTTCCGCGGTGATGCGTATCGCCGAGCGGATCGCGCCATGAATCGCCTCAACATCTTCCTGCTCATCATCGTGCTCGGGTGCGCGCTGTCGGTCGTCAGCTCCACCAATCAGCAGCGGGAGATTTTCATCGACTTGCAAAGGGCGCAATCGCAAGAGCGTCAACTGCAACAGGATTACGCGCAGTTGCAGTACCAGCAGAGCGCGTTGTCGAAGACATCGCGCATCGAGCAGTTGGCCACCAACTCACTGAAAATGCAGCCCGTGACGACCGGCCGAACGCAATATCTCACCTACGACACGGCCGCCAACAAGGCCGCCGACGCACCCATGCCGCCGCCGCTGCCGGCGTCGGCGCCGCCTGCACGCGGAGCCAAGCGATGAAAAAGTCCGCGAAGCAGAAAGACATCGCTCACACGCCGAATCCGCTTCTCGCCGTGCGCCTGCCCATGTGGCGCTCGAAGCTCGTCGTGTTCCTGCTATTCATGGCGTTCGTCGCGCTGGCCGGGCGCGCGTTCTGGATTCAGGGCCCGGGCAACGCGTTCTTCAAGAAACAGGGCGAAAGCCGCTATCAGCGCACGCTCGAAATGCCTGCGACGCGCGGGCAGATTCGCGACCGTAACGGCCTCGTGCTCGCAACGAGTTTGCCGGTGAAGGCCATCTGGGCGATTCCCGAAGCCGTGCCGAACGATCTCGGCGCGGACAAGTTCGCGCAATTGTCCAAACTTCTCGAAATGCCGGAAAAAGAGCTTCGCGCGAAGCTCTCGATGGACAAGACCTTCGTCTATGTGAAGCGCCAGGTGCCGCTCGAAGTCGCGCAGAAGGTCGCCGCGCTCGACATTCCCGGCATCTATTCGCGCGGCGAATACAAGCGCTTCTATCCGGAAGGCGAAATCACCGCGCACCTGATCGGCTTTACTAACATTGAAGACAAGGGACAGGAAGGCGTCGAACTCGGCGACCAGAACGTCCTCGCCGGCACGCCGGGCATGCGCCGCGTCATCAAGGACCGCATGGGCCATATCGTCGAGGACGTCGACGAGCAAGTCGTGCCGCACAACGGCGCGGACGTCGAACTTTCGATCGACAGCAAGATTCAGTACATCGCGTACACGAACCTGAAGGCCGCCGTCGAGAAGACGAAGGCGAAGGCCGGCGCGGCAATGGTCATCGACGTGAAGACGGGCGAAGTGCTCGCGCTCGTCAACTATCCCACGTACAACCCGAACGATCGTTCGCGGATGACCGGCGAGCAGTTGCGCAACCGCATTCTCACGGACACCTTCGAGCCGGGCTCGATCATGAAGCCGTTCACCGTTTCGCTCGCGCTCGATCTGCATCGGGTGACGCCGAATACGCTCGTCGAAACGGGCGGCGGCGTGTTCGTGCTCGACGGCGCCCGCATTACGGACGATTCTGGCTTCGGCACGCTCACCGTCGGCGGCGTGATTCAGAAGTCGAGCAATATCGGCGCGACCAAAATTGCGATGCAATTGCGTCCCGAGGAAATGTGGAACATGTACACGAGCATCGGGCTCGGTCAGGCGCCGAAAGTCGGTTTTCCGGGCGCCGTGACCGGGCGTCTGCGCCCGTGGAAGAGCTGGCGACGCATCGAGCAGGCGACGATGTCGTACGGCTACGGCCTGTCCGTGTCGCTGTTCCAGCTCGGGCGCGCATACACGGCCATCGCGAACGACGGCAAGATCCTGCCGGTCTCGATTTTCCGCACGGCGGGCGATCAGCCGCCGCTCGGTCAGCAAGTGTTTTCGCCGACTACCGCGCGCGAAGTGCGTGCGATGCTCGAAACCGTCGTGTCGAAGGGCGGCACGTCGCCGGATGCGGCGGTGGCCGGCTATCGCGTCGGCGGCAAATCGGGCACGGCGTACAAGCATGCGGGCCACGGCTACGACCATTCGAAGTACCGGGCATCGTTCGTCGGCATGGCGCCGATGCCGAATCCGCGCATCGTCGTGGCCGTATCGGTGGATGAACCGACGGTCGGCAGCCACTTCGGCGGTCAGGTGTCGGGTCCGGTGTTCTCGGGCATCGTCGGCGATACCTTGCGCGCGCTGAACGTGCCGCCCGATATGCCAGTGAAGCAAATGGTCGTGACGGACGATTCGAACTCCGCCACGCAAGCGGCCGCCAAGCAGCCGGCGAATACGAACAACGCGAATACCGCGAAGAAATTCGCGGTGTCGAGCAATACGAAGACGCACCCGGGAGTCGTGCGATGAGCGCGCAAACCCGACAGAGCAAGATGCAAAAGGACGTATCACAAGCCGTTCAATGGCTGCGCGCCCACGCGCAGCCCGAGGCGCAATTGCACGCCGACACGCGCTCGCTCAAAAGCGGCGACGTGTTTCTAGCCTATGCGGTCGACGGCGCGGACAACCGTCCGTATCTCGACGCCGCGCTCGCCGCAGGCGCGGCTGCGGCGCTCTATCAGCCGGAGAATTTCGCGGGCAAGCCGGACGCGTCGAAGACGCTCGCCGTGAAGGCGCTGAACGAACTCGCGGGCCCGATCGCATCCGCGTGGTACGGCGAGCCGACCGCGTCGATGCTTACCGTCGGCGTGACGGGCACGAACGGCAAGACTTCGTGCAGCCAATGGATCGCGACTGCGCTCTCCGCGCTCGGCCGTCCGTGCGCCATCGTCGGCACGCTCGGCATCGGCATGCCGGGCAAGCTGGTGCATAGCGGCTTCACCACGCCCGACGCGCCGCAGCTTCAGCGCAATCTTGCGCAATTGAAAGCTCAGGGCGCGGAAGGCGTCGCGATGGAAGTGTCGTCGCATGCGCTGCATCAGGGGCGCGTGAACGGCGTAGATTTCGATATCGCCATCTTCACGAATCTCACGCAGGATCATCTCGACTACCACGGCACGTTCGAGGCGTACGAAGCGGCAAAGGCGCGTCTTTTCGCGTGGCCGTCGCTGAAGACGGCAATCGTCAATCGCGACGATGCGGCCGGTCAGCGTCTGATCGAATCGCTGCGCGGCAAGGTGCGGACGATTGCCTACGGCGTCGAGATGCCCGCCGATGCCGCGCCGAGCGCCGACGCGTTCCTGCTCGCAACGCAAGTCCGCGCGACTGCGACCGGCACTGCGTTTCATCTGTCGTCGGACTGGGGCGAAGCCGATGTCGAAGTCGGCACGCTCGGCACGTTCAACGTGAGCAATCTGCTTTCCGTGCTCGGCGTGCTGCTCGAAGTGGGCGTGCCGTTCGATGCCGCCATCGCGCGCATCGAAAAGCTCGAATCGGTCAACGGCCGCATGGAGCGTCTCGGCGGACGCATTCAGAGCGACGAGCCGCTCGTCGTGATCGACTACGCGCACACGCCCGACGCGCTCGACAAGACCCTCACCGCGCTGCGCCCGATCGCCGAGGCGCGCGGCGGCGAGCTCGTCTGCATGTTCGGCTGCGGCGGCGACCGCGACGCCACCAAGCGTCCGCTGATGGGCGAAATCGCCGAACGCCTCGCGGATCAGGTCGTCATCACGAGCGACAACCCGCGCAGCGAAGATCCCGTCGCGATCATCGATCAAATCGCCGCCGGCATGAGCGAAGCCGCGAAGGCGCGCCGCGTCGAAGACCGCGCGAGCGCGATTCTGCAAGCAATACGAAGTGCGGCGCGCGAGGACGTCGTCGTGCTCGCCGGAAAAGGGCACGAAGCCACGCAGGAAATCATGGGCAAGAAGCGCGCGTTCTCGGATCAGGATCACGCGCGTCTCGCGCTGGCCGCACGCGCCACACAACAACGCGGAGGCGGCGAATGACGATGTTCACTTTGCGCGAAGCCGCCGCGATGATTCCCGGCGCCGTCCTTAAGGGCGATGCGGGTATCGCCATCGCGCGCGTCGTCACGGACAGCCGCGGCGTGCAGGCCGGCGATCTGTTCGTCGCGGTGAAGGGCGATCGCTTCGATGCGCATGATTTCCTCGATCAGGTGGCGAAGAGCGGCGCGGCTGCTGCGCTCGTGTCACGCGACCCGAGCAACTCCGGTGCCTGGCCACTTCCGGTCATCAAGGTAAAGGACACGCGCGCGGCGCTCGGTGCGTTGGCGCACGGCTGGCGCAAGCGCTTCACGATGCCGCTCGTCGCGGTCACGGGCAGCAACGGCAAGACGACGGTCAAGGAGATGATCGCGTCGATCTTCGCGGCTGCGGTCGGCGAGGAAGCGCGCCTCGCGACGGCGGGCAACTTCAATAACGACATCGGCTTGCCGCTCACGCTGTTTCGTCTGAAGGCGTCGCACAAGCTCGCGGTCGTCGAACTGGGCATGAATCATCCGGGCGAAACCGAAGTGCTCGGCAAGATCGCCGCGCCGGATGTCGCCGTCGTCAACAACGCGCAGCGCGAGCATCAGGAATTCATGGCGACGGTCGAAGCGGTCGCGCTCGAGCACGCATCGGTCATTCATGCGCTAGGCGATACCGGCACGGCCGTGTTTCCCGCCGACGACCAGTACGCCGTCTTCTGGCGCACGGCCGCGACCGGCAACGCGATCATCGATTTCGCGCTGACCGCCGATGCATCGCAGGCCGCCGTCACCGGTACGCTCGAAGGCACGACGGTCCACATGCAAACGCCGCAGGGCGCGGTCGACATCGCGCTGAACGTGCTCGGCGAACACAACGCGCGCAACGCAATGGCGGCGACCGCGGCAGCGCTTGCCGCAGGCGTTTCGCTCGATGTCATCAAGCGCGGTCTCGAAGCGTTCGAGCCGGTTAAAGGCCGCTTGCAGGTGAAGCGCGCGATGCTCGGCGCGCTCGCCGGCGCGACCGTCATCGACGACACGTACAACTCGAATCCCGATTCGATGCGCGCCGCGATCGACGTGCTCGCATCGCAGGCAACGCCCCGCGTGCTCGTGATGGGCGACATGGGCGAAGTCGGCGAGGAAGGTCCGGCGTTTCATCGCGAAGTCGGCGCGTATGCGGCGGAGTGCGGCATCGATGCGCTCTTCGCGCTCGGCGCCGCGAGCGTCGATTCGGTGAACGCATTCAACGCGGCCGCATCGAAGCAAACCGCGCAGCATTTCGCCGATGTCCGCGAACTGCTCACCGCGCTCGAACAGGCAGGCTACGGCAACAAGGCCACGTATCTCGCGAAAGGCTCGCGCTTCATGAAGATGGAGCGCGTGGTGGATGCCTTGACGAGTCCACAACAACCCGCAGCGGGCCATGCGCCCGCTGCACATTGATTCACTGAAGAGAAGGACCAGCATGCTACTCGCACTCGCGCAATGGCTTCAGAATGACGCCAGCTTCATGCGCGTGTTCACCTACATCACGTTCCGCGCGGTGGGCGCCACGGCAACGGCGCTTCTGATCGGTCTCGTCTGCGGCCCGTGGGTCATCCGCAAGCTGACCTTGCTCAAGGTCGGCCAGGCCGTGCGCAAGGACGGCCCGCAGACGCATCTCGTGAAGTCCGGCACGCCGACGATGGGCGGCGTGCTGATCCTCATCGGCATTGCCATTTCCACGTTGCTGTGGGCCGATCTCACGAACCGTTTTGTGTGGATCGTGATGCTCGTCACGTTCGGCTATGGCGTGATCGGCTGGGTGGACGACTATCGGAAGGTCGTGCACAAGGATCCGCGCGGCATGTCGTCGCGCGAGAAGTATTTCTGGCAATCGGTGATCGGCCTGTTCGCGGCGGTGTATCTCGCGTTTTCCGTGTCCGAAGCGAACAACGCGCGCGTGTTCGATCTCTTCATGGCGTGGGTGCGCAGCGGCCTCTCGATGGGCCTGCCCGCGCGCGCCGACCTGATGCTGCCGTTCCTCAAATCGATCACGTATCCGCTCGGCGTGTGGGGCTTCATCGCGATGACCTACTTCGTCATCGTCGGGTCGAGCAACGCCGTGAATCTCACCGACGGCCTCGACGGCCTCGTCATCATGCCGGTCGTGCTGGTCGGCGCGTCGCTCGGCGCGTTCGCGTATGTGATGGGCTCGTCGGTCTATTCGAAGTACCTGCTGTTCCCGCACATTCCCGGAGCGGGCGAGCTTTTGATCTTCTGTTCCGCAATGGGCGGCGCCGGTCTCGCGTTTCTCTGGTACAACACGCACCCCGCGCAGGTCTTCATGGGCGATGTCGGCGCGCTCGCGCTCGGCGGCGCGCTCGGCACGATCGCGGTGATCGTTCGTCAGGAAGTCGTGCTGTTCATCATGGGCGGCGTGTTCGTCGCGGAAACGCTTTCCGTGATGCTGCAGGTCTTCTGGTTCAAGTTCACGAAGCGCCGTTATGGCGAAGGCCGCCGTTTCTTCAAGATGGCGCCGCTGCATCACCATTACGAGCTGTCCGGCTGGACCGAGACGCAAGTCGTGGTGCGCTTCTGGATCATCACGTTGATGTTGTGCCTGTTCGGTCTGTCGACGTTGAAGTTGCGTTGATTCATTCAAGTTTCGGTAAAAGGTAAAGCGATGTTTGGCGAGAAGTTTGTCGGTCGGCAAAGTCCGATGGTGCTCGTGCTTGGGCTGGGTGAATCCGGTCTGGCGATGGCGCGCTGGTGCGCCAGGCACGGTTGCCGCCTGCGGATCGCCGACACGCGCGAAGCGCCGCCGAATCTCTCCGAACTCGCGATCCACAAGATCGATGCGGATTTCGTCGGCGGCGCGTTCACGCCCGCGTTGCTCGATGGCGGCATCGAACTCGTCGCGATCAGCCCGGGGCTGTCGCCGCTCGCGGATGACCTCGCGCCGCTGATCGCTGCAGCGAAAGAACGCGGCATTTCCGTCTGGGGCGAACTCGAACTGTTCGCGCAGGCGCTCGCCGGACTCGGCGCGAACGGCTATGCGCCTAAAGTCATCGCGATCACGGGCACGAACGGCAAGACCACCACGACCGCGCTCACCGGCCTCTTGTGCGAGCGCGCGGGCAAGTCGGTCGCGGTCGCGGGCAACATCAGCCCGGCGATGCTCGACAAGCTGACCGAAGCCATCGACCAGACCGCGCTGCCCGATGTCTGGGTGCTCGAACTGTCGAGTTTCCAGCTCGAAACCGCGCATACATTCGCACCGGATGCCGCCGCGGTGCTGAACATCACGCAGGATCATCTCGACTGGCACGGCGGGCTGGACGCCTACGCCGCCGCGAAAGGGCGCATCTTCGGCCCGGCCACGACGCGCGTGCTGAACCGCGACGACAGCCGCGTCATGAAGCTCGCGGCGAACGTCGCGCAACATCGCGTCGTGACGTTCGGACTGAACGAGCCGCTGAATGTCGGCGACTACGGTTTGCTGCGCGATAACGGCATGCAGTGGCTCGTCGTTGGCATCGATCAGGACGCGTCGGAAGAGACTGCGACTTCGCGTCGCCGCAAGAAGGACGAGGCCGAGCCGAACCTCGTTTCCAAGCGTCTGATGCCCGTCGACGCGCTGCGCGTCCGCGGTCTGCACAACGCGGCGAACGCGCTCGCAGCGCTGGCGCTGGCTCGCGCGATCGATCTGCCGCTCGCGGCGCTTTTGCACGGCTTGCGCGAGTATCGCGGCGAGCCGCATCGCGTCGAAGTGATCGCGCAGATCGACGGCGTCGATTATGTCGATGACAGCAAAGGCACGAACGTCGGCGCGACGGTCGCCGCGCTCGACGGCCTCGCGCAACGCGTCGTGCTGATCGCCGGCGGCGACGGCAAGGGCCAGGATTTTTCGCCGCTCGAAGCGCCGGTCGCACGCTGGGCGCGCGCCGTGATGCTGATCGGCCGCGACGCGGCACGCATCCGCGAAACGCTGGCATCGACGAATGTCGAATTGCAGGATCACGCGACGCTCGAGGAAGCGACGAACGCCGCCGCGAAAATCGCGGAAGCCGGCGACGCCGTGCTGCTTTCGCCCGCGTGCGCGAGCCTCGACATGTTCAGGAACTACGCACATCGCGCCGACGTGTTTCGCGGCGCGGTCGAAGATATCGCCGCCGCGCGGGGAGTGATGCTATGAGCTGGTCGGAACGCTTCGGATCGAAACTTACCGGACAGCGCAACGCCATGCCCGGCGACTCGCTCGCGGGCCGCTCGAATTCGGGCACGCGCGGCGGCATTTCGAGCGCGGTCAACGGCGTGCGCCCGGCGCGCTCGCGCATGCTCGACTACGACTATTCGCTGTTGTGGGTGATGATCTCGCTGCTCGGCCTGGGCATCGTGATGGTGTACTCGGCGTCGATCGCGATGCCGGATTCGCCCAAGTACGCGAGCTATCGCGACTATCACTTCCTCGTGCGTCACCTCGTTTCGATCACGACGGCGCTCGTCGGCGCGACCATCGCGTTCAAGATTCCGATCAAGACGTGGGAAAAGTACGCGCCGAAGCTTTTTCTCGTCGCGCTGGCGATGCTCATCATCGTGCTGATTCCGCACGTCGGCAAAGGCGTGAACGGCGCGCGCCGCTGGATTCCGCTCGGCATCACGAACATGCAGCCGTCGGAGATCATGAAGCTCGCGGTGACGATCTACGCTGCGAACTACACCGTGCGCAAGCAGGAATTCATGCACAGCTTCGGCAAGGGCTTTCTGCCGATGGCGGTCGCGGTCGGCGCGGTCGGTGCGCTCTTGCTGCTCGAGCCCGACATGGGCGCGTTCATGGTGATCGCCGCGATCGCGATGGGCGTGCTGTTTCTCGGCGGCGTCAACGGCAAGCTGTTCGGCGGCCTCGTGCTGACGGCGGTGGGCACGTTCACGATGCTCGTGTGGCTGTCGCCGTGGCGTCGCGAGCGGATCTTCGCGTACCTCGATCCGTGGGACGACCGTTACGCGCAAGGCAAGGCGTATCAATTGACGCACTCGCTGATTGCGTTCGGGCGCGGCGAGTGGTTCGGCGTCGGCTTGGGCGGCAGCGTCGAGAAGCTGAACTATCTGCCGGAAGCGCATACCGACTTCATTCTCGCGGTGATCGGCGAGGAGCTCGGTTTCGTCGGCGTGATCTGCGTGATCCTGCTGTTCTACTGGATCGTGCGCCGCGCGTTCGAGATCGGCCGTCAGGCGCTTGCGCTCGATCGCACATTCGCCGGTCTGATGGCGAAGGGCGTCGGCATCTGGTTCGGCGCGCAGACGTTCATCAACATGGGCGTGAATCTCGGTCTTCTGCCGACCAAGGGTCTCACGCTGCCGCTCGTGTCCTACGGCGGCTCGGGCATTTTGCTGAACTGCGTCGCGCTGGCGGTGTTGCTGCGCGTCGATTACGAAAATCGCGTCTTGATGCGCGGAGGAAAAGTATGACCGCGCAACGCGACCGCACCTTGATGGTGATGGCGGGCGGCACCGGGGGCCACGTGTTCCCGGGGCTCGCGGTCGCGCACTGGATGCAGGCGCACGGTTGGCGCGTCGTGTGGCTCGGCAATGCGAGCGGCATGGAAGCGACGCTCGTGCCGAAGCACGGCATTCCGATGGAATACGTGCGCTTCGGCGGCGTGCGCGGCAAGGGCGTCAAGACCAAGCTGATGTTGCCGGTGAATCTGCTGCGCGCATGTTCGCAAAGCCTCGCCGCGCTGCGCCGCGTGAAGCCGGACGTCGTGCTCGGCATGGGCGGCTATATCACGTTTCCGGCGGGCATCATGACGAAGCTCGCGGGCTGCCCGCTCGTGCTGCACGAACAGAACTCCATCGCGGGGCTCGCGAACAAGGTGCTCGCGCATCTCGCAAAGCGCGTGCTCGTCGCGTTTCCCAATGCTCTGCCGAATGCAGAATGGACCGGTAATCCGATCCGTGCGGAACTAACGAGCGCATTGCCACCCAAAGAACGCTACGCCGCGCGTTCGGGACGCCTGAACGTGCTCGTCGTCGGAGGCAGTCTCGGCGCTGCCGCGCTCAACGAAACCGTGCCCAAGGCGCTCGCGATGCTCGCATCGGAAGAGCGCCCGCGCATCGTGCATCAGGCGGGCGCGAAGCATATCGAAGCACTGGAAGCGAACTACGCGGCTGCGGGTCTCACGCGCGGTGAAGACCTGCAACTCGTGCCGTTCATCGAAGACATGGCGAGCGCCTATGCATCGGCGGATCTCGTCATCTGCCGGTCGGGCGCGATGACCGTCTCGGAAATCGCCGCGGTCGGCGTGGCGGCGCTCTTCGTGCCGTTCCCGTTCGCCGTCGACGATCACCAGACGACCAACGGCGCGTTCCTCGCGAAGAACGGCGCGGCTGAACTGATACAACAACGCGATCTGTCGGCGCAAAAGCTCGCCGACTGGTTACGCGTACAGACGCGCGACACGCTCGCGGCTATGGCCGAGCGCTCGCGCGCGCTGGCGAAACCGGACGCGACCGAAAAAGTCGCGAGCATTTGCGCCGACGTGGCCGGCGCGCGTTTCGACGCGCAAGCTCGGGAGGCACACTAAATGAAGCACATCGTCAAACATATACATTTCGTCGGGATCGGCGGCGCGGGCATGAGCGGGATCGCCGAAGTGCTGCTCAATCTCGGCTATCACGTGAGCGGATCCGATCTTTCGAACGGCGCGGTCACCGAGCGTCTGCGTGCGCTTGGCGCGCGCGTCGAGATCGGTCATCACGAGCAGAACATCGAAGGCGCGAATGCGGTGGTCGTTTCGACGGCCGTGCGTCCCGACAATCCAGAAGTGCTCGCGGCGCGGCATCGCCGCGTGCCGATCGTGCCGCGGGCCGTGATGCTCGCGGAACTCATGCGCCTGAAGCAGGGCATCGCCATCGCCGGCACGCACGGCAAAACGACGACGACTTCGCTCGTCGCGAGCGTGCTGGCGGCGGGCGGGCTCGATCCGACCTTCGTCATCGGCGGGCGGCTGAACAGCGCGGGCGCGAACGCGCGTCTCGGCACGGGCGATTTCATCGTCGCTGAAGCCGATGAGTCGGACGCTTCGTTCCTGAATCTTTTCCCGGTGATCGAAGTCATCACGAACATCGACGCCGATCACATGGACACCTACGGCCACGACTTCGCGCGGCTCAAGCAGGCGTTCATCGAGTTCACGCATCGGCTGCCGTTCTACGGCATTGCCGTGCTATGCGTCGACGATCCGAACGTCCGCGAAATCCTGCCGTTCGTGTCGAAGCCGATCATCCGCTACGGTCTCGGCGCGGAAGCGCAAGTGCGCGCGGTGAACGTCGAGGCGCGCGACGGCCGCATGCATTTCACGACGCTGCGTGAAGACGCGCCGTCGCTCGACATCGTGCTGAATCTGCCGGGCACGCATAACGTGCAGAACGCGCTCGCGGCAATCGCGATCGCGACTGAACTCGAAGTCGCGGATGCCGATATCCAGCGTGCGCTCGCTGAATTCAACGGCGTAGGCCGTCGCTTCCAGCGTTACGGCGAAGTGAGCGCGGCGAGCGGCGAAGGCGCGTACACGCTCATCGACGACTACGGTCATCACCCGGTCGAAATGGCCGCGACGATCGCGGCGGCGCGCGGCGCGTTTCCGGGGCGGCGTCTCGTGCTCGCGTTCCAGCCGCATCGCTATACGCGCACGCGCGACTGTTTCGAGGATTTCGTGAAGGTGCTGTCGACGGTCGACGCCCTCGTGCTCACCGATGTCTATGCCGCCGGCGAAGCGCCCATCGTGGCCGCCGACGGCCGGGCGCTCGCGCGTGCGATCCGCGTCGCGGGCAAGGTGGAGCCGGTGTTCGTCGAGACGATCGACGAAGTGCCCGACGCGGTGACGACCATCGCGCGCAACGGCGACGTGGTGATCGCCATGGGCGCGGGTTCCATCGGCGGAGTGTGCGGCAAGCTGGCTAACCCCCAGCCTCAGTAAGAGCAAGACCATGAGCAATCAAGTGAATCAAATCGATCCGAAAGTCTTCGGCAAAGTCGCGGTGCTGCTCGGTGGCAATTCCGCCGAACGCGAGGTCTCGCTCAATTCCGGGCGCCTCGTGCTCGAAGGCTTGCGCGAGGCGGGCATCGACGCGCACGCGTTCGATCCGGCGCGGCATCCGCTTTCTGATCTCAAGGCGCAAGGCTTCGTGCGCGCGTTCATCGCGCTGCATGGCGGTTACGGCGAGAACGGGCAACTGCAGGGCGCGCTCGATTTCTACGGCATCCGCTATACGGGCAGCGGCGTGCTCGGCTCGGCGCTCGGCATGGACAAGCTGCGCACGAAGCTCGTGTGGCAGCAGACCGGCATTCCCACGCCGCCGTTCGAAACCGTCTTTCGCGGCGAAGACTACGCGGCGCGCGCGCAGGACATCATCGCGAAGCTCGGGCTGCCGCTCTTCGTCAAGCCGGCGAGCGAAGGATCGAGCGTCGCGGTCATCAAGGTGAAGAGCGCGGAGACGCTCGTGCCCGCGCTCGAAGAAGCGGTGAATTACGACAAGATCGTGATCGTCGAGAAGAGCATCGAGGGCGGCGGCGAATTTACGTGCTGCATCGCGGGCGATCTCGACTTGCCGGTCATCAAGATCGTGCCGGCGGGCGAGTTCTACGACTATCACGCGAAGTACGTCGCGGACGACACGCAATACCTGATTCCGTGCGGCCTGACCGAAGCAGAAGAAACGCGCATGAAGCAGCTGACGAAGCGCGCCTTCGAGATTCTCGGCTGCACCGACTGGGGTCGCGCGGACTTCATGCTCGACTCGGACGGCAACCCGTATTTCCTCGAGGTGAACACGGCGCCCGGCATGACCGATCACTCTCTGCCGCCGAAAGCCGCGCGCGCGGTCGGCATCAGCTACAAGGATCTCGTCGTGAAAGTGCTGTCGCTCACGCTGAAGAACTAGGTCGATCACACACAGGACACGAACAAGCGAAACCATGTGGAACAACGTTCGCCAACTCAACCTCGCCGCCAACGGGCTGCACGTCGTGCTCGTGCTGCTGCTTCTCGGCGCCGCGGGGTACTGGGCGATCCAGCGTCCCGAGTTTCGCCTGCGCGAGATTCAGATCGACGGGGATACGGCGCACATCAGCTCGCCGGTCGTGCGGGCAAGCGTGATCGGTCATCTGAAGGGCAACTACTTCACGGTCGATCTCGATGCGGCGCGCGCCGCGTTCGAGCAGGTGCCGTGGGTGCGCCACGCGAGCGTGCGCCGCGTATGGCCGAACGCGCTCGCGGTGACGCTCGAGGAATACAAGCCGCTCGGCACGTGGGGGAACGATCAACTGGTGAGCGTGGACGGCGATCTCTTCACCGCGAATCAGGGCGAACTCGACGACGATCTGCCCGCGTTCGACGGCCCCGAGGGCACGGCGAAGGAAGTGGTCGCGCGGTATCACGATTTCGAGAAGTGGTTCGCGCCGCTCGACGCGAAGCCGGAAGAAGTCACGCTGTCGCCGCGCTTCGCGTGGACGGTCAAGCTGTCGAACGGCACGCAGGTCGAACTCGGACGCGAGCGTAATCAGGACACGCTGAACGACCGTTGCAAGCGTTTCGTCGCGTCGTGGCCGTCCGTCACGGGACGCTGGGGGAAGGACATCGAATATGCGGATTTGCGGTACCCGAACGGCTTTGCCATACGAGCCGCGAACATGCGCTTCATCAACGACACCGACAAGGCCAAGAAGTAAGCAGACATCACAGGCATGAGCACGCTATGAGCAAAGACTACAAAGACCTGCTGGTTTCCCTCGACATCGGAACGTCGAAGGTGGTCGCGATCGTCGCCGAATTGAAGGGCGAAGGCCACTACGAGGTAATCGGACTCGGTCAGAGCGACTCGAAGGGGTTGAAGAAGGGCGTCGTGGTCAATATCGAGGCCACGGTGCAATCCATCCAGCGCGCGCTCGAAGAAGCCGAACTGATGGCGGATTGCAAGATCACAAACGTATTCACCGGGATCGCGGGCAGCCATATCCGCAGCTTCAATTCGAGCGGGATGGTCGCGATCAAGGACAAGGAGGTCACGCAGGCGGATGTCGCGCGCGTGATCGAAACGGCCAAGGCGATCAACATCCCGACCGATCAGCAGGTGCTGCATATCCTCACCCAGGAATTCATCATCGACGGGCAAGAGGATGTGCGCGAGCCGATCGGCATGAGCGGCATCCGCCTCGAAGTGAAGGTGCACATCGTGACGGGCGCGGTGAGCGCGGCGCAGAACATCGTGAAGTGCGTGCGCCGCTGCGGCCTCGAAGTGAACGACCTCATTCTGCAGCCGCTCGCGTCGTCGCTTGCGGTGCTGACCGAGGACGAGAAGGAACTGGGCGTGGTGCTCGTCGATATCGGCGGCGGCACGACGGACATCGCCATCTTCAGCGAAGGCGCGATCCGACATACGGCGGTGATTCCCATCGCGGGCGATCAGATCACGAGCGACGTCGCGATGGCGCTGCGCACGCCGACGCCGGATGCGGAAGACATCAAGGTGAGCTACGGCATCGCGAAGCAGGCGCTCGCTGATCCGGACGAAATGATCGAAGTGCCGGGGCTGGGCGAGCGCGGTCCGCGCACGCTGTCGCGGCAGGCGCTGGCGGCGGTCGTGGAGCCGCGCGTCGAAGAGCTGTTCTCGCTGGTGCAGCAGGTCGTGCGCGAGTCGGGCTATGAAGAACTGCTGTCGAGCGGCGTCGTGCTGACCGGCGGCGCGGCGATGATGCCCGGCATGGTCGAGCTCGGCGAAGACATCTTCCTGAAACCGGTGCGCATCGGCGTGCCGGAATACGCGGGCGGCCTTGCCGATGTCGTGCGCAATCCGCGCTATTCGACGGCAATGGGCCTGCTCGCCGAAGGACGCTCGCAACGCATGCGCGGCCGCAAGGTCGCGGTACAGAACGGTTCGATGGGACAAGTCTTCTCGCGGATGAAAGACTGGTTCCTCGGGAATTTCTAAGCAATACGCAACACGCAACAAAAAGAATTTCGCGCCGGTACCGGCGGCTGGTGCGCGACAAGGGGTTGCCCGATCTCTCGTCGAATAACGCCGATCTTCATTCTTGACGGAGGCAACATGGATTTCGAAATGCTGGAAACGGAAACCAACGGAACGATCATCAAGGTCGTGGGCGTTGGTGGTGCTGGCGGCAACGCGGTTCAGCACATGATCAACCGCGGCGTGCAGGGCGTCGACTTCATCGTGATGAACACCGACGCGCAAGCGCTCGCCCGTTCGCGCGCGCCGGCGGTTCTGCAACTGGGCATGACCGGTCTCGGCGCTGGCGCGAAGCCGGAGAAGGGCAAGGAAGCGGCGGAAGACGCGCGCGAGCGTATCGCCGACGCACTGCGCGGCGCGCACATGGTGTTCATCACCGCGGGCATGGGCGGCGGCACGGGCACGGGCGCGGCGCCGGTGGTCGCGCAGATCGCCAAGGAAATGGGCATTCTCACCGTTGGCGTCGTGAGCAAGCCGTTCGAGTTCGAAGGCGGCCGCCGCATGCGCGTCGCGGAAGCGGGCTCGCAGCAACTGGAGGATCACGTCGACTCGCTGATCGTCGTGCTGAACGACAAGCTGTTCGAGGTGATGGGCGATGACGCCGAGATGGACAAGTGCTTCCAGTGCGCGGACGACGTGCTGAACAACGCTGTCGCCGGTATCGCTGAAATCATCAACGTCGATGGTCTCGTGAACGTCGACTTCGAAGACGTGAAGACGGTGATGGGCGAGCAGGGCAAGGCGATGATGGGCACGGCGACGGTTGCCGGCGTCGATCGCGCGCGTCTCGCCGCGGAACAGGCGGTCGCGAGTCCGCTGCTGGAAGGCGTGGATCTGTCGGGTGCGCGCGGCGTGCTGGTGAATATCACGTCGAGCCGTTCGCTGCGTCTGTCGGAAACGCGTGAAGTGATGAACACCATCAAGTCCTACGCAGCCGACGATGCAACGGTCATCTTCGGCGCCGTGTACGACGACGCGATGGGCGACGCGCTGCGCGTGACGGTGGTGGCGACGGGCCTGGGCCGCGCGGCGAAGAAGCAGCAGCAAGCGCCGATGACCCTCCTGCGCACGGGCACCGACAATCAGCCGGTCGCACACGCGCATCACGCCGCCGCGCACAATTCGTACGGTACGCAGCACGGTCAGAGCACGACGGATTACGGTCAGCTCGACACGCCGGCAGTGTGGCGCTCGACGCGTGAAACGGCGGCTTCGCACGTGCAGGCGCTGCAGGAAAAAGGCGTCGATACTTACGACATTCCGGCGTTCCTGCGCAAGCAGGCGGACTGAGCGAAGCGCACGTTATTTGCTGCTGAGTTCGTGACGAAGCGGCACACCGCGTGCACGCGCTGAACGTCCGGCGCGCACGACGCAGGCTTCGCGTGGGACGACTGTCCAAGGCCGCGTCCTGATGCAAAATGGACGCCGGGCCGTGGCCAGCCGACCTCCACGAATCTGCCCCTGACGTCGAGGAAGGCAGAGTGAAGCCGAAATCGCTGCGCAGACTTTCGGCGCGGTTGCGGGACGATGCGATCGCGAGGATGTCCGCGAGCACTGATGAGGGAAGGACCGAGCATGATCAAAGTGGGTGAAACGTTGCCCGACGTGCGTCTCTTCGAGTTCGTCGACGAGGCCACCGAGGGCTGTGCCGTGGGACCGAATGCGTTCCCGGTGCGCGAGCGGAGCGCAGGCAAGCGCGTGGTGATCTTCGGATTGCCGGGCGCGTTCACGCCGACCTGCTCCGCCAGACACGTGCCCGGCTATGTCGAAGCGGCGGCGGATTTGTCCGCGGCAGGCATCGACGAAGTCTGGTGCGTTTCCGTCAACGACGCGTTCGTCATGAACGCGTGGGGACGCGATCTTCAAACCGCGGGCAAGGTGAAGATGATTGCGGACGGCAGTGCGCGTTTCACTCAGGCACTCGGACTGGATCAGGATTTGTCCGAGCGTGGCATGGGAATCCGTTCCCAGCGCTACGCGATGGTGGTCGACGACGGCGTGGTCAAGACGCTGAATGTCGAAGCGCCCGGCAAGTTCGAAGTCAGCGACGCTCGCAGTATCCTGGCGACGTTGCGCTGAGTGCAGCGGCGCGCCGCGTTGCCCGCGCGCAACGCTTGAAGCGCCCTCGCATTGAGCTGCAATTTGGGGCCGATGACCGGAAATGCCTCCATTCCGGCCATCGGCCCGTTCTACTTCACAAATCCTTCGCCTTGGCGTAACACAGGGAAACAGTTGATACCACCTGGATCAGGACGGCATGCGGCGAATGGAGTATAATTCGACCTATTAGAATTTAACGCACGATTAATTTCCTTTATAGGATCTTGAATCGGAAAGAACATCATGTTGAAGCAGCGAACAATCAAGACCGTCGTCAAAACCGTGGGGATCGGGCTCCATTCCGGCCGCAAGGTCGACCTGACCCTGCGCCCAGCGCCGATCGGGACGGGCATCGTCTTTTCGCGTATCGACCTGCCCGAGCCGGTCGATATTCCCGCGTCCGCGATGGCGATTGGCGACACGCGTCTCGCTTCCGTGCTGCAGAAGGACGGCGCGCGCGTCTCGACCATCGAGCATTTGATGTCGGCGTGCGCGGGCCTCGGCATCGACAATCTGTATGTCGATGTGACCGCCGAGGAAATCCCGATCATGGACGGCAGCGCGGCATCGTTCGTGTTTCTGATTCAATCGGCGGGTATCGAAGAGCAGAACGCGCCGAAGCAATTCATCAAGGTGACGAAGCCCATCGAAGTACGCGACGGCGACAAATTCGCGCGCCTCGAACCGTATTTCGGCTTCAAGCTGAGCTTCACGATCGATTTCCGCCATCCGGCCGTCGACAAGACCGGTCAGGCGCTCGAAGTGGATTTCGCGACCACGTCGTATGTGCGTGAAATCGCGCGCGCCCGCACGTTCGGCTTCGCGCATGAAGTGGAGATGATGCGCGAACTGGGGCTCGCGCGCGGCGGCAGCATGGACAACGCGATCGTGCTCGACGAGTACCGCATCCTCAACAATGACGGCCTGCGTTACGACGACGAATTCGTGAAGCACAAGATGCTCGACGCGATCGGCGACCTGTACGTGGTCGGCCGTCCGTTGCTGGCGTCGTACAAGGCGTACAAGGGCGGTCACGCGATGAACAACATGCTGCTGCGTGAGTTGCTCGCGAACGAAGACGCTTATGAAATCGTCACATTTGAAGATACGAAAACCGCACCGCGCGGTTTCGGTTTCGACACGCAGACCGCGTTTGCTTAACTGAAAGCCTCAACGGATGAACAAAAATGAGCGGCCGGGCGCCGCTCATTTTTTTTGTCCGCGCGCCTGATGCCGCGCCGCCATCCGCGCGAGCGCTTCCTGTAGAGGCGACGGCTCGAGCGAGGCCGCCAGATCATGCAGCGCCGACGCGCCCGCCGCCGACATGCGCGCCTGCTTCGGCGGCGCGGATTCTTTCATCGGCTGCGGACGGACGCGGATTTTCAGCGCGTTGACGGCCCAGCCGCGTTGTTGCAGGTCGGAAAGCAGACGCGGCTCGATATGCCGCAGCCGCGCCGCCAGCGCGTTGTGCGCGGCGAAAAGCGCGAGGACTCCGTCCTTGATGAAACCCGGTTCCACGTTCGACGCCAGATAATCCGGCAAAAGCGAGCTCAGATCGCGCTGCAGCGCCGCCACTTGCTCGACGCCCGCGCGCAACGCGCGGAACGCATCGGTGCGATCGAGGACGTCGGCGACGGCTTGCGGCCGCCGCGGATCGAAACCCGATCTTGAATTCGTAGAAAAGCGGCTCATTTTTGTATAGGCGCAGGCCCGACGGAACGGTCCGATTGTACGCGAGGCGGCCCGTTGCTTTGGGCGGGGAAACGAGTTTCGCCCGAGCTTTCAGCGGGTTGACTGTCGCGTTCCGTCTACGCACGCGCGGGCACGCCGACGCAAGGTCTGCCAAACTCACATGCTAAAATTCCCGATTCGAATTTCACCTTATGGACTTAAGTCGCCGAGGTTCTCCGAGCCCGGACGCAGCTTTGTGCTGTGGCCGTCCGAAGCCGCGACGCAGACACTGATCCGATGACGACCGGTTTCCTTCAGAAGATTTTTGGCAGCCGCAATCAGCGGCTGGTCAAGCAGTATCAAAAGACCGTTGCGGCAATCAATGCCCTCGAGCCGACCGTCGAGAAGTATTCGGACGACCAGCTGCGCGCCAAGACCGATGAGTTCCGCCAGCGCGTCGCGGGCGGCGAATCGCTCGACGTGATCCTGCCCGAGGCGTTCGCGGTCTGCCGCGAGGCGAGCAAGCGCGTCCTGAAGATGCGCCACTTCGACGTGCAGCTCATCGGCGGCATGGTCCTGCATTACGGCAAGATTGCGGAAATGCGTACCGGCGAGGGCAAGACGCTCGTCGCGACGCTCGCCGCGTATTTGAATGCGCTGTCGGGCCGCGGCGTGCACGTCGTGACGGTGAACGACTACCTCGCCCAGCGCGATGCCGAATGGATGGCGCGCCTCTACAACTTCCTCGGTCTGTCGTGCGGCGTGAATCTGTCGCAGATGGAACACTCGCAGAAGCAGGAAGCGTACGCGGCGGACATCACGTACGGCACGAACAACGAGTTCGGTTTCGATTATCTGCGCGACAACATGGTCTACGAGACCAACGCGCGCGTGCAGCGGCCACTCAATTTCGCGATCGTCGACGAAGTGGACTCGATCCTCATCGACGAGGCACGCACGCCGCTCATCATCTCCGGTCAGGCTGAAGATCACACCGATCTCTACGTGCGCATGAACGCGCTGCCGCCGCTGCTCGAGCAGCAGATCGGCGAAGAGAAGGCCGACGGCACCGGCGTCGAAAAGCCGGGCGATTACACGCTCGATGAAAAAGCGCGTCAGGTGTTCCTGACCGAATCGGGCCACGAGAAGGCCGAGCGCCTGCTCGCCGAGTGGGGTTTGATCGGCGAAGGCGAGAGTCTCTACGCGCCGCAGAACATCACGCTGATGCACCACATCTATGCCGCGTTGCGCGCGCATACGCTTTTCCTGCGCGATCAGCACTACGTGGTGCAGAACGGCGAAGTCGTGATCGTCGACGAATTCACCGGCCGCATGATGACCGGCCGCCGCTGGTCGGACGGTCTGCATCAGGCGGTCGAAGCGAAGGAACACGTCCAGATTCAGGCCGAGAACCAGACGCTCGCGTCCATCACGCTGCAGAACTATTTCCGCATGTACTCGAAGCTGTCCGGCATGACCGGCACGGCGGACACGGAAGCCTACGAATTCAACGAAATCTACGGCCTCGAAACGGTCGTGATTCCGACCAACCGTCCGCCGAAGCGCGTCGACAAGCAGGATCAGATCTACAAGACGTCGAAAGAGCGTTACGACGCGGTGATTCGCGACATCCGCGATTGCGTCGAGCGCGGTCAGCCGACGCTCGTCGGCACGACGTCGATCGAAGCGTCCGAATTGCTGTCGCATCTGCTCACGCAGGCGGGCGTGAAGCACGAAGTGCTCAACGCGAAACAGCACGCGCGCGAAGCGGCGATCGTCGCGGAGGCGGGCCGTCCGGCCGCCGTCACGATCGCGACGAACATGGCCGGCCGCGGCACGGACATCGTGCTTGGCGGCAACGTCGAGAAGCAGGCGTCGTTCATCGAAGCGGACCTCTCGATCCCCGAGAACGAGAAAGCCGCGCGCATCCAGAAGCTGCACGACGAATGGCAGGCGCTGCACGATCACGTGAAGGCGGCGGGCGGTCTGCATATCATCGGCACCGAGCGTCACGAGTCGCGCCGTATCGACAACCAGCTGCGCGGCCGCGCGGGCCGTCAGGGCGATCCGGGTTCGTCGCGCTTCTATCTGTCGCTGGACGATCCGCTTCTGCGCATTTTCGCGGGCGACCGCGTGCGCGCGATCATGGATCGCCTGAAGATGCCGGAAGGCGAGCCGATCGAAGCAGGCATGGTCACGCGTTCGATCGAAGGCGCGCAGCGCAAGGTCGAAGCGCGCAACTTCGACATCCGCAAGCAACTGCTCGAATACGACGACGTCGCGAACGATCAGCGCAAGGTCATCTATCAGCAGCGTAACGAACTGCTCGAAGCGAACGACGTGCAGGAAACCATCGCGGCGATGCGTCAAAGCGTGATCGGCGACGTCGTGCGAACCTTCGTGCCGGCGGGCAGCATCGAAGAGCAGTGGGAAGCGCCGGAGCTGGAAGAAGTGCTGCGCAACGACTGGTCGCTCGATCTCGCGGTTCAGGAGATGATCAACGAGTCGAATTCGATCGACGCGGAAGAAATTTGCGAAGCCGTGCTCGCCGCCGCCGACGAAGCGTACGAAGCGAAGGTCGCGATGGTCGGCCGCGAATCGTTCAGCGCGTTCGAGCGCTCGATCATGCTGCAGACGCTCGATAGCCGCTGGCGCGAGCATCTCGCCGCGCTCGATCACTTGCGGCAGGGCATCCATCTGCGCGGCTATGCGCAGAAGAACCCGAAGCAGGAATACAAGCGCGAGGCGTTCGAACTGTTCGCCGCGATGCTCGACGCCGTGAAGCAGGAAGTCACGCGCGTCGTGATGAACGTGCAGATCCAGTCGCCGGAGCAGCTCGAAGAAGCCGCCGAGCAGTACGAAGAGAAAGGCAGCCATCTGGAAAACGTGTCGTTCACGCACGCGGAGTTCAACGCGCCGGCCGCCGAGCCGACGCCCGCCGCGGCGGCGGCGAGCGCCACCGCGCAGATGGTCAGCCAGGCGATGGCCGCCGGCGACGACATCAGCGTGGCGACGCGTCCTTCGGACGACGTGCCGAAGGTCGGCCGCAACGATCCGTGCCCGTGCGGCAGCGGCAAGAAGTACAAGAACTGTCACGGCAAGCTGGTGTAATCGGCTCGTGACCTGACGAACAAGCGACGCAGCGATGCGTCGTTTGTCTTTGCAGCATCCATCCTTCACGGCGCCGGTTCGAATCCGCTGGCCGGCGTCAGTCTTTCATCATGTGCCGGTTCGATGAGCCGGCATTCGCCACTTTCAGCGAGACGCGAACATGGCCGTCAACTTCCCCTCGATCGATCCCGCAGCGCTTCATCCCGTCCCCGGCGTCACGCTCGGTTACGCGGAGGCGAACATTCGCAAGCCCAATCGCAAGGACGTGCTCGTCATTCGCGTCGATGAAGGCGCGAGCGTCGCGGGCGTTTTCACGCAGAATCGCTTCTGCGCCGCGCCGGTTACGGTCTGCCGTGAGCATCTCGCGGCGGCGGGCCAAGGCGGCAAGGGCATTCGTGCGCTCGTCGTGAATACGGGCAACGCGAACGCGGGCACCGGCGAGCCGGGCATGGCGCACGCGCGCGAAACCTGCGCGGAGCTCGCGCGTCTCGCCAATCTCGATGCGCAGCAAATCCTGCCGTTCTCGACCGGGGTGATTCTGGAGCCGCTGCCGATCGATCGCCTGAAGGCCGGTCTGCCCGCCGCGCTCGCGAATCAACAAGCCGCGCACTGGTTCGACGCCGCGCAAGCGATCATGACGACCGACACGCTGCCGAAGGCGGCGTCGCGCCAGGTAACGATCGACGGTCACGTCGTCACGCTGTCGGGCATCAGCAAGGGCGCGGGCATGATCCGCCCGAACATGGCGACGATGCTCGGCTTCCTCGCATTCGATGCGAACGTCGCGCAGCCGGTCCTCGATCAGCTCGTGAAGCACGTCGCGAATCGTTCGTTCAACTGCATCACGATAGACGGCGATACGTCCACCAACGATTCGTTCATCCTGATCGCGTCGGGGAAGTCGTCGCTGCCCCCGATCACATCGACGGATTCGCCCGCGTACGCCGCATTGCGCGACGCCGTGACCGAAGTGGCGCAGGAACTCGCGCAACTCATCGTGCGCGACGGCGAAGGCGCGACCAAGTTCATGACGATCACGGTGGAGGGCGGCCAGGACGCGGCGGAGTGCCGTCAGATTGCCTACGCGATCGGCCATTCGCCGCTCGTTAAGACCGCGTTCTACGCGTCCGATCCGAACCTCGGCCGCATTCTCGCTGCGATCGGTTATGCGGGCGTAACGGATCTCGATGTCGGCAAGATCGATCTTTATCTCGATGACGTGCTGGTCGCGAAAGCCGGCGGGCGCAATCCCGCGTACAAGGAAGAAGACGGCCAGCGCGTGATGAAGAAGAGCGAGATCCTGATTCGCGTCGTGCTCGGGCGCGGCGACGCGCAAGCGACCGTCTGGACCTGCGACCTTTCGCATGATTACGTGAGCATCAACGCCGACTATCGCTCCTGAACGCGGACAACTCGATGGATAAACTCGAACAATTTCTCACGCGCGCCGAAGCGGTGCTGGCGCGCATCGAAGGCATGTTGCCGCCCGCCGCGCCCGATATCGACTGGGAATCCGCGGTGGCGTTTCGCTGGCGCAAGCGTCAGGGACGCGGCTTCCTGCAACCCGTTTCCGCCATCTCGCAGATCTCGCTCGACGACCTTCAGAACATCGATCGTCAGAAATCGCTCATTCAGCAGAACACGCAACAGTTCGTGAACAAGCTGCCCGCGAACAACGTTCTGCTGACGGGCGCGCGCGGCACGGGCAAGTCGTCGCTGATCAAGGCGTGTCTGAACGCGTATGCGAAGGACGGCTTGCGCCTGATCGAAGTCGACAAGGACGATCTGCATGATCTCGGCGATATCGTCGATCTGATCTCCACGCGGCCCGAGCGTTTCATCGTCTTCTGCGACGATCTCTCGTTCGAGGAAGGCGAGTCGGGCTACAAGGCGCTGAAGGTCGCGCTCGACGGCTCCGTCGCCGCGCAATCGGACAACGTGCTCATCTACGCGACGTCGAACCGCCGCCATCTGTTGCCCGAATACATGAGCGACAACGAGACGTACAAGCACACGTCCGACGGCGAGATTCATCCCGGCGAAGTGGTCGAAGAAAAGATTTCGCTTTCCGAGCGCTTCGGCCTTTGGGTCAGCTTCTATCCGTTCAAGCAGGACGACTATCTGTCGATCGTCGGACACTGGCTGAAGCACTTCGGCTGCGCCGACGCCGAAGTCGAAAGCGCACGCGGCGATGCGCTCGTGTGGGCGCTCGAACGCGGATCGCGCTCGGGCCGCGTGGCGTGGCAATTCGCGCGCGACTGGTCGGGACGCAAGCAATGACCGATGCGAAGCCGGACATCGCGCCCGATGGCCGCAAGGTGACCGAAGTGGCCGTCGGCGTGATGGTGCAGCACGACGGGCGCTATCTGCTTGCGCAGCGGCCCGCGGGCAAACCGTATGAAGGTTACTGGGAGTTTCCCGGTGGCAAGCTGGAGCCGGGCGAGAGCATCGAGGCGGCGCTCGGTCGCGAACTGCACGAGGAACTCGGCATCGATGTCACCGCGTGCCAGCTCTGGCGCACGCTGGAGCATGATTATCCCCATGCGTACGTGCGGCTTTTCTTCTGCAAGGTGACGGAGTGGAACGGTTCGCCGGTCGGCCGCGAAGGTCAGGCGATCGCCTGGCAGACGCTTCCCGTCGAGGTCGCGCCGCTCCTGCCGGCAGCCATTCCGATTCTGGAATGGCTCGAAGAGGAAGAGCGCGAATAACGGCGCTCAGTTGAGTCCGCCGCGATTGTCTTCGTCCGGCGGCGTTTCCTGCGAATTACCCGCGATCTTGTACTTCTCGGCCGCCCACGCGCCGAGATCGATCTGCTTGCAGCGCTCGGAACAGAACGGGCGAAAGCGGTTTTCGGGAACCCAGCGGACATCCTTGCCGCAGGTCGGACATTTGACGACAGTGGTCATGACGAATACGAATTGAGCCGGTTACGGACGATATTTGACCACATGAGGCCAAACCGTTCCGATTCAAAGGCTGCAAAGCGTCAGATGAAACGGCACGTCGACATCGACGGCGCGCGGTTTCAGATCGCCGTCCTGCACCGTGAAGCGCACCCACAGCATGTACTTGTTCGCGCTTGCTTCCGGAATCACGCGCGTGTCCGGTGAGACGCGCACTTGCATCAGCTGATACGTGCGGCCGGACAACATCTGCTGGTAGCTGCCCTGCATCGCCATGACTTTCGATGCCTGACCCGACTCACGCGCGAGCCGCAATACGATGGCCGCCGCGTCGCGCAACGCGAGCATGGGCATGACCCACTTCGCGATGTCCTGGCGGCGCTCCTCGACCGGCAACTGCTGCCAGGCGTAATACGACGGCAAATCGAACTTGCACGTTCCGCCGGGAATGATCGTGCGGCTACGGATGCTCGCGAGCCATTCGTTGTCGGCGAGATGCTGGCCGGTCTTGCCGTGCATTTCGGTGAGGCCGGCGAGCGTCTGCTCTATTTCGCCGAGCACGGCTTCGAGCGCTTCCTGTTCGATGCCCGGATTGCCGCGAAACGGCGCGAGCGTTTGCCGCTGCCGTTCCAGTTCCTTCATGAGGTCGGCTTTGAGGTCCGTGCGGCCAGCGACTTCCGCGATCTCGAAGAGCGTCGTGAGTGCAACGTGATGTTCTCGCGCGTCTTCCTGAGTCAGAAAGAACGTGAAGCGCTCGAACAGGTCTTCGAGGCGCAGCAGCGTCCGGATTCGCTCGTTGAAGGGATACTCGTAAAGGATCAAGCGCGCTCGCCTCGGCGTGGGTCGGTTGCTTCCATGAGCGGAAGTGAGCACATTCTAATGCCGCATCCTCACCCTAGCAAATCGGGCCATATTCGGGCGCCGAATGGCTCGTTTCGGCGGAAAACGGGGAACTTTTCGACGATTTCGCTAACTCAGGCGATCGCCGTCGCGTCATGCGGACGCAAGCGAAAGATAACGGCCGTGCAGTGTTTCGACTTGCTGCGCGAGCGTGTCGAGCGTGGCGGTTTCATCGTTGAGCACAATGTCGTCGGCAGCCGCGAGACGCGCTTCGCGAGACGCCTGCTTCGCGATGATCGCGAGTACCTGTTCGCGCGTGAAGCCGTTGCGCCGCATGACGCGAGCGATCTGCGTCTCGAGGGGGCAATCCACCACGAGCACGCGCGACACGCGGCTCGCCCATTCACCGGACTCGACGAGCAAGGGCACCACGACGATGTGATACGCGCCCTGCGCCGCGAACCGCTGGCGTTCCGTCTCGGCGCGAATCAGCGGATGAACGATGCCTTCGAGGCGCGCCTTCGCGGTGTCGTCGGCGAAGACGAGCGCGCGCATCTTCGCGCGATCGAGCGAGCCGTCCGCCGCGATGAATCCGTCGCCGAATTCGCTCGCGATGAGCGGCATCGCGACGCCGCCCGGCGCCGTGATTCGATGCGCGATAAGGTCCGTGTCGATCAGCGGCACGCCGCGCGCTGCGAAGAGATCAGCGACCGTGCTCTTGCCGCTGCCGATGCCGCCGGTAAGACCAATGCTGAACATCCGTTGCTCCGTTCGGTTCGATCAACCTAACAATGCATAAAGCGGCGTGCCGATGAAAAGCGTGATCGCGCCGCCCGCCGCGAGAAACGGTCCGAACGGCAACGGCTCTTCGAAACGCATGCGCTTGCGCCACGTCGCCACGATGCCGAACGCGGCGCCCGCGACGGCCGCGATCAGAAGCACTTGCGCGAGCGCCGACCATCCGAGCCACGCGCCGATCGCGGCGAGCAGCTTGAAGTCGCCGTAGCCCATGCCTTCCACGCCGCGCACGAGCTTGAAGAGCCAGTACACGCACCACAGGAACAGATAGCCTGCGACTGCGCCCGTCACGGCGTCGTGCAGCGTCGCGAATCCGCCTTCGCCGAAATTGACGAGAAGCCCGGCCCAAAGCAAGGGCAGCGTCAGCACATCGGGAAGATAGCGTGTGTCGTAGTCGATGAGCCCTGCCGTCAGCAAGGCCGCGCATAGACCGAACGCGGCCAGCGCGGGCCACGTGGGACCGAACGCGTAAAGCGATAGCGCCGCCAGCGCGCCGGTCGCGAGTTCGGTCAGCGGATAGCGCGGGCTCACGCGTGCGCCGCATGCCGAGCAACGTCCGCGCAGGGCCAGATAGCTGATGACGGGAATGTTTTCCCACGCGCGCAGCACGTGCTTGCAATGCGGGCACGCGCTGCGCGGCACGGCGAGATTGAAGCGCTCGGGATAGGGATCGGCGGCGGCGAATTTGGTGGCATCGGACGCCTCGGGAATGGCTGCGTCGACTTCCGCGCGCCACGCGCGTTCGAGCATGACGGGCAGACGATGCACGACGACAGTAAGAAAACTGCCGATCACGAGGCCGAACACGATGGCGAACCCGTACTGCACGGCCACGGGCAGCGCCGCGAACGCCGCCAGATAGCGGCTCGCGAAATGCGCGGCGGTCGGATCGAACGAAGGCTGCATGATGGACGAACGGTTGCTTTGGCCCGCGATGCTACACCACGTTGCCGAGCTGAATGACAGGAAGATACATCGCGATGACAAGGCCGCCCACGAGCGCGCCCAGCACCGCGATGACGATCGGCTCGCAAAGACTCGCGAAGCCGCCGATGCGCTCGTCCACCTGACGGTCGGCGAGCGTGGCTAGATCGAGAAGCATCGCATCGAGCGAGCCTGATTCTTCGGCGACCGCGATCGGCTGCACGACGTCCTGCGGAAAGCATCCGACGGCGCGCATTGCGGCCGCGAGACGCTCGCCGTTGTGCAGGCGCGCGGCGATGTCGACGGTGGCGCGGTCGAACACGCGGTTTCCTGTGGCATGCGTGAGTGAGTTGAACGCATCCGACAGCGGCGTGCCCGCCGAGAGCAGCGTGCCGAGCGCGCGGCTCCATCGCGCGACCGCGAGCGAGCGCAGCAGCTTGCCTGCAAGCGGCAGGCGCAGCGCGGCGTGATCGGCGGCGGCGCGTGCATCGGGCGAACGCTTCATCCAATTCCATCCGATGAATACCGCAGATGCGGCTGCAATCCCGAACGGCACGCCGACATTCGCGACGCCGTCCGAAAGCGCGAGCACGAAACGCGTCGGCGCGGGCAGCGCGGCGCCGAAGCCGTCGAAGATCGTCTTGAAGGTCGGCACGACGCCGATCAGCAATCCCGCCGTAATCGCGAGCGAAAGCAGCAGCACCATCACGGGATAGGTGAGCGCGGCGCGCAATCTGGCCCGTTGCGACGCCGCCCGCTCGCGGTCGTCGGCGAGGCGGGCGAGCACCGTCGGCAACGCACCCGCGACTTCACCGACCGAAACCAGCTGGCAGTACAGCGTGCCGAACGCAGCCGGATGCCGTGCCAGCGCGCCCGAGAATGGCACGCCGCGCGTGATATCGCGGGCCAGCGCGCGCACGATGCGCGGCATTCCGCTGGCGGACGCGCTGCCGGCGAGCAATTCGAGCGCGCCGACGAGCGGCAGTCCCGCGCGCAGCAGGCCGGCGAGCTGTCGCGTGAAGACGGTCACGTCGGCGGTCCGCGCTTTGGGCGGCGGCGCGGCGCCGAGCGTTTCGAGCAAGGTGACGATCACGCCTTCGCGCCGCAGCGACGCGCGGGCCGCGAGTGCGTCGGCGGCGATGATCTTTCCCCGCATCGGCTGGCCTTCGCTGTCCATGCCGCGCCACGCGAAGCGCAGTTCGAGCGCGTCGTTCATCATTCGATCTCCGTCGCGTCGACTGCTTCGGCGACGCTCGTTACGCCTTCGCGCACGCGCGCGAACGCCGCATCGCGCAACGCGGGCATGCCTTGCGCCTGCGCCGCGCGCGCGATCGCATGCGTCGCGGCGCGCGAGACGATCAACTCGCGCAGTTCATCCGATACCGGCATCACCTGGTGCACGCCGACGCGCCCGCGATAACCGACGCCATGACACGCCGGACAGCCGCGCGGCTCGAACGGATGAAACCCGTCCGCGAGCGCCAACGCCGACGGCGCGCGGCAGAACTCGCACAGCTTGCGCACGAGCCGTTGCGCGGTGACGAGCTTGAGCGCCGACGCGAGGTTGTAAGGCGCGACGCCGATATCGATGAGACGCGCGATCGCGGCGGGCGCATCGTTCGTGTGCAAGGTCGAGAGCACGAGATGGCCCGTTTGCGCAGCCTTCACCGCGACGTCCGCCGTTTCCGCGTCGCGTATTTCGCCGACCATGATGACATCCGGATCCTGACGCATGAACGCGCGCAGCGCCACGGCGAAGGTCAGTCCCGCCTTTTCGCGCACGCTCACCTGATTGATGCCCGCAAGTTGAATTTCGACAGGATCCTCGACCGAGCACACGTTGCGGGCTTCCGCGTTGAGCATCTGGAGGAAGCAGTAGAGCGATACGGTCTTGCCGCTGCCGGTCGGGCCGGTCACGAGGACGAGACCGTGCGGCACGCGAATCGCCGATTCGACCGCGCGGCCTTGCGCGTCGTCGAGACCGAGCGAGGCGAGCGAAAGGTCGGGCGGCAGCGCTTCGAGCCGCCGCAGCACGAGTTTTTCGCCAAAGAGCGTCGGCAGCGAATTGACGCGATAGTCGCCGATCCGCCCGCCCGGCAGATTCAGCCGCAGCCGGCCGTCCTGCGGCACGCGCCGCTCGGCGATGTCCATTCGCGCCAGCACCTTGATCCGCGTGACGAACGCATCGCGCAAATGGGGCGGCGGGCGCTTCAATACGTGCAACGCGCCATCGACGCGCAGCCGGATGCGCCATGCGCGCTCGGACGGTTCGACATGGATATCGGACGCGCCGCGCTCGGCGGCTTCGCGCAAGGTGTCGGTGAGCAGCGAGACGGCGGGCGTCTCGTGGTCGGATGGCGTTTCGCGGAAGGAAGGGGAAATCATGGCGTCGGCGGTCGAGTCGAGATGATCCGATGATCCCGTCCTCGGCCGCCGGCGCACAGTCGTCCGAATGGCTAACGCAGCGCGTGTCGCGTGCCTTCGGGCGGGCGGAAAATCTTGACGGTTCGGATCGCCTGATCGTCGCTGCGCATCACTTCGAAGGTCACGCCCGCGATCTGCACCGAAACGTCGCCGTCGGGGATGTCTTCGAGCGTTTCGAGGATCAGGCCGTTGAGCGTTTTCGGGCCGTCCGTCGGCAGCGACAGATGCAGCCAGCGGTTCAGTTCGCGCAACGGCATGCTGCCCGCCACGATGCACTCGCCGCTCTCGTCCCAGCCGCCGCGCGAGCCGGCGCCGCGCGGAATCGTCGTCGTGAATTCGCCGATCAGCTCTTCGATGATGTCCTCCGGCGTGACGAGGCCCTGCAATTCGCCGTACTCGTCGACCACGATCGCGATACGGTGGCCGCTTTCCTGGAAGTACTGCAATTGCTGGAAGACAGGCGTGCCCGCGGGCACGAAATACGGTTCGGTGAGCAGTTCGCGCAGCGTGTCGCGCTCGAGTTCCTGGTTGTGCAGCGCCGAGAGCGTCTTGCGCACGTGCAGAATGCCGAGCACGCGATCGATGTCGCCCTGAAAGACGACCAGCTTGTTGTGGTAGCACGTCTCGAGCTGGTGCAGGATCTGTTCGAAGGGCGCGTCGAAGTCGAGCGCTTCGATGCGCCGGCGCGGGATCATCACGTCATCGACGGTGATGTTCTCCAGATCGAACAGATTGAGCAGGATGCTGCGGTGCTTGGTCGGCATGAAGCTGCCCGTTTCCAGCACGATGGTGCGCAACTCTTCGGGCGAGATCCGCTGATCGCGCTTGCCCTTCGTGTTGATGTGCAGTGCGGCGAGGATCGCGTTGGCGAACAGATTGACGAACCAGATGAGCGGCCGCGCGACGCGCATGAGCGGCGCGAGCACGAGGCTCGCCGGCAGCGCCACTTTCTCGGGATACGTCGCGCCGACGATCTTCGGCGCGATTTCCGCGAACACGATGATCAGGAATGCAATGACGCCCGTCGTGATCGACAGGACGAGGTTGTTATGGCCGAAGGTGCGCAGCGCGATGGATGTCGTGAGCACCGGGATGATCGTGTTGATCAGGTTGTTGCCGATCAGGATGACCGAGAGAAGCTGATCGGTCTTCGCGAGCAGGCCTTGCGTCGTGCGGGCGCGTAGCGATCCTTGGCTCGCCAGATATTTCAGGCGATGGCGATTGAGCGCCATCATCGACGTTTCGGAGATCGAGAAGAAGCCGGAAAGGAAGAGAAGCAGAAAAATGGCGCAAATTTGCGCCCATAAGGGAAGGTTGTCCACGCGGTGATCGAGTAGGGGCGGAGATGGGAGGCAATATAGCAGACGGGCCGGCAAGCTCGCCCTCGGCCTTTCGGCCAGCGTACGCGGTTTTGCCGCCGGAAATAAAAAACCCGCATGGCGAACCATGCGGGTTTTTGCAATTCTGGTCGGGGTGAGAGGATTCGAACCTCCGGCCTCTACGTCCCGAACGTAGCGCTCTACCAGGCTAAGCTACACCCCGAATTTGACCAACTTGGACTCTTACGCTGCTTCAGTCTCGTTCAAGACTGCCGTGACGTCGAGTAAGAACATAATTCTAGCAGGCTATCTTTGTAGATGGAAGAGGGAAATGAAGAAATCGCATTTGCCGCTGCCTGAGCTTCCTTGCGCGCGCATTCCAGCGTGTGATCGAGCGCGCCGGACGACGTGATTGCGTGGAAGATCGTGTCGAAGCGATCCGTGCCGCCTTGCTCGATCGCCTCGCGTGCGAGGGCCGCCTGGTCCGGCGTGCCGTGCTCCATCAAATAAATGAGCGGCAGCGTGGGCTTGCCTTCGCGCAGGTCGTCGCCGGCGTTCTTGCCCATCGATTCGGGCGTGCCGGTGTAGTCGAGCCAGTCGTCCATGATCTGGAACGCCGTGCCGATGCGCCGGCCGAACTCCGCCGCCGCCGCTTCGGTCCGCGCATCCGCACCCGAAAGCACCGCGCCGAGCTGCGCCGCCGCTTCGAACAGCTTCGCCGTCTTGTAGCGGATCACCTGCATGTAGCGTGCTTCGTCCACGTCCGGATCGTGCATGTTGAGCAGTTGCAGCACTTCGCCTTCGGAAATGATGTTGGTCGCGACGGACAGGATTTCCATCACGCGCATCTTGCCGACGCTCACCATCATCTCGAACGAGCGCGAATACAGGAAGTCGCCGACCAGCACGCTTGCCGCATTGCCAAACAGCGCGTTCGCGGTCTTGCGGCCGCGGCGCAAATCCGATTCGTCGACGACGTCGTCGTGCAGCAGCGTCGCCGTGTGGATGAACTCAACCACCGCCGCCAATTCGTGACGATGCCCGGTCGTGTCGCCCAGCGCGCCCGAGACGAGGAGCAGCAGCGCCGGCCGCAGCCGCTTGCCGCCCGCGCCGATGATGTACTCCGAAATCTGGTTGATCAGCATCACTTCTGATGCCAGGCGCTGCCGGATGACGCGATTGACCTGCTGCATGTCCTCGGCGATCGGGGCGAGCAGCGCGGCGGCGTTGGGAGAGGAAGTGGCGGTGGACGACATGATCGGCAAAAAGGGTAATCCGGCGGATTATAAGGCGAATCCGACAGACGCCGGGTGGTCCGGTGTTCCGACTCGCGCAATGTCGGCGAATTTCGGCTGCGATTCGCTTCGTTTTCGCCGAGGTTCGGAGCCGGATCGCGCGTTGCGCTGCCCGCGCGGGCATCGTCACGGCGCTTTGACGTCGAGCGTAACTCTATGTATAATCGCGTGTTTTCCCCGCGTGGTGCGTGGAAAAAGAATTCTGAGTGAGGTTCTCAATGTACGCGGTCATAAAAACCGGCGGCAAGCAGTACAAAGTTGCCGTTGGCGAAAAACTTAAAGTAGAACAGATACCGGCAGACATTGACGCTGAAATCACGCTCGACCAGGTTCTCGCAGTAGGCGAAGGCGAATCGATTCAGTTCGGTACGCCGCTGGTCAGTGGGGCTTCCGTCAAGGCTACCGTCGTGTCCCAAGGTCGTCACAAGAAAGTGACCATCTTCAAGATGCGCCGCCGGAAGCACTACCAAAAGCACGCTGGCCATCGCCAGAACTACACCGAACTGCGCATCGACGCGATCAACGCGTAAGCGCATCGGTTAAGGAGCTAAGCAAATGGCACACAAAAAAGCAGGCGGGTCTTCCCGCAACGGCCGCGACTCCGAGAGCAAACGCCTCGGCGTGAAGGTGTACGGCGGCCAGGCAATCAACGCAGGCGGCATCATCGTTCGCCAGCGCGGCACGCGCATGCACCCGGGTGAGAATGTCGGTATCGGCAAGGATCACACGCTGTTCGCGCTGGCCGACGGTCACGTCAAGTTCGTGACCAAGGGCGCTGCGAAGAAGCACACGGTCGTCGTCGTCCCGGCAGCGTAAGTTTTACGCACGGGCTTCAGGACCGAAGAAATGGCCCCGCGAAGTTCGCGGGGCCATTTTTATTTGGTGCGGTCAAAAATTGGTTATGAGTGACCGGCCAGGTCGGTCACGGCAAAATAGAGCGAATACACGGGACGGAGCAACGCATGAAGTTCATTGACGAAGCGAGGATCGAAGTCATCGCCGGCGACGGAGGAGATGGCAGCGCGTCGATGCGCCGCGAAAAGTTCGTCCCGTTCGGCGGACCGGACGGCGGCGACGGCGGGCGCGGCGGCAGCGTCTACGCGGTCGGCGACCGCAACATCAACACGCTGATCGACTACCGGTTCTCCAAGAAGCATCAGGCGCGCAACGGCGAAAACGGCCGCGGCGCGGATTGCTACGGCAAGGGCGGCGACGACATCACGCTGCGCATGCCGGTCGGCACGATCATTTCGGATCAGGAAACGGGCGAGATCATCGCCGATCTGACCGAGCACAATCAGCAGGTCTTGATCGCGAAGGGCGGTGCGGGCGGCCTCGGCAACCTGCATTTCAAGTCGAGCACGAACCGCGCGCCGCGTCAGAAAACCGACGGCAAGCCGGGCGAGCGCCGCATGCTCAAACTCGAGTTGAAAGTGCTCGCGGATGTCGGTCTGCTCGGCATGCCGAACGCGGGCAAGTCCACTTTCATCTCGTCGGTGTCGAACGCGCGGCCGAAGATCGCGGATTATCCGTTCACGACGCTCGCGCCGAATCTCGGCGTAGTGCGCGTCGGGCCGAGCAAGAGCTTCGTGATCGCGGACATTCCGGGTCTCATCGAAGGCGCGGCGGAAGGCGCGGGCCTCGGGCATCGTTTCCTGCGGCACTTGCAGCGCACGGGCGTGCTGCTGCATCTCGTCGACATGGCCCCGTTCGATGAAAACGTCGATCCGGTCGCGGAAGCGAAGGCGATCGTCAACGAACTGCGCAAGTACGACGAGCAGCTTTACGAGAAGCCGCGCTGGCTCGTGCTGAACAAGCTCGACATGGTGCCGGAAGACGAACGCGAGGCGCGCATCGCCGATTTCGTCGAGCGCTTCGAATGGGACGGTCCGGTCTACGAGATTTCGGCGTTGACCGGTCAGGGCTGCGAGGCGCTCACCTACGCGATCTACGATTACATCTCGCAGCATTCGGACGCATCGCGCGCGGCTGAAGCGGAAGATCTCGCCGCCGACGTGCGCTTCCGCGACGACGAAACGAAGGAATAAAGCAACCACGAGGAGAAAGCGCACGATGCGTTCGGTCATCGCCGCTGCGAAGCGAATCGTAGTGAAAGTAGGGTCGAGCCTCGTCACCAATGACGGTCGCGGGCTCGATCATGCGGCAATCTCGCGCTGGGCGTCGCAAATCGCGGCGCTGCGCGAACAGGGCAAGGAAGTCGTGCTCGTGAGTTCGGGCGCGATCGCGGAAGGCATTCACCGGCTCGGCTGGACAAAGCGACCGCGCGAAATCGACGAATTGCAGGCGGCGGCCGCGGTCGGCCAGATGGGTCTCGCGCAAGTCTACGAAAGCAGCTTCGGCGCGCACGGCATCCGCACCGCGCAGATTCTGCTCACGCACGCCGATCTCGCCGATCGCGAACGCTATCTGAACGCGCGCTCGACGCTGCTCACGCTGCTGCGCCTGGGCGCCGTGCCGATCATCAACGAGAACGACACCGTCATCACCGACGAAATCAAGTTCGGCGACAACGACACGCTCGGCGCGCTCGTCGCGAATCTGATCGAAGGCGATGCGCTCGTCATTCTCACCGATCAGCGTGGCCTCTTCACCGCCGATCCGCGCAAGGACCCGAACGCGACGCTCGTCGAGCAAGCCGACGCCGGCACGCCCGAACTCGAGCAGATGGCGGGCGGCGCGGGTTCGAGCCTAGGACGCGGCGGCATGCTGACCAAGATTCTCGCGGCGAAGCGTGCCGCGCACAGCGGCGCGAACACGGTCATCGCGAGCGGCCGCGAAGCCGATGTGCTCACGCGCCTCGCATCGGGCGAGATGATCGGCACGCAACTCATCGCGCGCACCGCACGCATGGCGGCGCGCAAGCAGTGGATGGCGGATCACTTGCAGGTGCGCGGGCATGTCGTCATCGACAAGGGCGCGGTCAACAAGCTCACCGCCGACGGCAAGAGCCTTTTGCCGATCGGCGTCATCGACGTGAAAGGCGCCTTCGATCGCGGCGAAGTAATCGCGTGCGTCGACGATCAAGGGCAGGAAGTCGCGCGCGGCATCACGAACTACAGCAGTTCGGAGGCGCGGCTGATTCATCGGCGGCCGAGCGGCGAGATCGAATCGGTGCTCGGCTACATGCTGGAGCCGGAACTGATCCATCGCGACAATCTCGTGCTCGTCTGAAACGAAAACGCCCGCTGAATCAGCGGGCGTTTTCACATCGTCACGCCGACGCGCGGCGCAATCAGCGCAGATTGATCACGCTTTGCGTGCGCTTGTATTCCATGTTGTTGACGATCTGTTTCGCGGTGCCGACGGGCAGCTTGCTCGTGCAGAAATAATCCTGATAGAGCGCCGCCTGATACGCGTTCAGCTCGCCGTTTTCGATGCGCTTGAAGTCGAATGCGGAACCTTGATCCCAGCCGTTCTGATCGTCGTTGATGCTCGCGTAGCGACGCCATTCGTAGGTGTCGCAACGAATGCCTTCATAGTTGACGTTGCGCGCGCCCGCCGGACTCGTCGCGACGATCACGTAACGAATGACGCCATCCTTGCCGACCGTGAGCGTGGTCTTGTCGACGGCGAACGTGAGCGGCGTGTTCTGCGACACGTTGAACGCGACCAGATTCGATGCCTGCGGCAGCGGTGGCATCGTGTCGATTTTTTCTTCGGTCCAGTTCGGCTTGCGGTCGAGCAGATAGGTGAACACGCCGTCGTCCTGCGTGGACGGCGCCTTGTTGCTGGAACAGCCGGCGAGCACGGCGAGCGCTGCCGCGGATGCCGCGATTACCGCGAGTGAGGCATTCACTTTCAATTGGGTCTTCCCGGAAACATGCGCGCGGGCTTCATGCGCCCGCCCGGCGGAACAAAGCGAGATGGCACGGCGAGAAGTTCGCCGTGCCATCGATCGCAATCGAGTTGAGTGTCAAAGTGCTCGAAGCGTTGCAGTGCCCGGATTCACGATGAGCGCTGCACGATCACATGCACTTCTTCGCTGACCGTGCATTCTGCCTGAACTGCCGCGCCGGAGGCAGTAACGGCAGGAGCTTCGATCGTCATCGTCTGGACGACGCGTGGATAGCGCGGTCCGTGATGCGCGGCTCGCTCGCCGCGCTCACCGCGGGAGTTGGTACGCCGCAGAAAGCGGGACAGCTCGGATAGAGCCATTTGATAAACGTCGCGCTTGAACTCGATGACCGCATCCAGCGGTACCCAATACTCGTTCCAGCGCCAGGCATCGAATTCCGGATGGTCCGTCGCGCGCAGGCAGATGTCGCAATCGCGGCCCACCATGCGCAGCAGAAACCAGATCTGTTTCTGACCGCGATAATGTCCGCGCACCTCGCGCTTGATGAACTTGTCCGGCACCTCATAACGCAGCCAGTCGCGCGTGCGACCCACAACTTTTACATGCTCCGGTAGCAGGCCGGTTTCTTCGTGTAACTCCCGATACATCGCTTGCACAGGGGTCTCACCGTATTTGATGCCCCCTTGCGGAAACTGCCAGGAATGTTCACGCAGCCGCTTGCCCCAAAACACTTCGTTGCGCGCGTTCAAGAGGATGATGCCGACGTTCGGGCGAAAGCCTTCACGATCCAGCATACAGCCACCTTCAAATCCTTTAAAATTGCTTTGATTATAAACAGTTATTGGCCTCGACGCACTGGCACGAACCCCAATTCGGGGCATCCGTGTGAATGTCTTTGCCAGAGCATCCGGCAGGCGGCAAAATCTTCTTTTCTCGCCGGTCGTTCCGTCGTTCACCTTGATCCGCCTGCTTCGGCGCTATCCGCTCCGAAGCGCGCCGCATTTGGAAAATTTGAATGAAAGCATCCCGTTTCTTCATCGGCACCCTGAAGGAAGCTCCCGCCGACGCCGAGATCGTCAGCCACAAGCTGATGATGCGTGCAGGCATGATCCGCCGCGTCGCGGGCGGCATCTACGATTACATGCCGATCGGTCTGCGCTCGGTGCGCAAGGTCGAGGCCATCGTGCGTGAAGAGATGAACCGCGCGGGCGCGCTCGAATTGCTGATGCCCGCCGTGCAGCCCGCCGAACTGTGGCAGGAGTCGGGCCGCTGGGAGCAATACGGCCCGGAACTGTTGCGTTTCAAGGATCGCCACGAGCGCGATTTCGTCATGGGCCCGACGCACGAGGAAGTCGTGACGGACATCGCGCGCCGCGAGATCAAGAGCTATCGCCAGTTGCCGGTAAACTTCTATCAGATTCAAACGAAGTTCCGCGACGAAATCCGCCCGCGCTTCGGCGTGATGCGCGGCCGCGAATTCATCATGAAGGACGCCTATTCCTTCGATAAGGACCTCGACGGCCTCGCAGAGTCGTATCGCAAGATGTACGAAGCCTACGTGCGCATCTTCACGCGCATCGGGCTGGAGTTCCGCGCGGTCGCGGCGGACAACGGTTCGATCGGCGGCAGCGGTTCGCATGAATTCCACGTGATCGCCGATACGGGCGAGGATGACATCGCGTATTGCCCGAGCTCGGACTTCGCGGCGAACGTCGAAGCCGCCGATGCGCTGCCGCTCATCGCGCAACGCGCCGCGCCGACCGAAGAACTGAAGAAGACGCCCACGCCCGGCGCCGCGAAGTGCGAGGCGGTCGCGCAGCTTCTGAACATTCCGCTGGAACGCACGATCAAGTCGATCGTTCTCGCGACCGACAACGAAGGCGCCGAACCGACCATCTGGTTGCTGATGCTGCGCGGCGATCACTCGCTCAACGACATCAAGACGGGCAAGCTGCCGGGCCTGAAGGGCTATCGCTTCGCGACGGAAGCCGAGATCGTCGAATGGTTCGGCACGCCGCCGGGCTACCTCGGTCCGCTCAACACGAAGAAGCCGGTGCGCGTGATCGCGGACCGCACGGTCGCGAACATGAGCGACTTCGTCGTCGGCACGAACGAGGTCGATTACCACACGACCGGCGTGAACTGGGGCCGCGATCTGCCCGAGCCGGAAGTCGCGGACATTCGCAATGTCGTCGCGGGCGATCCGTCGCCCGACGGCAAGGGCACGCTCGAAATCTGCCGCGGCATCGAAGTGGGTCACGTGTTCCAGCTCGGCACGAAGTATTCCGATTCGATGGGCGCGACCTTCCTCGACGAAAACGGCAAGCCCGCGCCGATGCAGATGGGCTGCTACGGCATCGGCGTGACGCGCGTGCTGGGCGCGGCAATCGAACAGAATTTCGACGACAAGGGCATTATCTGGCCGGAAGCCATTGCGCCGTTCGAAGTCGTGATCTGCCCGATGGGCTACGACCGCAGCGACGCCGTGCGCGAGCAGGCCGACAAGCTGTACGCGACGCTGCAGCAGGCCGGCATCGACGTGATTCTCGACGATCGCGGCGAGCGTCCGGGTGTGATGTTCGCGGACTGGGAATTGATCGGCGTGCCGCATCGCATCGTGATCGGCGATCGCGGGCTGAAGGAAGGCAAGCTGGAATATCAGGGCCGCCGCGACGCGGAAGCCACGCTGCTGCCGGTCGATGAAGCCGCCGATGTCGTCGTCGGGAAAGTGCGGGCCGCGCTCGCGAAGTAATGCAGTACAACTTCCTGTCGGCGACGATCCTGCTGCTGCTGATCACCGATCCGCTCGGCAATATCCCGATCTTCATCAACGCGCTGCGCGGCGTCGCCAAAGAGCGGCGCCGCGTGGTCGTGCTGCGCGAAGTGGCGATCGCGTTCGTCATTCTGCTGGTGTTCATGCTGGCGGGCGATCGCTTCCTGCGCGCGATGAACCTCACCGATGTCTCGTTGCGCATCGCGGGCGGCATCGTGCTGTTTCTGATCGCGCTGCGCATGATCTTTCCGCATCCGGACGGCGCGATGGGCGGCGATTCGCGCGGCGGCGAGCCGCTGATCGTGCCGCTCGCGATTCCGGCGCTGGCGGGGCCATCGGCGCTCGCGACGGTGATGCTGCTGACGTCGCAGGCGCCCGGCAAAATGTTCGAATGGATCGGCGCGCTCACGGTGACGATGATCGTCTGCGCGATCGTGCTGATTCTCGCCGAGAAGATTCAGCAATGGCTCGGCGAGCGCGTGGTGACGGCTTTCGAGCGTTTGATGGGGCTTGTCCTTGTCGCGATTTCCGTCGAGATGATGCTCACGGGCATACGCACTTTCGTGCATCAGCTATGAAAAAAGCGGCCCGCGGGCCGCTTTTCTTTTGGATACGGGCGGGGATCACGCCCCTTCCGTCAACGCCCGGATCGTCGGCAGGTTACGCCAGTAACCCTTCGCGTCCATCCCGCAGCCGAACACGTAACGATCCGGCACTTCGAATCCGCAAAAATCCGGACGCAGCGGCTTCGCCTTCGGGATGATCTTCTCGCACAGCACCGCGGACAGAAACGTCTTCGCGCCCATCGCCATGATGCGATCGCGGATCGCGGCCATCGTTTCGCCTTCGTCGAGAATATCGTCGAGCACGAGCACCACGCGATCCTTCACCGATTCCGCCGGCGCCACGCGCCACTGCATCTCGCTGCCGCCCTTGATGGCGTTGCGATAGCGCGTCAGGTGGATGTAATCGAACTCGAGCGGGAAGTCGAGATGCGGCAGCAGCATGCCGGTGAACACGGCCGCGCCCCCCATGACCGAGAGCACGAGCGGGAAGTCGTCTTTCGTCGCAGCCTTGATGGCCGTGGCCATCTTGCCGATCGATGCGTTGACTTCGTCAGCCGTCACGATCTCTTCTGAGTGGCTGAAAATATGGAGGGCTTCTTCGCGATTCATAAGGGGAAGCGGGAAAGGCTGACTTCTAAGTGTGGAAAAAAACGGCGGCGTGCGCCATATGATAAACCCGCGTTTCTTTCGAGTCGGACGCCCGAAGAGAACGCGGGTTCAATAAAAGTGCGGGTCAGCGCATGCCGGGCAGCATGCCCTTCATGCCGCGCATCATCTTTTGCAGGTTGCCGCCTTTCAGCTTCTTCATCATGCCGCGCATCTGCTCGTACTGGTTGAGCATGCGGTTCACCTCCTGAACGTGCACGCCCGCGCCCGCGGCGATACGGCGTTTGCGCGCCGCCTTGATGAGCTCCGGCTTCGCGCGTTCCTGCAGCGTCATCGAATTGATGATGCCTTCCATGCGGCGCATCTGCTTTTCCGCGTTGTTCATGTCCGCGCCTTGCGCGGCCTGCTGAAACTGCGCGGGCAGTTTGTCCATGAGTGACGAAAGGCCGCCCATCTTCTTCATTTGCGAGAGCTGCGCCTTGAAGTCGTTCAGATCGAAGTCGCCGCCTTTCTTGACCTTGTCGGCGAGCTTCTGCGCGGCCTGGCTGTCGACGCCGCGTTGCGCTTCCTCGACGAGCGCGAGAATGTCGCCCATGCCGAGAATCCGGTTCGCCATGCGATCCGGATGGAAGACTTCGAGGCCGTCGAGCTTTTCCGCGACGCCGACGAACTTGATCGGCTTGCCGGTGACGTTGCGCACCGAAAGCGCCGCGCCGCCGCGCGAATCGCCGTCGAGCTTGGTGAGCACGACGCCGGTGAGCGGCAGCGCGTCGTTGAACGCCTTCGCGGTGTTGACCGCGTCCTGCCCCAACATGGCGTCGACGACGAAGAGCGTTTCAGCGGGCTTGAGCAGCGCGTGCAGCTCGCTGATTTCCTTCATCATCGCTTCGTCGATACCGAGACGGCCGGCCGTATCGACGATCACCACGTCGTGATAGTGCCGCTTCGCCCAGTCGATCGCCGCGCGCGCGATATCCGCGGGCTTCTGATTCGCTTCCGACGGGAAGAAGTCGGCGCCGACCTGTTCCGTCACCGTCTGCAACTGACGGATAGCGGCGGGGCGATACACGTCGACGGAAACGGTGAGGACCTTCTTCTTGCTCTTTTCGCGCAGCAGCTTGGCGAGCTTGCCGGTCGTGGTGGTTTTGCCCGCACCCTGCAGACCGGCCATCAGGATCACGGCGGGCGGCGCGACCGCCAGATTCAGCTCGGCTGCCTTGCCTTCGTAATCGCCGCCGATCACGGCCGTCAGTTCCTTCTGGACGACGCCGACGAGCGCCTGACCCGGCGACAGGCTCGACAGCACTTCCTCGCCGAGCGCCTTTTCCTTCACCTTCGCGATGAACTCGCGCACGACCGGCAGCGCGACGTCGGCCTCGAGCAGCGCGAGACGCACTTCCCGCAACATCTCTTGCGTGTTGGCCTCGGTGAGCCGGGCTTCGCCGCGCAGCGTCTTGACGACGCGGGCCATCCGTTGAGTCAGGTTATCGAGCATGGGAAACGGTAGTGAATGCGGCCCTTTTTCAGCGCAAAACGACGTAATCGCCCCGCGTTGCCGCAAGGGAGAAAACGTCGTGATTCAAGGGCCTAGTGTAAACTTCGAACATGGATATTGTACTGTATGCCCTCACTGCGCTTCTCTATGGCGGACTCGCCGTAGCGGGCTGGCGCGCGCATCGCCACACGGCCGTGGAGCCGGCGCTGGCCGGCGTGCCTCCGGGCATCGCATCGCCGGCGGCGGCCAAAAAATCGCCGGACATGGGCGGATTGGGCCGCGCTCTATTATTAGTAGCGTTGCTCGTGCACGGCCTCCTGCTGCACACGACCATCTTTCCCCAGAACGCGATGATCTTCGGCTTCGCGTTCGCGCTCTCCGCGATGTTCTGGCTCGGCGCGGGCATCTACTGGATCGAGAGCTTCTTCTTTCCGCTCGACGGCCTGCGCCTGCTCGTATTGCCGCTCGCGTGCATCGCGTCGCTGTTGCCGCTCGTCTTCGGCGGCGTGCGCGTGCTGTCGTATTCCGCCGCGCCGATGTTCAAGCTGCATTTCCTGATCGCGAACATCGCGTACGGACTCTTCGCGATCGCCGCGCTGCACGCCGTGCTCATGCTGATGCTCGAACGCCGCCTGCAGCGCATGCGCGGCCTCGCGACGCGTCATACCGGCAATGGCTGGCTCGCGAGCTGGCTCGACACGCTGCCGCCGCTTCTGACTCTTGAAAAGCTGCTGTTCCGCCTGATCGCGGCGGGCTTCGTGCTGCTCACGCTCACGCTCGTGTCGGGCATCGCCTTCAACGAGCAACTGGTCGATCGCGCGCTGCGCTTCGATCACAAGACCGTGTTCGCGTTCGTCTCCTGGCTGATGTTCGGCGCATTGCTCACCGCGCGCCGCCTCTCCGGATGGCGCGGACGCGCCGCGTTGCGCTGGGTGCTGGCGTCGTTCGCCGCGCTGCTGCTCGCGTACGTCGGCAGCCGCTTCGTGTTCGAAGTGCTGCTGCATCGCGCGGTCGTCTGAGCGTCTGGATCTATCGGCATTGAATCGATGCGAAATTTCTTCTTTCTGATCGTCCTCTTTTTCCTGTGCCAGTGGCTTCTGAAGAAGCTGCGCCGCGCGAACGAGCGCGCGCAGCAGGGCGACGCGCCAGCCGGCGGCGCGACCGCGGGCGGAGCGCATGACGCACGCCGCGCCCGCAGCGGCAACGGTCATGGCAACGGCGCGGCCGCGAGCGCGCCGCAACTCGCCGATCCGCTCATCCGTTGCGCGCAGTGTGGCGTGCACACGCCGCGCAGCGAATCGATCATCGTCGCGGGCGAGCGCTTCTGCTGCAGCGATCACGCGCGCCATTACGCGGCCCGTCCGACCGGACGCGACGCACGATGAACACCAACGTCGTCAGACAGCGCGATCCGCATATCGACGCGCAAGGCTGGTTCACGCACGCGACGCGCCTGCCGTCGCCGAACTTCGAGGCGCGTCCGGGCGACGCGGTGCCGACGCTCATCGTCGTGCACAACATCAGCCTGCCGCCCGACGATTTCACGACGAACGCCATCGCCGATTTCTTCCTCAACAAGCTCGATCACGACGCGCATCCGTACTTCGATCATCTGCGCGGCATGCGCGTGTCGGCGCACTTCGTGATCCGTCGCGGCGGCGCGATCGAGCAGTTCGTCTCCTGCGACGAACGCGCGTGGCACGCGGGCGTCTCGTCGTTCTGCGGGCGCGAGCGCTGTAACGACTTTTCGATCGGCATCGAGCTCGAAGGCAGCGATCGCGTGCCCTTCGAAGACGCGCAGTACGACGCGCTCGCCGCGCTCGTGCGAGTCGTGGTGAAGCGCTATCCGATCGATGCAGTCGCGGGTCACTCGGACATCGCGCCCGGCCGCAAGACCGATCCGGGCCCGCATTTCGAGTGGTCGCGTCTGCGTCACGGCAGCGCGCTGCCGCCGTCGTTCTTTCCGTTTCAATCCAACATCTGAGCGCTGCGTAAGGTCTTTCTCGTTGCGGCGCAGCAGCGTCGCGCGCGAGGCCTTGTCGCGCTTTGCTATAGCAAAAGTCAACCCCGCTACCGCAGACTCAGGGCAAATAAAACTTTTTGAGACTGCGATGTTGTCCACTATACTTGGTGCCGACAGACGTACTTTGCACTAGATCTTGTGTTGTTGACGCGGCGCCCGCTCCAGTGAGCCGGCGCCGTCGGCTTTCCGGCGTAGAAGAAGTTTGGCTGGCCCGGGGCGATGCGCGAGACGGTTTCTCTTTGCGAGGAGAGAGGCGTCGGGCGCGTCGGGCGCCAGCGAGCAGCACCGTGAAGAAGGCATGCAAGCAAGCGCGAATTGCGTCGACCGACACCGCGCGCCAACGCGGGCACCGCATGAGACGCCAATGACAATGCGGGCCGTAAGCGCCGCGATTCGTGTTTTCAGCCTGCTGCATTCACAGCCCGGCTTGACCGCCAAAACACCGCGCGACTTTCACGACGAGTTCGTCACGCGCGCGGCATAAGTGATAAATCCGCGGACCATCCGCACCAATCGAACACCAGGAGTTTTGCACATGCAAACCACCGAAAACGCCACGACTTCATTCGAAGGCGCATCCGCACAGCCGATGAGCGGTGCGCAGGGCGTGGGCGCTCAGGCGCTCGCGCCGAACACGACGTTTGCCGACTACAAGGTCATCCGTCGCAACGGAAGCGTGGTGTCGTTCGAGCCGACGAAAATCGCGATCGCCGTGACGAAGGCATTCATCGCGGTGAACGGCGGTCAGGGCGCAGCTTCGGCGCGTGTGCGCGAGCAAGTCGAGCAACTGACGCAAGCCGTCGTGCGCGCGCTCGTGCGCAGCCGTCCGCACGGCGGGACTTTCCACATCGAAGACATTCAGGATCAGGTCGAGCTCGCGCTGATGCGCGGCGGCGAGCACAACGTCGCGCGCGCGTACGTGCTGTATCGCGAGAAGCGCACGCAGCAGCGTTCGCAAGAGCGCTCGGCCGCGCAAAACGCGCAGTCGCACGAAGGCGCGATCAACGTGACGGACAACGGCGTCACGCGTCCGCTCGATCTCGAAGCGCTGAAGGCGCTGATCGTCTCCGCGTGCGCGAATCTGGGCGATGCGGTGTCCGCCGAGCCGATCGTCGCGGAGACGGTGAAGAACCTGTACGACGGCGTGCCGATGTCGCAGGTCTACGATTCGGCCATTCTCGCCGCGCGCACGATGATCGAGAAGGATCCGGCGTACAGTCAGGTCACGGCGCGCATCCTGCTGCACACGATCCGCCGCGAAATTCTCGAAGAGGAAGTGACGCAAGCCGAAATGGGCGAGCGTTACGCCGAATACTTCCCGCAGTTCATCAAGCGCGGCGTCGAAGCCGGCCTGCTGGATGACAAGCTGCAACAGTTCGACCTCAAGCGCCTCGGCGCCGCGCTCGATCAGAATCGCGATCTGCAGTTCGGCTATCTCGGCCTGCAGACGCTGTACGACCGCTACTTCCTGCACGTCGACGGCACGCGCATCGAGTTGCCGCAGGCATTCTTCATGCGCGTGGCGATGGGCCTGTCGCTGAACGAGATCGACCGTGAAGCGCGCGCGATCGAGTTCTACAACGTGCTGTCGTCGTTCGACTTCATGTCGTCGACGCCGACGCTCTTCAATTCGGGCACGCATCGCTCGCAATTGTCGTCGTGCTATCTGACGACGGTCGCCGACGATCTCGACGGCATCTACGAAGCGCTGAAGGAAAACGCGCTGCTCTCGAAGTTCGCGGGCGGCCTCGGCAACGACTGGACGCGCGTGCGTGCGCTCGGCTCGCACATCAAGGGCACGAACGGCAAGTCGCAGGGCGTCGTGCCGTTCCTGAAGGTCGTGAACGACACGGCCGTCGCGGTGAACCAGGGCGGCAAGCGCAAGGGCGCGGTGTGCGCGTACCTGGAATCGTGGCACCTCGACATCGAGGAATTCCTCGAGCTGCGCAAGAACACCGGCGATGACCGTCGCCGCACGCACGACATGAACACGGCGAACTGGATTCCCGATCTGTTCATGAAGCGCGTCGTCGAAGGCGGCGACTGGACGCTGTTCTCGCCGTCGACCTGCCCGGACCTGCACGATCTGTTCGGCGCCGACTTCGAAAAGGCGTACGTCGCTTACGAAGAGAAAGCCGCGCGCGGCGAAATCAAGCTGTTCAAGAAGCTGCCGGCGGCGCAACTGTGGCGCAAGATGCTTGGCATGCTGTTCGAGACGGGCCATCCGTGGATCACGTTCAAGGATCCGTGCAATGTGCGTTCGCCGCAGCAGCACGTCGGCGTCGTGCACTCGTCGAACCTGTGCACCGAAATCACGCTGAACACGAGCGAGACGGAAATCGCCGTCTGCAATCTGGGCTCGGTGAACCTCGTCGCGCACATGGTGAAGCAGGCCGATGGCAGCTACGCGCTGGACCACGCGAAGCTCAAGCGCACGATCAGCGTCGCGATGCGCATGCTCGACAACGTCATCGACATCAACTACTACGCGGTGCCGAAGGCGCGCAACTCGAACCTGAAGCATCGTCCGGTCGGCATGGGCATCATGGGCTTCCAGGACTGCCTGCATCTGCTGCGCACGCCTTATGCGTCGGGCGAGGCGGTCGAGTTCGCGGATCGTTCGATGGAAGCCGTCTGCTACTACGCGTACTACGCGTCGACGGAACTCGCGGAAGAGCGCGGTCGTTACGCGACGTATCGCGGCTCGCTGTGGGATCGCGGCATTCTTCCGCAGGATTCGCTGAAGCTCCTGGCCGAGGCGCGCGGCGGTTATGTCGAAGTGGATACCTCGGAGACGATGGACTGGGCGCAACTGCGCTCGCGCATCTCGACGTACGGCATGCGCAACTCGAACTGCGTGGCGATCGCGCCGACGGCGACGATTTCGAACATCATCGGCGTGTCGGCGTGTATCGAGCCGACGTTCCAGAACCTGTATGTGAAGTCGAATCTGTCGGGCGAATTCACGGTGGTCAACGACTACCTCGTGCGTGATCTGAAGGCGCGCGGCCTGTGGGACGAAGTGATGGTGTCCGATCTGAAGTATTTCGACGGCACGCTTTCGCGCATCGACCGCATTCCGGCCGATCTGCGCGCGATCTACGCGACCGCGTTCGAAGTCGACCCGAAGTGGCTCGTGGAAGCGGCGTCGCGCCGTCAGAAGTGGATTGATCAGGCGCAGTCGCTGAACATCTACATGGCGGGCGCGTCGGGCAAGAAGCTCGACGAGGTCTACAAGCTCGCTTGGATTCGCGGTCTCAAGACGACGTACTACCTCCGCACGATGGCGGCGACGCACGTCGAGAAGTCGACCGTGGCGCACGGTGCGTTGAATGCGGTGCCTTCTTCTTCCGGTGACGGTGGGGCGGGTGCGGCTGGCGGGTTTGGTGGCGGTGCGGCGTCGGCTGCCGGGAATGGTGGCTTCAATGCTGCTGCCGCGAGCGCGCCGGCGGTGGAGGCGGCTCAGGAAGCCGATGGTCCCGTCTGTATGATGCGCCCCGGCGATCCGGGCTTCGATGAGTGTGAGGCTTGTCAGTAAGGTTTTGAGCTGAGAGTCGGTCTCTGCGGACCGGTGCTGGGTGCTTCCTGCTTATGGAAGCGGTCGGTGCCGGTCCGTTTTTGCTTTTTGCTTTTTGCTTTGCGTTTGGGTTTCGGTTTCGCCGGATCCCGCTTTCGTGTCGGTCTATTAGCGTTGCCCCTGTGCGGGGCGGCACTCACTTTCTTTGCTGCTGCAAAGAAAGTAAGCAAAGAAAGCAGCTTTTCAGGCCCGCGGTCACACGCAATTTGGGTAGTACTCTCGTCCCAGGCGGCACTCGCCTAAAGAGTGCCCTCATCACAATAACCGGGCTTGGCTCGCGCACGGTCCGCCGCCCGAAACCGTTGTGAACGCTGGTTCAGCACGAAAGAGCTTCGGCACAGCGCTACGCGCTGCCGCCGGGTATGCGAGGGAAACCAACGTGCGGCGGTTGCAGTGAGATGGAGGCGTTAGTGAAGAAGCGCATGCTTCCCCGATTGGCCGGTCGGCCGCGAAGCGGGCCGGAGCCATTTCGTGCTGAACCGGTTTGTTGTGCGGCGAGTGATGGCGGACCGTGCGCGAGCCAAGCCCGATGGGGCCTATGAGGGCACTCTTTAGGCAGCCCACGAACGACGAGAGGACTACCCAAATTGCGTGTGACCGCGGGCGTATCGGAAGCTGCTTTCTTTGCTTACTTTCTTTGCAGCAGCAAAGAAAGTGAGTGCCGCCCCGCACAGGGGCAACGCTAATAGACCGACACGATCACGGGATCCGGCGAAACACCGAGCCGACACGATCACGGGATCCGGCGAAACACCGAGCCGACACGATCACGGGATCCGGCGAAACAAAACGCAAAACAACGAACTCACCCCCGCGTACCGCGAGAAATCTCCGTCCCAGCATCATGCGAAAGCCGCGCCGTAATCGGCATCGAAAGAAAAGAGAACAGCCCGACGACGACAAACGCCGGCCAGAAATCCGACCATTGCACACTCGCATGACCGTTCAGATATTGCGAGAGCTCGAGCGTGATCCCCGCGATCGTCACGCCGAGTCCGAGCGAAACCTGCTGCACGAAGCTAGCAAGACTCGTCGCGCGGCCCACATCGCGTGTTTCGATCTCAGCGTAAGCAAGCGAGTTGAGGCTCGTGAACTGCAACGCAGGGAAGAAGCCGCCGAGCAGCACGACGGCCCAGATCACCCAGGCCGGCGTGCCGGGAAAGAACGCGCCGCACGCCGCGATCGCGATACCCGACAACGCCGCGTTGTAGAACAGCGTCTGACGGAAGCCGAAGCGATGCAGCACGCGCGATGCGAACGAGCGCATGAACATGCCGCCGAAAGCCGACGCGCACGTGATCGCGCCGGACTTGAACGCGCTCATGCCGAGACCCTCCTGCAGCGCGAGCGGCAGAAGAAACGGCACGGCGCCAAGCCCGATGCGAAACATCGAACCGCCGAGCACGCTCGCCTGAAACGTCGGCACGCGGAAAAAGCGCAGATCGAGCAGCGGCTTCTCCACACGTCGCGCGTGGACGCAGTACAGCACGACCATCAGCGCGCCGGCGACGCACATCGCAAAGGCGACGCGCTGCGGAATCAGTTCGCCGCCGACGAGCGAGAGCCCGAGCAACAGCAGCACGCCCGCGCTCGCGGAGAGAAAGAAACCGAACCAGTCGAGACGGCCCGGATGTTCCTCGTGCGAGTTGGCGATGTAGCGGTTGGTCAGCCAGATGCCCGCGATGCCGATCGGGATGTTGATGAAAAAGATCAGGCGCCAGTGCAGATACGTCGTGATGAAGCCGCCGAGCAACGGCCCGACCGCTGGTCCGAGCATTGCGGGCACCGAGAGGTAGTTCATCGCGCGTATGAACTCGGAGCGGCGCACCGAGCGAAAGATGATGATGCGGCCGACAGGCACCATCATCGCGCCGCCGACGCCCTGGATGAAGCGCGCGACGGTGAAGGGGCCAAGCGATGTGGAAGCCGCGCACAACAGCGAGCCGACGACGAACACGCCGATGGCCGTGCGGAACACGGCGCGTGCGCCGAAGCGGTCGGCGACCCATCCGCAGATCGGTATGAAGACGCCGAGTCCGAGCACGTAGCTCGTGACCGCAACCTTCAGCGTCACGGGATCGCGTCCAAACGCGCGCGCCATTTCAGGAATCGCGGTAACGATGACGTTGGCGTCGACGCTTTCCATGAACATCGCGCACGCGACGATGAGAGGGGCAATGAAAGCTTGGACGGCCAGCGGCATGTTGATTCGCGATCGACTCTCGGTGGCAAGAGCGGCGATTATGGCACCGATATGCAGCAATCGCTGAAGGATCGAAGCGCGCTGCGTGGTGCGATGAACATTGAACGAGGAGTGAAGAAGCGATGGACCCGCAAGACCTGCAGCGTCTCGTCACGCAGACGATGCCCTATGGCAAATACAAGGACAGGCTCATCGCCGATCTGCCCGGTCACTATCTCGCGTGGTTCGCGCGTGAGGGTTTTCCACAAGGCAAACTCGGCAGCCTGCTCGCGTTGATGCACGAGATCGATCACAACAATCTGCGCTCGCTGCTCGATCCGTTGCGCGGCCGATGAGCCTTGCGCAGCGCGGTTTCGCGTGAGACGGATCGTCGCGTAAACACGCAATAGATTGTGTTGGCGAGATTTGCAAGCACAAGATATTGTGGAAATACGAGACGTCAAATGCTAAACTTCGGCAACGAATTCGACGCGCGCAGCAGGCATCGACGCTCCATCGAAGTGCTTGCGTCAGCGTGTATCGAGCGATGCGAAGTGCGTGCGGTCACACACATCGAAGCTCATCGAAGAGGAGCGCATGAAGGTCGCGCGTTCATCGATTCGCGACGCATGTTTTGCATCGCATCGCGGGTCGACGAGAGACTTCGATCGATGATCGCAACGCGTCACGCTTCGATGCGTTCGCGCTTGGCAACACAGCATCGAGCGGATCTTCGCAATGAAGCGCGCGTGCTTCGCATCGCACAAGCAGCGTCGTCCGCAGAGCCTTGCGCGACAAGGCTTGCAGAGCAGCGATGAAGTCACGCGAAAGCACGCTGCGATGTCACGGAAGTCACTCGATCAGGACCGCTTCACACTCGATTCAAGAGATGTCGCATCGAGCTTCACACACACGGCTTCGAGCCAAGTGTTGTATGCAGGTAGCAACGTCGAATCTAAATCGCATGAAAACGAGAATTTTCATGAGCAAACTCTTTTATCGCTCATGAAAAGATGGTACAAACCGATCTAAATTGATGGTGAGAATTTATGCTCAACTGGGATGACGAGACCACTGCCGTAGCTCCCTCGAGCGCTCCGCAACAGAACCCGTTGCGTAACGCTCAAGGCACGACTTTCGGTACGCAGGCAGCGCAAGCTGCAACTCATCAAGCTGCCCATCAGATTGCTCAGGCGAACAACATCTTTTCCGATGGCTTCGTTCCGCCCGCAGCCGCAACGCCTTCCGCCAGCGCGATCGCCGCGCAAAGCGAAGCGCGCGTCAATGTCGCCGACAAGCGCATCATCAACGGCAAGACCGACGTCAATCAGCTCGTCCCGTTCAAGTACAAGTGGGCGTGGGAGAAGTACCTCGCCGGTTGCGCGAACCACTGGATGCCGCAGGAAGTGAACATGTCGCGCGACATCGCCCTGTGGAAAGACCCGAACGGTCTCTCGGACGACGAGCGCCGCATCGTCAAGCGCAACCTCGGCTTCTTCGTCACGGCGGACTCGCTCGCCGCGAACAACATCGTGCTCGGCACGTACCGTCACATCACCGCTCCGGAGTGCCGCCAGTTCCTGCTGCGCCAGGCGTTCGAAGAGGCGATCCACACGCACGCGTACCAGTACATCGTCGAATCGCTGGGCCTCGATGAAAGCGAGATCTTCAACGCGTATCACGAGGTCAAGTCGATCCGTGACAAGGACGAGTTTCTGATTCCGTTCATCAACACGCTGACCGACCCGGCCTTCACGACCGGCACGCTCGAAGCGGACCAGAAATTGCTGAAGTCGTTGATCGTGTTTGCCTGCATCATGGAAGGCCTGTTCTTCTATGTCGGCTTCACGCAGATTCTGGCGCTGGGTCGCCAGAACAAGATGACGGGCGCGGCGGAACAGTATCAATACATCCTCCGCGATGAATCGATGCACTGCAATTTCGGCATCGACCTCATCAACCAGATCAAGCTGGAAGAGCCGCAACTGTGGACCGCCGACTTCAAGGCAGAGATCCGCGAGCTCTTCAAGCAGGCTGTCGATCTTGAATATCGCTACGCTGAAGACACCATGCCGCGCGGGGTTCTCGGCCTGAACGCGTCGATGTTCAAGAGCTACTTGCGGTTCATCTGCAACCGGCGTTGCCAGCAGATCGGACTGGACCCGCTCTTCCCGAACGAGGAAAACCCGTTCCCGTGGATGAGCGAAATGATCGACTTGAAGAAGGAACGCAACTTCTTCGAGACACGCGTGATTGAGTATCAAACCGGCGGCGCGCTCACCTGGGAATAATAAAAATCCAGGACGTGTTGCAGACGAAATCGATGGGACGGACGGGCAGCAGCGTGTCGCTCACGCGCGCCCGGCCGACAAGGTTTAGGAGAACGGTCGCCTGATGCAAAGTGCGCCTACTGACTTGGCGGGCCGTGTGGCCCGAATAGAAGACAGGCGTTTTGCGCTCCCTGAAAAGGGATGGGCAAACTTCCCCCCGGAAAATGCCAGCGGCATGCTCGCTGGCTCGATCAAGCGATGGCCGGTGCCGCGAAGAAGCGGTGCTGACTCAATTTGGCGCGCGGTGCCTCGGGGCACGGCGCGCCTTGCCGTATTCATTAGCGTAAGCAGGTGGGATCAGCGTACGCCGATGAATAATCCGCTTCGTAGCGTGCGTTATAGAGAAGGCGACACGTGGGAAGCGGGTTTTGACGAAGGGTGTTGTTTGAACTGACTCTCATCTGAAAACCTGAAGGAGAAAAACCATGGCAGTTGCCAAGAAAAAACCCGCCGCAAAGAAGGCTGCAGCGAAGAAAGTCACCGCCAAGAAGGCCGCTCCGGCGAAGAAGGTTGCGGCCAAGAAGGTCGCTGTGAAGAAGGTTGCAGCGAAGAAAGTAGCGGCGAAGAAGGTCGCAGCGAAGAAGGTCGCGGCGAAGAAGGCACCCGCGAAGAAGGCCGCAGCGAAGAAAGTCGCGACCAAGAAAGTAGCGGCGAAGAAGGTTGCTGCAAAGAAGGTCGCGGCGAAGAAGGCTCCCGCGAAGAAGGCCGCAGCGAAGAAAGTCGCGACCAAGAAAGTAGCGACGAAGAAGGCCGCAGCCAAGAAGGCGCCTGCGAAGAAGGCCGCTGCGAAGAAGACCGCGGCGAAGAAGGCGCCGGCGAAGAAGGCCGCAGCGAAGAAGGCCGCTGCGAAAAAGGCTCCCGCGAAAAAGGCTGCTGCGAAGACCGCAGCCGCTGCGCCTGCGCCTGCTGCTGCGCCCGCACCCGCTGCGAAGAAGGCCCCCGCGAAAAAGGCTCCGGCCAAGAAGGCCGCTGCTGCGAAGAAGACCACGGCTGCCGCTCCTGCCACGACGGCAACGACCGTCTCGGCGCCTGCTCCGGCCGCTCCGGCTGCTGCGGTCAAGACGGCGTTGAACCCGGCAGCGGCATGGCCGTTCCCGACGGGCAGCCGTCCGTAAGCTCTCGCAGTACGCAGCACCCAGGCACAGTGCGCTGTGCCCTTAGTCCGGGTATGCCTACCCGGCCTGAACCCGTCGTCGGGGAAACCTGGCGGCGGGTTTTTCGCTTCGGCCAACGAATTTCATCGCTTGCTCGGGGCGTCGAAAAAGAAAAAGCGCATGCATCTTTCGATACATGCGCATTCTTAGAATGACGCGGCGCTATTTGTCCGCTGAATGCCCTCGTCAGTGAGTGACGCGCGTGACGCCGCCGCTCGACAACAGACGCACTCGCTCGCCCGCCTGAAACACTTCGCCGTTCGCGGTCTGCGTGATCGCGCGCAGGTCGCCGTTATCGAGGCGCACGGTGATCTCGAGACCGTTCTTCATCGCGACGCTATTCTCGACCGCGTTGCCCGCGACGGCGCCAGCCAGCCCGCCGATGATGCCCGCGATGATCGAACCGTTGCCGCCGCCGATCGCACTCGCCGCCGCGACGCCGCCGAGCGCGCCGCCGCCGATCGTGCCGAGGCCCGTAGGCTGGCCGTTGTTCGAGCTGATCTTCACGCCGCGCACGCTTTCGACGGTCGCCATGCGCACCGTTTCCTCACGCTGCGCCTGCGACGCCGTGTAGACGTCCGACGAACTGCTGTTGTAGGCGCAGCCCGTCAGCGCCACCGAGCCGACGAGCGCCATGGCCAGCGCGATACGACTTACCGTTTTCATTCCTTCACTCCAATCATTCAGAACAGGCTGCTTCCGAAGGCCTGCTTGAAACGCTCTTCGATTTCGGCGCGCGTCGGCGCGTAGGTTTGCGGCCCCTGATGTTCGATTTTCAGCGAACCCATCAGACTCGCGAGACGACCCGTTTTCTCCCAGCCAAGCTTGTTTTCGATGCCGTACAGGAGCCCGCCGCGGAATGCGTCGCCGCAACCGGTCGGGTCGACCACCTGACGCGCCGCGACGACCGGAATCTCGGCCACGCCATCTTCATGATAGATCTGCGCGCCGTGTTCGCCACGCGTGACGACGAGGGCATCGACCCGGCTCTTGATGTCTTCGATCGACCAGCCGGTCTTGTTGCTCAGCAGCTTGGCTTCGTAATCGTTGACCGCCACGTAGGTGGCGAGTTCAATCATGCGACAAAGTTCCACGCCGTCCAGAATCGGCAATCCCTGGCCCGGGTCGAACACGAACGGCACGCCCGCGCGCGCCAGCCCTTCGGCGTGCTCGCGCATGCCTTGAGCGCCGTCCGGTGCGACGATGCCGAGCGAGATGCCCTGCGCTTCGTCGGCGCGGTTCAGATGCGATTCCATCATCGCGCCGGGGTGGAACGCGGTGATCTGGTTGTTCGCGAGATCGGTCGTGATGAAGCATTGCGCCGAGTGCTGATCGGCCAGCACGCGCACGTATTCCTTCGACAAACCGAGCGCGTCGAGCCGGTCGATGTAGAGCTGCGCATCCGCCGCGCCGAGCGTCGCCATGATCTTCGGATCGCCGCCGAGCAGCTTCAGCGCATACGCGATGTTGCCCGCGCAGCCGCCGAAGTTGCGCCGCATCGTCGGCACCAGGAAGCTGATGTTCAGCATGTGCACCTGATCCGGCAGGATGTGGTCGCCGAAGCGCCCCTGGAAAGTCATGATGTTGTCGTAGGCGAGCGAGCCGCAAATGAGCGTAGCCAAGGCGAACGTCCTTTATAGATAGGGGCCGAGGAGAGAAATCCGCATACGGCGCGCGGCGAGCGCTTCACCGTGCCTCGTATGCGCGGACCGCTCCGGTCGGAAGCGGTCCGGCGAGACGATTTACTTCAGCGCGGCGAGCGCTGCATCGTAGTTCGGCTCATTCTTGATCTCGGGCACGAGCTCCGAATGAAGCACCTTGTTGTTCTCGTCGAGCACGACCACGGCGCGCGCCGTCAGACCCTTGAGCGGGCCGCTCGTCACGTCGACGCCGTAAGCCTGCGCGAATTCGTGGCCGCGGAACGTCGATGCCGTCACGACATTGGCGATACCTTCGGTCGTGCAGAAGCGCTTCGCGGCGAACGGCAGATCGCCCGAAACCACGACCACGACCGTGTTGTTCAGGCCGGCGGCCGCTTCATTGAATTTGCGCGTCGAGGTGGCGCAGGTCGGCGTGTCGAGACTCGGCACGATGTTCAGCACCTTGCGCTTGCCCGCGAAGTTCGCGAGCTTGACGTCGCCGAGATCGGCGCCGACGAGCGTGAATTCGGACGCCTGCTGGCCCGGGCCCGGGAACGTGCCGCTGACGTCGATAGGGTTGCCGCCGAGGGTAACTTGACTCATGTTGCGCTCCAGAGAATTGTCAGATGCTGACGGGAAAATCGCGCGTGCAGGCGCCGCGAGGAGCATGACGCGCGTCGTGTGGAACCGGGGCAGGCGGCGTTCGCGCGCCTGCCCGACATCACGGGTAAAAGACCTGAACCCGGTAATTGGCGGCAACCGCGTCGCCCGTATCGAGCCGGACGATCACCGGTTGCGCGCTTTGCGGCGCGAGGCCGACGGCGAATATCGTACCCGGTCGCGCGTAATCCTGCGGCCAGAGCACGCGCCGGATCGCGACGTTGTTCTTGTCGTCGAGCAGCGTGAGTTCGAGCGCCGGATACGCCAGCGCGACGTCCATCCGGTTGCGCAGCGACAATTTCAGTTCGAGCTTGTGCGGGCCGTCCACCTGGCGCAGCCCGGAACTCTCGATCTGCAATCCGTCGATGTCGCGCGGCGGCGAGATCGTGCAGCCGATCTGATCGCAGACGTTCGAATAGAGCGCGTGCGAGCCGGGCACGTAGACCATCAACGTTTCGCGTTGCCACCATGCGAGCTGCACGAGCAACAGCAACGCCAGCAGCACGGCGACGATGACGCCCACGACACGTCCCGCCTTCCCGGCTCCGCCGCGGCCACGCACCGGCGCGCGCGTTTCCCGCGACTCGCGAATCACGGGAAACGCCTCGTTCGCGCTGACGCGCCGAGCAGGAGCGGGCGGCTTCTTGGCGCCGAAACCGGGCTCCGCGTCGTCGCGCCATGCGGGTACGGCCGGTTCCGCGGCGGCGCGCGCGGGCGGCGCGTCCGGCTGATGAACCGGACCGATGAACGGCTCGGCGCGATCGTCGACAGCATTGGCGAGCGGCGCGACGGGCGGTTCGCCGAGCGGCGTATCGTCGGCTTGCTCGGAGTTCGCGGCATCGGGATGCGGCACGCCGACGCGAATGTACTGCTTCAGGCGGGCGGGTTCCGAAGGCAACGCGGACGGCTCGTTCGCGGCATCGGCTTGATCGGGTTCGCTGCGCGGCGGCGCGGCGCGAGTCTGGCTCGACGCGCTCGACGCTGCAGGAGCGTTCGCATAGACGGTGCCTTCGCTGTCGGCATCGGGATGCTTGATGGAACTCGGCGCGCCGAGATCGAGGTTGCGCGGCGCGAACGGGCGCGGCTTGAGCGGCGCATCGGGCGGCGCGGTCACATGCGCGGGTGCATCGGCGGCGGCAGCGTGGCCTGCGCCCGAGCTTGTCGCGGGACCGACGGCGGCATCATCGTCGATGATCGCGGCATGCTGAGCGACGCCTGCCGCGGCCGGCTCGTCCGGAAGCTCGAAGCGATGATGCGCGGCATCGAAAACTTCCTGACAGTGTCCGCAGCGCACGCGGCCGTCATGCGGCGCGAGCAGATGCGGGTCCAGCTTGAATACGGTTTCGCAGTGGGGGCAGCGGGTTGCCAGCGCCATATAAGAAGTGCCGTTGGCCTGACGGCCTGATCGTGGAGGATGGCGCTATTCTAAAGGCTTTCGCGCCGCGTTCCCGCGAGGCATACCCAGCCTTCGTGCTCGCGCCAAACGCCGATGTCGATCCACTTCGCATAGACCGCCGCGACCTCGTCGGCCTGGCGCGCGAGCACGCCCGACAGCGCGATTCTGCCGCCCGGCTTTACCTTCGCGGCGAGCATCGACGCCATCAGCTTGAGCGGATTCGAGAGGATGTTCGCGACGACGATATCGAACTCGCCGGCGGGGCACGCATCGGGCAGGCCGTAGATCACGTCCGCGCGATTGCGCTCGCTGTTCTGACGCGCCGACTCGACCGCTTGCGGATCGATGTCGATGCCGACGACCGGATCGGCGCCGCACTTCTTCGCGAGAATCGCGAGGATGCCGGAGCCGCAGCCGTAATCGAGCAGCGATTGTCCCGGCTTCACCGACTGCTCCAGCCATTCCATGCAAAGCCGCGTGGTCGGATGGCTGCCGGTGCCGAACGCGAGGCCCGGATCGAGTTCGAGCACGAGCGCGTTCGGATCGGGCGCGTCGTGCCACGAAGGCACGACCCAGATACGCTCGCCGATGGCGATCGGATCGAACTGCGCCTGCGTGAGACGCACCCAGTCCTGCTCCTCGACCTCGCGCACCGTGAACTGCGGGGTTGCCGCGAGGCCGATCTCGTTCGCGGCCGCGGCGAGCAGCACGTCGGGATCTGCGTCCTCGGCGAGCAGCGCGACGACGCGCGAACGGTTCCACGCACGCTTTTCAGGCACGAGACCCGGCTCGCCGAAGAGCGGCTGTTCGTCGGGCGTGTCGGCGTCGGCGTCTTCGACGGACACCGACAGCGCGCCGACTTCAAGCAGCGCATCCGACAGCGCTTCCGCGTGCTCGCGATCCAGCTCGGCGATCAGTTCCCGGTAACTCATGCTATCTCTCTGAATAAGGCGTGCTTCAGGACTCTTCGGCGACGGCGGCCTGGCGCGCGGCCAGCTTGTTCTCGAGATAGTGAATGCTCGTGCCGCCTTCGACGAACTTCGCGTCGATCATCATCTCGCGATGCAGCGGGATGTTCGTCGAAATGCCTTCGACGACCATTTCCGACAGCGCGATACGCATGCGGTTGATCGCCTGCTCGCGCGTCGCGCCGAACGCGATCAGCTTGCCGATCATCGAATCGTAGTTCGGCGGAACGAAGTAGTTCGCATACGCGTGGGAATCGACGCGAATGCCCGGGCCGCCCGGCGTATGCCACGACGTGATGCGTCCCGGCGACGGCGTGAACTTGAACGGATCTTCCGCGTTGATGCGGCACTCGATCGCGTGGCCGCGGAACTGGATGTCCTTCTGGCGGATCGAGAGCTTTTCGCCCGCGGCGATGCGGATCTGCTCCTGCACGATATCGACGCCCGTGATGAGTTCCGTCACCGGATGCTCGACCTGCACGCGCGTGTTCATTTCGATGAAGTAGAACTCGCCGTTCTCGTACAGGAACTCGAACGTGCCCGCGCCGAGATAGCCCATCTTCTTGCACGCGTCGGCGCAACGGTCGCCGATGCGCTCGATCAGCCGCCGCGCAATGCCCGGCGCCGGCGCTTCCTCGATCACCTTCTGGTGACGGCGCTGCATCGAGCAGTCGCGCTCGCCGAGCCAGATCGCGTTACGGAACGAGTCCGACAACACCTGAATCTCGATGTGGCGCGGGTTCTCGAGAAACTTCTCCATGTACACCTGCGGGTTGCCGAAGGCGCGGCCCGCTTCTTCGCGCGTCATGTTGACGGCGTTCACGAGCGCCGCTTCGGTGTGCACCACGCGCATGCCGCGCCCGCCGCCGCCGCCCGCCGCCTTGATGATGACGGGGTAGCCGATTGCGCGCGCAATCTTCACGATCTCGCGCGGATCGTCCGGCAATGCGCCTTCGGAGCCCGGCACGCACGGCACGCCGGTCTTGATCATCGTCTGCTTGGCGGTGACCTTGTCGCCCATCAGGCGGATGGTCTCGGGACGCGGCCCGATGAACGTGAAGCCCGATTGCTCGACGCGCTCGGCGAAGTCGGCGTTTTCGGAGAGAAAGCCGTAGCCGGGATGGATGGCTTCGGCGTCGGTGACTTCGGCCGCGCTGATGAGCGCCGGCATGTTCAGGTACGAGAGATTCGAAGGCGCCGGTCCGATGCACACGGCTTCGTCGGCCAGCTTGACGTACTTCGCTTCCTTGTCGGCTTCGGAATAGACGACGACTGTCTTGACGCCCAGCTCGCGGCACGCGCGCTGGATGCGAAGCGCGATTTCGCCGCGGTTCGCAATGAGAATTTTTTCAAACATAGTGGGTCGGCTCATCAACGGGCTCGCGCGAGCGGCCCTCGGGGATCCAATCGGCGGCGCGCTTCTCGACGGATCGATGCCGCATGAAGCGCGCCGGCGCGGCGGGGCCGGGCGGCGGCTGCGAGGCGCATCCGCGGCACGGCCCGGTGCGCCTTTAGTCGCCGATCACGAAGAGCGGCTGGCCGTACTCGACCGCCTGGCCGTTCTCGACGAGGATTTCCTTCACGACGCCGGCCTTGTCCGCTTCGATTTCGTTCAAGAGCTTCATCGCTTCGATGATGCACAGCGTCTGGCCTTCCTTCACCGTATCGCCGACCTGGATGAACGGATCCGCGCCCGGCGACGGCGCACGGTAGAACGAACCGACCATCGGCGAGGTCACGATGTGACCTTGCGGCGCGGCGGCCGCGGGCGCAGCGGCTGCCGGCGCGCCGGCTTCGCCTGCACCGCCGAATTGCGGCGCGGCCGGCGACTGCACCTGCGGTGCGTACTGCTGCGGCGCCTGCATGTAGACCGGCGCGGCGTTCTTGACGATGCGAACCTTGCCTTCGCCTTCCGTCACTTCCAGCTCCGAGATGCCGGATTCCGAGACGAGGTCGATCAGCGTTTTCAGTTTACGAAGGTCCATCGAAAAATCCCCTTTCAATACTTGGAGACCGGGACTGCCCGGCACTTGACTTGATTTGTGGGTGTTCTGACTGCTCAGCCGCGAGTCGGCGCGGCCAGCCGTCCCACACGCGCGCTCGCGAAAGCGCCCGCGCAAACGACGGCTGCAGAATCGGTCGGCACGCCGGTAGCGTTCATGTCGAACGTATCGGCGTGGTCGCTTCGAAGCGCGCGCCCGAACAGCACGCGGATGACGGCTGCGGATGCTCCACGCCTTCCGACCGCCGTTTTGCGGAGGTCGGACTTGACGGCGAGGGGGCCACATGGCACCGGCAGAGTTGTCATAGTCGCTTCGGGTTGTGCGGAATTCGGCGCACTTTAGCGCCGTTTAGAGAATTTTGTCTAGTTTTACTGTGCAGTCCGGCTCGCAACCATGGGACAAATTACCGCCGCGTATTGGGAGTCGCGTCGAATTTCCAGCAAGATCGGCGTACTGCGTGCTAACTCGCAGCTTACTCGACGCAGCCACGGCGTACACGCAGCCAATTTTTACAGGCTGTCGAGCGTATGTTTCAACTCGGCCGGGTCGACTTCGCCCAGTTTCGTGGAGCGGATTTTCCCATTCGCGTCGATCACGACGGTAAACGGCAGGCCGCCCGCATTATTGCCGAAGCTACGCGCAAGATCCGCGCCGCCGAAGCCGGTGACGTAGACGGGATAGGCGACCGGCACTTTCTTAAGAAAATCGTTGACGTTCTTCTCGCTATCGACGCCGAGTCCGATGAACGTGATGCCTTTCTTTTCGTAATCGCGCTGCATCGCGGAGAGCGTCGGCATTTCCTTCACGCACGGTCCGCACCACGACGCCCAGAAGTTCACGACGACCGGCTTGCCCTTGAACGCCGCGAGCGGTTGCGACGTGCCGGAAGCGCCCGGCGGCGTCGCCTTCCACAGTTGATCGACGGCGTTGCCGCTCGGCTGCGTCGCGGCCACGGTATCGCCGCCAGTGAACAGATGGCCCGCGTAGAAGCCGCCGACGGTCGCGGCGACGGCGACCACGAGGGCCGCCAGAATGCGTGTGCTTTTCATGAGCGTAGAGAAGATAGATCAGCCGCTGATCTCGAGCGGCGGGACATCGGGGTGATCGAGCAGCGTGCGTACGGCCGCCGCGTTCGCGCGGGCGAGGCGGCCGCGGTTGTCCGCGCGCACCGCGCCGCGCAGATCGTCGGGACCGTAGAGCGCGATATGCACGCCGACCGGCTCCTCGTCGCGTGCGCGATGCAGAAAGCTCAGCGTCTCGACATAGCCGCGCCCGGCGAAGTGCCGCGTCTCCGACACGTCGTATTGCACGTTCGCGTTCAGCAGATAAATCGCGACTTCCTTGGGATTGTCGCAGAAGCATTGCAGATGAATATCGGAGTGCTCGCCTGCGGTGCCGTTGAGCACCGCGCCCGTCAGATATGGATCGAAGGGTGTCAGGCGCTCCATCCAGTCGAGCGCGACTTCGCGCATCCGGCGCAGCACGGCTGGCTGGCTGTCGCTCTGGAAAATCGCCTGATACTCGCGGATTTCCTCTTCGATCTGGTCGTTATCCGGCAGGAACTCGCCGCCGATCTTCGCCTCGCCGACGACCTGCCGCGCAGCCTTGCGCTTGGCGGTGGAGTAGTCGAGGCCGTCTTCGGCGATCATCCTCGCGGCAGCGATCGCGATTTCCTCGCGCACGCGCTGCGGATCGAAATGTGATTTGCGAACCATGCCGGAATGATACTAGATAAGCTCGAGCGGCCCTTTTGCGGGCCAAGGGCGGCAGGCTTGCGCCGGGGGAAAAGCGCTTAGCCTGCTCGGTTACAATATGCGCCTTCAGGCGCCTTTCTGCACGGGTTTGCCCTCAGGTTCACCGGTACGGCGCCGTTCCTGTTTTCGCATCTCAATCGCCCGCGCGGCGCGACACGGTTTATGCACATCCACATCCTCGGCATCTGCGGCACCTTCATGGGCGGACTCGCCGTCCTGGCGCGCGAGGCGGGCCACAAGGTCACCGGTTGCGACGCCGGCGTCTACCCGCCGATGAGCACGCAACTCGAAGCCCAGGGCATCGAACTGATCGAAGGTTACGGCATCGAGCAGCTCGCGCTCGAGCCGGATCTCTTCGTCATCGGCAACGTGGTGACGCGCGGCAATCCGCTGATGGAAGCCATCCTCGATCGCGGCCTGCCATACACATCCGGCCCGCAGTGGCTCGGCGAACATGTGCTGAACGGCAAATGGGTGCTCGCGGTGGCGGGCACGCACGGCAAGACCACGACGAGCTCGATGCTCGCATGGCTGCTCGAAGACGCGGGCATGAATCCCGGCTTTCTGATCGGCGGCGTGCCGTTGAACTTCGGCATTTCCGCGCGCCTGACCGATTCGAGCTTTTTCGTAATCGAAGCCGACGAGTACGACACGGCATTCTTCGACAAGCGTTCGAAGTTCGTGCATTACCGTCCGCGCACGGCCGTGCTCAATAATCTCGAATTCGATCACGCCGATATCTTCCCCGATCTCGCGGCCATCGAAACGCAATTCCACCACCTCGTGCGCACGGTGCCGGGCGTCGGGCGCATCGTCACGAACGGGCGCGAGGCGGCGCTGGAACGGGTGCTCACGCGCGGCTGCTGGTCGGGCGTCGAACGCTTCGGCGTGGAAGGCGGATGGCAGGCGCTGCCCGTCGAACAAGGCGCCGCCGTCGACGAGCAGTTCGCCGTGTATTGGGAAGGCGAGCGCCAGGGCGTCGTCGACTGGCAGGTGCAGGGCGAGCACAATCGGATGAACGCGCTCGCTGCGATCGCGGCCGCGCGCTCGGTCGGCGTGCCGGCGGCGCAATCGGCGAAATCGCTCGCGAGTTTTCGCAACGTCAAGCGGCGCATGGAAGTGAAGGGCAGCGTCGACGGCGTCACCGTCTACGACGACTTCGCGCATCATCCGACCGCAATCGAGACAACCGTCGCGGGCCTGCGCACGCGCATCGGCAATTCGGATACGTCGCGCATCCTCGCCGTGCTGGAGCCGCGCTCGAACACGATGAAACTCGGCACGATGAAAGCGCAATTGCCGGCGAGTCTCGCGGGCGCGGATCTCGTCTTCGGCTACGGCGCGCGCGAAGGCCGCGACAAGCTCGGCTGGAATCTCGCAGAAGCGCTCTCACCGCTCGGCGACAAGGCGCGGGCATTCGACGAAATCGAACCTCTGGTGAAGGCGGTCGCGGCCGCCGCGCGCCCCGGCGACCACGTACTCGTGATGAGCAACGGCGGCTTCGGCGGCGTCCATCAGAAACTGCTCGACGCGCTTTCGGCGCGTGGCGCAGGAGGACATTCGTGATTCTCTATCTGCACGGCTTTCGCTCGTCTCCCCAATCGTTCAAGGCGCGCGTGATGCACGCGCGGCTCGCGGAACTCGGGAGGCTCGGCGAATGGCAGTGCCCGTCGCTGCCGGTGTCGCCGTGCGATGCCGTCGCTCTGGCCGAACCGCTCGCGGCGGGCGAGAAAGCGGGCGATGTGACCGTCGTCGGCAGTTCGCTCGGCGGCTATTACGCGACGTATCTCGCGGAGAAACACGGCTGGCGCGCCGTGCTGCTCAATCCGGCGGTCGTGCCGGATCGCGATCTGAGCCATTTTCTCGGCGAGCAGCCGTTGTGGCACGGCGGCGGAACGATCACCGTGCTGCCGCGCCATCTCGACGAGTTGCGCGCGCTCAAGGTCGAATCGATCACGCGGCCCGAGCGCTACTATCTGATCGCGGCGACGGGCGACGAAGTGCTCGATTACCGCACGATGCTCGACCATTATCCCGGCGTGCGAACCACGCTGATTCAGGGCAGCGATCACGCGATCAGCGACTTCCCGGCTTATCTCGCCGATGTCATCGCGTTCTGCGACCAGGCGCCGCCACCCGTGCGCGCGACCGCAGCCGCCTGAGCCCATTCATTCGCCGGCGCGCGGCAAGCGCGGCCCGGTCCACCGTTTTACGAGAGTATTGAGTGAACGTTTTCTTCGAGGAATCGGGTAGTTTCAAGGCCGGATCGGTGTTGTCGAAACAGGGCGACGCGTTCCAGGTCGAATTGCCGGGCGGCCGGCGCGCGAAAGTGCGCGCGAAAGACGTGCTGATCGAGTTCGAGAAGCCCGCAGCCGGCGATCTGATGCAGGAAGCCGACGCCATCGCGCAGGAGATCGATCTCGACTTCCTGTGGGAATGCGCGCCCGACGAGGAATTTCCGTTCGCCGCGCTCGGCGCGGATTACTTCGGCGACAAGTTCGGACCCGCCGAACGCGCGGCGCTCGTCCTGCGCATGCACGGCGCGCCGGTTTACTTCCGGCGCAAAGGGCGCGGCCAGTATCAGCGCGCGCCGCAGGAACAATTGCAGATGGCGCTCGCGTCGCTCGAACGCAAGCGTCAGCAGGCGCTCGTGCAGCAGGGCTGGGAAGAGGAACTGAAGGCGGGCAAGCTGCCCGATGCGCTGAAGGGCAAGGCGATCGGCCTGCTCACGAAGCCGGACAAGAATTCGATCGAGTACAAGGCGCTCGAAGCGGCGGCGGCGGCGCGCGGCATCTCGCAGGCGCGGCTGATGCTCGAATGCGGCGGCATCGCGTCGCCCCGACAGTTGCACGAGGCGAAGTTCCTGTCGGAGTTCTTCCCGCACGGCATCGGTTTTCCGTCGGTGCAGCCGGGACCGCTGCCCGAGGATTTGCCGGAAGCGCACGTCGAAGCGTTCTCCATCGACGACGTCACCACCACCGAAATCGACGATGCCTTCTCCGTCGAGCATCTTTCGGATGGCCGCGTGCGCGTGGGCATCCACATCGCGGCGCCGGCGCTCGGCATTACGCGTGGCGACACGATCGACGCCATCGCGCGCGGTCGTCTCTCCACGGTCTACATGCCCGGCGACAAGATCACGATGCTGCCCGACAACGTCGTCGACGTGTTCACGCTCGGCGAGGGCGGGCTGCGCCCAGCGCTGTCGCTGTACATCATCGTGAATCGCGAGACGCAGGATATCGTCGCCACTGAAACGCGCGCCGAACGCGTGTTCGTGAAGAGCAACCTGCGCCACAACCATCTCGACGAGTTCGTCACCGAGGAAACGCTCGCGGCCGGCACGGGCGACTATCCGCACAAGGAAGACATCGCGGTGCTGTGGCCGCTCGCGCAGGCGCTCTTCGAAAAGCGTCAGCAGGCGCGCGCGACTTACGGCCTCAAGCGCGAAGTGCAGCGCAACAACGACTTCAACTTTTATGTCGATGGCGAGCACATCACGATCACGCCGCGCCGTCGCGGTTCGCCGCTCGATCTGATCGTCGCGGAACTGGCGATTCTCGCGAATTCGTCGTGGGGCGCGTTCCTCAACGATCACGGCGTGCCGGGCATCTATCGTTCGCAGCGCGGCTTCGGCGGTCCGGGACCGAAACGCACGCGCATGCAGACGACGCCCGCGCCGCACGAAGGCCTGGGCGTCGCGCAATATGCGTGGAGCACGTCGCCGCTGCGCCGTTATGTCGACCTCGTCAATCAATGGCAGTTGCTCGCGTGCGTGCAGCATGGCGTGACGGCCAAGCTCGCCGCGCCGTTCAAGCCGAAGGACGCGGACCTTTTCGCCGTCGTGCAGGGTTTCGACGACACGTACACCGCGTATGCCGATCACCAGCGCCGCATGGAGTATTTCTGGTGCCTGCGCTGGCTCAAGCAGGAGAACAGGAAGCACGTTCCCGCTTCGGTCATCAAGGACGATCTCGTGCGGCTCGAAGAGATCCCGCTGATCCTGCACGTGCCCGGCCTCGGCGTGCATGCGCGCGGCACGCGTGTGATGCTCGAAGTCGTATCGATCGACGAGCTGACGGTCGAAGCATCGTGCCGTCTGCTGCATGTGATCGACGCGCCGTCCGCGAGCGCGCCGGTCGAGGAAGAAGAGGCGGAAGAAGAGATCATCGAGACGAGCGATCTTTCTGCCGAAAGCGAAGCCGAAGCGCAGGCGGAAGCGTCGGTGGAGCAGCCACAACCGGAAACGCCCGACAACGCGCAGGAACCGACGCCATGAAAGACCAATACGCGGTGATCGGCAATCCGATCGAGCACAGCAAATCGCCGTGGATTCACGCGAAGTTCGCCGCGCAGACCGGCGAGCCGATCGAATACGGCCGCATTCTCGGGCCGCTCGATGGCTTCACGCGTGAAGTGAAGGCGTTCATCGCGTCGGGCGGACGCGGCATGAACGTCACCGTGCCGTTCAAGCTCGAAGCGCACGCGCTCGCCGATTCGCTGTCGCCGCGCGCGGCAGCGGCGGGCGCGGTGAACACGCTCGCCTTCGGGCCGGATGGCGTGCGCGGCGACAACACCGATGGCGTCGGGCTCGTGCGCGACATCGAAGTGAATCTCGGCGTGAGTCTGAAAGGCGCGCGCATTCTGCTGCTCGGCGCGGGCGGCGCGGCGCGCGGCGTCGTGCTGCCGATCTTCGATCGCGCGCCGGCGGCGCTCACCATCGTCAACCGCACGGCGGCGAAGGCGCATCAGCTCGTCGATCAGTTCGCGCAGAACGCGTCCGAGTGCGGCGTGCGTTTCTCGGGCGGCGGCGCCGACAGCGCGGAAGCCGGGCAGTACGACGTGATCGTCAACGCGACCGCGGGCAGCCTCGACGCCGCCTTGCCCGATTGCGACGACGGCGCGTTCGGCGCGGGCACGCTCGCCTACGACATGATGTACGGCGCGCAGCCGACCGTCTTCATGCAACACGCGTCGAAGCTCGGCGCGCGCGCATCGGACGGTCTCGGCATGCTGGTCGAGCAGGCCGCCGAATCGTTTTTCATCTGGCGCGGCGTGCGCCCGGATGGCGGCGCGGTGCTGCGCGATCTGCGCGCCGCGCTGGCCGCGAAAGCCTGACATGACCACCGCGCCCGTCGGCAGCCAGGGCAGCCGCTCGCCGCGCGTGCGCAAAGCGGTGCGGCTCGGCCCGGCGCGCTGGATCGCGTACGGCGTATCGGTGCTCGGCATCGCGTTGATCGCGACGCAAATGTGGTTCTTCGCGCAGATCGGCATCTGGACGATCGTCAATCCCGGTCCGACGGCCTTCATGCGCGCCGACGCGTGGACGCTCGCGAAGACGCATCCGGGCATTTCGCTGCAACGCACCTGGGTGCCGTACGAGCAGATTTCGCGCAATCTGAAGCGCGCGATCATCGCTTCGGAAGACGCGAATTTCGTCAATAACAACGGCTACGAAACCGACGCCATCCTTCAGGCGTGGGAGAAGAACAAGGCGCGCGGAAAAATCGTCGCGGGCGGCTCGACCATTTCGCAGCAGCTCGCGCGCAACCTGTTTCTGTCGCGCGAAAAGAGCTATGTGCGCAAGGCGCAGGAGCTCGTCATCACCTGGATGCTCGAGTTCTGGATGGACAAGGAACGCATCTTCGAGATCTACCTGAATTCGGTCGAGTGGGGCAACGGCGTGTACGGCGCGGAAGCGGCGGCGCGGTATTACTACAAGACATCGGCGGCGAAACTGACGGCCTGGCAGAGCGCGCGGCTTGCGGTGATGCTGCCGCGCCCGAAGTATTTCGACGACCATCGCAATGCGCCGTATTTGTCGCAGCGCGCGGGCGTCATCGCACGGCGGATGGGGGCGGCGGAACTGCCGCAGTGAAATTTAGCTGGCCGCGATAAACAATGCAAAGCCCTGATAATTCAGGGCTTTTTTGTTTTCCAGAAGCTTTCGGCTGCAAGATTATCTCCCATTATGTGAGCACGACGATCACATATTGAATAAATCGAAGAGCCGGAACTACAATCCGGCCAAAGCCTGAAACGGCACACGCGGGCGACGACCGGAGCGACTTCCGGCGCGCACGACCAGAACAATGGAGACACGTCATGCATTCGATCGCACGCCCGCGCTCGCGGGCCTCCTTGCACGATTCGTACGCTCATTCCATCGGGGACGCGCCCGCGTGCGTCATCCGGCGCGCATCGTGATCGACGAGGGATTCGCGCCATGACCAAATTCCAGACCCCTGAAACCGACGTCGCCGAGGCGGGCGCAGCGCGCGCCAAGTCCAACGGCGCGAGCGGGACGAAGCACACACCCGATCCCGACGCCATCGCGCTGCCGAGCGCGCTCGTCGACATCACACCGCAGCAGGCGGGCACGCAGACGCTGTTGCGCGGCCTCGCGATTCTCGAAGCCGCCGCGAACGGCGCGCGCGACCTGCGCGCGTTCGGCGCGGCGCTCGGCACGACGCGCAGCACGACGCATCGGCTCGTGAGCTCGCTCGTGCAAGCGCGCTATCTGCGTCAGGTGCAGGGCGGCTATCTGCTCGGGCCGAAGCTCATCGAACTCGGCACGATCGCGCTCGAACAGATGCCGCTCACGACCGTCGCGCGACCGCATCTGCAGGCGCTCGCCGAGCATACGCACGACACGATCCATCTCGGCGTGCGCGACGGCGACGACGTGCTCTACATCGACAAGATTCCGGGCACGCGCGGCCTGGAGATGCGTTCGCGCGTCGGGCACCGGATGCCGCTCGCGTCGACGGGCATCGGCAAGGCGATGATGCTCGACCTCGAAGCGAACGCGTGGAAGAAGCTGCTGGAAGCGTCGCATCGCGTGCTCGCGAGAATGAGCTTCAAGCCCGACAACCGCCCCGACTTCGACACCTTCCAGCAGCGCATGACGCGCTATGCGCAAGGCGGCTTCACGTTCGATCTCGAAGAGAACGAGGCGTCGATCCGCTGCGTTGCCGCGCCGGTGCGCGATGCGTCGGGCGCGATCGTCGCGGCATTGTCGGTGGCGAGCACCATTCCCTACATGCCGCACGAGCGCATGGAGGAACTGATTCCGGTCGTGCAGCGCGAAGCGCACGCGATCTCCGAGGAACTTGGCTGGCGCGCGCCGCAGGCCGCCCGCAGGATCAAGCGATGACCGCATCCGTTTCCACGCCCGCGCTCATCGCGCTCGACTGGGGCACGACTTCGCTGCGCGCCTATCTGCTTGGCGCCGACGGTCTCGCCCTCGATACGCGCGCATCGTCGGCGGGCATCATGAATCTGCCGGCGGGCGGGTTCGATCAGGCGTTCGAGCAAACCTGCGGCGCGTGGCTCGACGCGCACGCGCACTTGCCGGTGATCGCGGCGGGCATGGTCGGCAGCGCGCAGGGCTGGGTCGAAGCGCCGTACGTCGAAACGCCGGCGAACGCCGATGCGCTCGTCGCGGGCATCGTCGATGTGAAGACGGCGCGCGGCGTCGTGCTGCATGTCGTGCCGGGCGTGCTGGAGCGCGGCGTGTTGCCCAACGTGATGCGCGGCGAGGAAACGCAGATTTTCGGCGCGCTGGCGAGCGAGCCGGCGCTCGGAAACGCGGGCGGCGCGCTGATCGGACTGCCGGGCACGCACGCGAAGTGGGCGTTCGTCGCCGATGAGCGCATCGAGCGTTTCTACACCTTCATGACGGGCGAGACCTTCAGCGCGCTGCGCGATCACACGATCCTCGGCCGCACGATGCATCCCACCGCGACGCACGACGAACAGGCGTTCCTGCGCGGCGTCGAGACGGCGCGCGATGCCGGTCATCCCGGCGTGCTCGCGACGATCTTCAGCACGCGCACGCTCGGCCTCACGGGCCAACTGAGCGCGGAGCAGCAATCGGATTATTTGTCGGGCCTGTTGATCGGCCATGAATTGCGCGGGCTGAACGAAGTGCTTGCGCGCGAACAATCCGCGCTCGCGGGAAAGCCCCTGCGCCTGATCGGCAACGATGCGCTTTGCAATCGCTATCGCGCCGCGCTCGCGCGTTTCGGATGCCACGATGCCGCCACGGTCGCGCACGCCACCGAGCACGGCCTTTATGGAATCGCCGCGCTGGCCGGGCTGGTCGCGGCCAGGCGCGCGGCCTGAAAAGGAGAGAACACGATGCAGCCTCCCATCAATCTGCCCGCGCCCTACGGCATGCACGCCGGTCTCGCAAAGGCGTTCGCCGCGTGCCCGCTGATCGCGATACTGCGCGGCGTCACGCCCGCCGAAGCCGCCGATCACGGCCGCGCGCTCTATGAAGCGGGCTTTCGCATCGTCGAAGTGCCGCTGAATTCGCCGCAGCCGTTCGACAGCATCGCGGCGATCCGTCAGACGCTCCCCGCCGATGCGATCGTCGGTGCGGGAACGGTGCTGCATCCGAGTTACGTCGATAGCGTGAAGGCCGCGGGCGGCGAGCTCATCGTGATGCCGCACAGCGACGCCGATGTCGTGCGCGCCGCGAAGGCGCAAGGTCTCGCGTGCGCGCCGGGCGTCGCGACGCCGAACGAGGCGTTTCTCGCGCTGAAGAACGGCGCGGACGTGCTGAAGATGTTTCCCGCCGAGCAACTCGGCCCAACGGTGACGAAGGCATGGCGCGCGGTGATCGCGAAGGACGTGCCGCTCGTGCCGGTCGGCGGTATTGCGCCGGACAACATGGAGCCGTTCTTGAGCGCAGGCGCGAACGGCTTCGGCCTCGGCTCGGCGCTCTACAAGCCGGGCCAGAGCGCGGACGTCACGGCGCGGCACGCGAAGGCGTTCATCGACGGACTGGCCGTTGCACGAGGCGCAGCCAAATGAACCGCCTCGCCGGCAAGGTCGCGATTGTCACGGGCGCGGGACGCGGCATCGGCGCGGCGATCGCGCTGGCGTTCGCGCGCGAGGGCGCACGCGTCGCGCTCGCGGAACTCGACATCGGCACGGCCCGCGAAACGGCCGAGCGCATCGGGGAAGAAACCGGCGCGAACGTCATCGCGGTCGAAACGGACGTGACGCAAAGCGCATCGGTGAAGGAAGCCGTCGCGCAGACCGAAGCCGCGCTCGGCCCGCTCGACGTGCTCGTGAACAACGCCGGCATCAACGTGTTCTGCGATCCGCTCACGATGACCGACGACGACTGGCGCCGCTGCTTCGCCGTCGATCTCGACGGCGTGTGGAACGGCTGCCGCGCGGTGTTGCCGGGCATGGTCGAGCGCGGGCGCGGCAGCATCGTGAACATCGCGTCGACGCACAGCTTCAAGATCATTCCGGGCTGCTTTCCGTATCCGGTGGCGAAGCACGGTGTGATCGGCCTCACGCGCGCGCTCGGCATCGAGTACGCGCCGAACAACGTGCGCGTGAATGCGATCGCGCCGGGTTACATCGAAACGCAACTGACGCTCGACTGGTGGAATTCGCAGGCTGATCCGAAGGCCGCGCGTCAGGCGACGCTCGATCTTCAGCCGATGAAGCGTATCGGCGAGCCGCGGGAAGTCGCGATGACGGCGGTGTTCCTCGCATCGGACGAGGCGCCGTTCATCAACGCGAGCTGTATCACCGTGGATGGCGGGCGAAGCGCGCTGTACCACGACTGAAGCAAACGAGATCACGAAGGAATGACGCACTGGCCGCTGTGCGGACATCAATCAACAAGAAAGCGGCCACACACTTCGTAGCGCCCGCGCGCGGGCATTTTTCGACATCGGAAAAAGTCGGGAGACAAAAAATGAAACGCAGACTGTTCCTCACGCTGATCGCCGCTGCCACGGCAACGAGCGCGTCCATGATCGCGGCGCCGGTCGCGCAGGCCGCCGACGAGGTCAAGATCGGCTTCCTCGTGAAGCAGCCGGAAGAGCCGTGGTTCCAGGACGAATGGAAGTTCGCCGAAATCGCCGCCAAGGAAAAGGGCTTCACGCTCGTGAAGATCGGCGCGCCGTCGGGTGAAAAGGTGATGAGCGCGATCGACAACCTCGCCGCGCAGAAGGCGCAGGGCTTCATCATCTGCACGCCGGACGTGAAGCTCGGGCCGGGCATCGTCGCGAAGGCGAAGGCCGACAAGCTCAAGATGATGACGGTCGATGACCGCCTCGTCGACGGTTCGGGCAAGCCGATCGAATCCGTGCCGCACATGGGCATTTCCGCATACAACATCGGCAAGCAGGTGGGCGACGGCATCGCCGCCGAGATCAAGAAGCGCGGCTGGGACATGAAGGATGTCGGCGCGATCGACGTGACTTACGAGCAATTGCCGACCGCGCATGACCGCACGGCCGGCGCGACCGATGCGCTCGTCGCCGCCGGTTTCCCGAAGGCGAACATCGTCGCCGCGCCGCAGGCGAAGACCGACACCGAGAACGCGTTCAACGCCGCGAACATCGCGCTGACGAAGAATCCGCAATACAAGCACTGGGTCGCCTACGGCCTGAACGACGAAGCCGTCCTCGGCGCGGTGCGCGCAGCGGAAGGCCGCGGCTTCAAGGCGGACAACATGATCGGCATTGGTATCGGCGGATCGGACTCGGCGTTGAACGAGTTCAAGAAGCCGAATCCGACGGGCTTCTACGGCACCGTCATCATCAGCCCGAAGCGCCACGGCGAAGAGACGTCCGAGCTGATGTACGCGTGGATCAAGGACGGCAAGGCGCCGCCGCCGCTCACGCTCACGACCGGCATGCTGGCTACGCGTGAAAACGTGGCATCGGTGCGCCAGCAGATGGGACTGGCATCGAACTAAGTCTTTCGTGAGGGAAGCGGGCCGCGCGTGCGGTCCGCTCGAGAATAGGAGGCGATGTGTCAGCGACGCTGCGTTTTGACAATATCGGCAAGGTGTTTCCAGGCGTGCGCGCGCTCGACGGCGTGTCGTTCGACGTCAACGCCGGCGAAGTTCACGGTTTGATGGGCGAGAACGGCGCGGGCAAATCGACCTTGCTCAAGATTCTCGGCGGCGAGTATCAGCCCGATTCGGGGCGCGTGCTCATCGACGACAAGGAAGTGCATTTCGCGAGCGCGGCGGCATCGATTGCCGCGGGCATCGCGGTGATTCATCAGGAATTGCAGTACGTGCCGGATCTGACCGTGTCCGAGAATCTGCTGCTCGGCGCATTGCCGAACCGGCTCGGCTGGGTCGACAAGCGCGCGGCCAAGGCGCACGTACGCGAGCGGCTTGCGGCGATGGGCGTCGATCTCGATCCGAATGCGAAGCTGCGCAAGCTGTCGATCGCGCAGCGGCAGATGGTCGAAATCTGCAAGGCGCTGCTGCGCAACGCGCGCGTGATCGCGCTCGACGAACCGACGAGTTCGCTGTCGCATCGCGAGACGGAAGTGCTCTTCAAGCTCGTGCGCGATCTGCAGGCGGATAACCGGGCGCTGATCTACATCTCGCATCGCATGGACGAGATTTACGAACTGTGCAACGCGTGCACGATTTTCCGCGACGGGCGCAAGATCGCCTCGCATCTTTCGCTCGCGGATGTGCCGCGCGAAACGCTCGTGCAGGAAATGGTCGGGCGCGAGATCAGCGACATCTACAACTATCGCGCGCGTCCTTTGGGCGACGTGCGCTTCTCCGTGAAGAACGTGGAGGGCGATGCATTGAGCGCGCCCGCGAGCTTCGAAGTGAAGCGCGGGGAGATCGTGGGCTTCTTCGGGCTCGTCGGCGCGGGACGCAGCGAGCTGATGCATCTCGTCTACGGCGCGGACAGAAAGAAGGGCGGCGACATCGTGCTCGACGGCAAGCCGATCAAGGTTCGCAGCACCGGCGAGGCGATTCGTCACGGCATCGTGCTGTGTCCGGAGGATCGGAAGGAAGAAGGCATCGTCGCGATGGCGACGGTCGCGGAGAACATCAATATTTCGTGCCGGCGACACTATCTGCGCGGCGGGCTGTTTCTGGATCGCAAGAAGGAGGCGCAGACGGCCGAGCGCTTCATCCAGTTGCTGAAGATCAAGACGCCGAGCCGGAAGCAGCGCATCCGTTTTCTTTCGGGCGGCAATCAGCAGAAGGCGATTCTGTCGCGCTGGCTCGCGGAGCCGGACCTGAAGGTCGTGATTCTCGACGAACCGACGCGCGGCATCGACGTCGGCGCGAAGCATGAGATTTACAACGTGATCTATCAGCTTGCGGAGCGCGGCTGCGCGATCGTGATGATTTCGTCGGAATTGCCGGAAGTGCTGGGCGTGTCGGACCGGATCGTCGTGATGCGGCAGGGGCGTATCGCGGGCGAACTGGCGCGCGAGAAGGCGAGCGAACAAACAGTGTTGAGCCTTGCGCTGCCGCAGGCGGAAACGGTCGCGCAGGCGGCGTAAAGACGAGAGGAGCGAATCATGGAAGCAAGAGAAAACATCGTGGGGCAGGCGACGGAAAGCGTCGCGAACGCGCTGATCCCGCAAAAGAACGACAAGCAGAAGTGGTGGCAGCAGATCACGGAATACAGCCTGATCGTGATCTTCATCGTGATGTTCGTGACGATGTCGCTGACCGTCGATCACTTCTTCTCGATCGAGAACATGCTCGGCCTCGCGCTGTCGATCTCGCAGATCGGCATGGTCGCGTGCACGATGATGTTCTGCCTCGCGTCGCGCGACTTCGACTTGTCGGTGGGCTCGACGATCGCCTTCGCCGGTGTTCTGTGCGCGATGGTTCTGAATGCGACGGACAACACGTTCATCGCGATCATCGCGGCGGTGGCTGCGGGTGCGGTGATCGGGTTTGTGAACGGCGCGGTGATTGCTTATCTGCGAATCAATGCGCTGATTACGACCTTGGCGACGATGGAAATCGTGCGCGGGCTCGGGTTCATCGTGTCGCACGGGCAGGCGGTGGGTGTGTCGTCGGATACGTTCATCGCGCTCGGCAGTCTGTCGATGATCGGGATTTCCCTGCCTATCTGGGTCACGCTTGCGTGCTTCATCGTTTTTGGCGTATTGCTCAATCAGACGGTGTATGGACGTAATACATTGGCTATCGGCGGTAATCCCGAGGCTTCGCGGCTCGCGGGGATCAATGTCGAGCGCACGCGTGTGTGGATCTTTTTGATTCAGGGCGCTGTGACCGCGCTGGCTGGGGTTATTCTCGCTTCGCGGATCACGTCGGGGCAGCCGAATGCCGCTCAAGGCTTCGAGCTCAATGTCATTTCTGCTTGTGTTCTTGGCGGTGTTTCTCTGCTGGGCGGTAGGGCGACGATTTCCGGTGTCGTGATTGGCGTGCTCATCATGGGTACTGTCGAGAACGTCATGAACCTTTTGAATATCGACGCGTTTTATCAGTACCTCGTGAGAGGGGCTATCCTGCTTGCTGCCGTTCTGCTCGATCAGTTGAAGAATCGCGGGTCGCGGGATTGATGTTTTGCGGTTGATGTCGCTGGATCCCGTTTTCGTGTCGGTCTATTAGCACTGCCCCTGTGCGGGGCGGCACCTACTTTCTTTGCTGCTGCAAAGAAAGTAGGCAAAGAAAGCAGCTTTTCAGGCCCGCGGTCACACGCACGTTGGGTAGTACTCTCGTCCCAGGCGGCACTCGCCTAAAGAGTGCCCTCGAAGGACTAACCGGGCTTGGCTCGCGCACGGTCCGCCGCCCGAAGGTGTTGAGAACGCTGGTTCAGCACGAAATGGCTTCGGCACAGCGCTACGCGCTGCCGCCGGGTATGCAAGGGAAACCAGCGGGCGGCAAGTGCAGTGAGATGGAGACGGCAGCAAAGAAGCACGCGCGGACCCGATTGACCGGTCGGCCGCGAAGCGGGCTGGAGCTATTTGGTGCTGAACCAGTTTGGTGTGTGGCGAGTGAAGGCAGACCGTGCGCGAGCCAAGTCGGGTTGGGCCTATGAGGGCACTCGTTAGGCAGCCCACGAACGACGAGAGGACTACCCAAATTGCGTGTGACCGCGGGCGTATCGGAAGCTGCTTTCTTTGCTTACTTTCTTTGCAGCAGCAAAGAAAGTGAGTGCCGCCCCGCACAGGGGCAGTGCTAATAGACCACTAAGAAACCGGGATCCGGCGAAAAGCGCAAAGCAAACAAGCGCGACAAGCGCAGCAAGGAGAGACAAAACCCAATGCCAACGATCGAAAAGAACCTCGCAAGATACCCCAGCCTGCAAGGCAAAACAGTGCTGATAACCGGAGGCGCAACCGGCATCGGCGAAGGCTTCGTCGAACACTTCTTCGATCAGGGCGCGAAAGTCGCCTTCTTCGACATCGACACCGACGCTGGCGAAGCGCTCGCCGACCGCCTCGGCGCGGCTCTGCAAGAAGGCCAAACGCGCCCGATGTTCCTCAACGTCGACCTGACCGACATCGACGCACTACGCAAAGGCATCGCCGATGTAAGAGCCGCCCTCGGCCCCATCAACGTGCTCGTCAACAACGCCGCCAACGACAAACGCCACGCAATCGAAGACGTCACACCCGAGTCGTACGATGCAGGCATCGCGGTCAACATCCGCCATCAATTCTTCGCGGCGCAGGCCGTCATCGACGACATGAAGCGCGCGGGCGGCGGCTCGATCATCAATCTCGGCTCGATCAGCTGGATGCTCAAGCAAGGCAACTTCCCCGTCTACACGACGTCGAAATCGGCAGTGCAAGGCATGACGCGCGGCCTCGCGCGCGATCTCGGCAAATTCGGCATCCGCGTCAATACGCTCGTGCCGGGCTGGGTGATGACCGAAAAGCAAAAGCGTCTGTGGCTCGACGAGGCCGGCAAGGAAGCAATCAAGCAAGGCCAGTGCATCGACGGAGAACTGCTGCCCGCACACCTCGCGCGCGCGGCGCTGTTTCTCGCATCGGACGACAGCAGAATGATCACGGCGCAGGACATGATCGTCGACGGAGGATGGGTCTGATGAATCCGATGCAAGCGCAACTTCTCATCGACAGCCAGTGTTCGCTCGGCGAAGGCGCGACGTGGTGCGCCGCGAGCGGCCGCTTCTGGTGGACCGATATCGAAGGCAAGAAGCTGTGGCGCTACGATCCGCGCGACGGCGCGAGCGAATCGTTCGACATGCCCGAGCGGCTCGCCTGCTTCACGCCGTGCGCCGATGCGCGTTTCCTGCTGCTCGGCCTCGCATCGCGGCTCGCGTTCCATGAAATCGCGACGGGCAAGATCGAAACCATCATGGAAGTCGAAGCCGATCTGCCGACGCGCCTCAACGACGGCCGTTGCGACCGCGAAGGGAGCTTCGTGTTCGGCACGAAACACGATGTGGACGATGCGCAACCGGTCGGCGCGTTTTATCGGCTGAACGCGGATCTGTCGCTGGAAAAGCTGCCGCTCGGGAATTGCGCGATCTCGAATAGCATCGGCTTCTCGCCCGATGGCGCGACGATGTACTACTGCGACTCGCCCACGCGTCAGATTCGCGTATGCGACTATCCGACGTTCGACAACGACCGCGTGTTCGTCGAGCTGACGGATGCGACCGGCGTGCCCGACGGCTCGATCGTCGATGCGGACGGCGGCTTGTGGAACGCGCAGTGGGGCGGCGCGCGCGTCGTGCGCTACGGAAGCGACGGCCGCGAGACGGCGCGCATCGACGTGCCGAGCGCGCAGCCGAGTTGCGCCGCGTTCGGCGGCGCGGACTTCGGCACGCTGTATGTGACGACGGCGCGCATCGGCCTCGGCGAAACAGACGCGCACGCAGGCGGCGTGTTCGTCGCGACGCCCGGTGCACGCGGCATCGCGGAAGCCGTATTTGCGGGCAAGGCGTAACCAGAACACGAGGCGGCGCGCGATCGACGCGCCGCCCGACCCATCCCGGCAACGCCGGGTTCTTCGCCTCTCGATGGAGCACGAGTCATGGCTGTCGCGCGAACAGAGCAAAGACCGAATCCTGCATCGACGTCCAAGGAACAGGCGAACACCCGCCGTGCGCGTCTCGCCGCCGCCACCGAACCGCCGATCCGTCCCGGCCCGAGCACCGCGGTCGTCGCGATGGGCGGCGCCGATGTCGACGGCTGCATCACGCTCGCCAACGCGCATTTGCGGCTCGAGCTGGCACCGTCGCTCGGCGGCGGCATCACGCGCTTCGACTGGCGGCACGAAGGCACGCTCGTGCCGATCTTCCGGCCGTGCGTCGAGCCGGGACCGGACACCGATCCGAATCAGCTCGCGTGCTATCCGCTTTTGCCGTATTCGAACCGCATCGGCAACGGACACTTTCAGTTTTCCGGACGCTCGATCGACGTGCCGTGCAATCGCGCGGGCGAACCGCTGCCGCTGCACGGCGATGGCTGGCTCGGCGCGTGGGAAGTCGCGGAGCAGGATTCCGCGCGCGTGCGTCTCACGCTCGATCGCAGCGGCGGCACGCCTTACGCGTTTCGCGCCGCGCAGACTTACACGCTCGACGAAGCGACGCTCGCCGTGACGCTCGATGTCGAAAATACCGGCGACGAAGCGCTGCCGTTCGGCCTCGGGCTGCATCCGTTCCTGATGCGCGAGGCGGACACGGAGTTGTCGGCGGCGGCGGGCGGCGTGTGGCTGTGCGGCGACGACTGGCTGCCTGTGCGGCATGTTCCGACGCCGCCCGCGTGGCAATTCGGCGTTGCGTATCCGATGCCATCGGAAATGGTCAACAACGCGTTCACCGGATGGAGCGGGCGCACGAGCGTGCTGTGGCCGAAGCGCCGCCTGTCGCTGACGATCGCCGCCGACACCGATTACTACGTGCTCTACGCGCCGCCCGGCGAAAGCTTTTTCTGCTTCGAGCCGGTCGATCATCCGATCAACGCGGTGAATCTGCCCGGCGGTGGGGAAGCGAACGGCATGACCGTGCTCGAACCGGGCGAACGCTTGTCGCGGGAATTCCGCTTCACCGTCGAGCGCACCGGGGAAGCGACGCGGCGCGGAAGGCCGCGCACGCGGGCAGGCGCGAAGGCGCGGGCACGGGACGCGGCGCGCTGATCCGCGCCGGAAGCGCGACGGAAGATGACGCCACGCACGTTAAAATGCGTGGCATCGACGTTTTCAACATCTTCCCGCCATGTCCTTCATCGAATCGCTCAATGCCGCGTGGTCGCGGACTCAATCGCTTTTGTGCGTCGGCCTCGACCCGGAGCCGGCGAAGTTTCCCGGCGCACTCAACGGCCGCGCCGACGCGATCTTCGAGTTCTGCAAGACCATCGTCGATGCAACCGCGCCGTATGCATCGTCGTTCAAGCCGCAGATTGCGTACTTCGCGGCGCATCGCGCGGAAGATCAACTCGAAGCGCTGATCGCGCATATCCACGAGAAGCACGCCGGCATTCCGGTGATTCTCGATGCGAAGCGCGGCGATATCGGCAGCACGGCCGAGCAGTACGCGAAGGAAGCGTTCGAGCGCTATCGGGCCGATGCCGTCACCGTGAATCCATACATGGGCTTCGATTCCATCGAGCCGTATCTCGCGCATGAGGGCAAGGGCGTGATCGTGCTGTGCCGAACGTCGAACGCGGGCGGCTCCGATCTGCAATTTCTCACGACCGATGGCAAGCCGCTGTATCAGGTCGTCGCCAGGCTCGCGGCGGAAAAGTGGAATGACAAGGGCCAGTTGGGCCTCGTCGTCGGTGCGACGTTTCCGAAGGAAATCGAAACGGTACGCGGGATCGTCGGCGACATGCCGCTTCTGATTCCGGGCATCGGCGCACAGGGCGGCGATGTCGAAGCAACCGTGCGCGCGGGCCGCACCGCGAACGGAACGGGCATGTTGATCAATTCGTCGCGCGCGATCATCTACGCCGGCAAGGGCGATGATTACGCGCAAGCCGCGGGCGAAGCCGCGAAGAAGACGCGCGATACGATCAATCAGTATCGGTGAGCGCGCGCTTCAACTATCGGCAATAGGCGCGAACAGCGCCTCGATGTCTTCGGCGGAGAACTTCTCCACCGCGCGCGCATCTTCGGACAGAATGCCCGCCGCGAGCGCTTAACGATGGCGATGTACAACGGCGGCTCGGTCGGCAATGTGACGTTCGATTGCGGCCGAAGGTCTTCCGACCCATCCAGCGGGCCACCTGATCCTTGCTGAACGTGACGGAATCGGCCGGATTGTCGATGCGCTTGTTCATGCGATCGACGCGCGCTCAGCGCTCGCTCTGATCCATGAACTCCAGCAGCCTGCGCAACGCATGCGCGGCGGCCTGCGTTCGCACTTGTTCGCGGTCGCCCTTGAAATGCTGGGTCTCGATCTGCGTATTCAGACGATTGCTCCATCCGAAGCACACGGTACCGACCGGCTTCGCCTCGCTGCCGCCCGCCGGTCCCGCCACGCCCGTAATCGACACCGAGACCTGCGCGCGGCTGTTGCGCAGCGCGCCTTCGGCCATGGCCTTCGCGACCGGCTCGCTGACCGCGCCGTGCTGTTCGATCAGCGTCGCGGGCACGCCGATCATCTCGATCTTCGCGAGATTCGAATACGTGACGAAGCCGCGCTCGAACCACGCGCTGCTGCCCGAAATATCGGTGATGGCGGTCGCGACCATGCCGCCCGTGCACGACTCGGCGGTGGCGAGCATCAGCCGTTCGGCGTGCAGCTTGTTGCCGACGCGAATCGCAAGTTGGTGAACGACGGTGTCGGTTGGCATGGCGGTAGTCTCGATGGATGGAAAAAATCAGACGGTCATGCGCCAGAGCGCGATCACGAGCAGCGTGAAGAACGCCGCGACGAGATCATCGAACATGATGCCGAAACCGCCTTTCAACCGGCGATCGAAATATCGGATGGGCGGCGGTTTCACCATGTCGAAGAAGCGGAACACGACGAACGCCCACAATTGCCCGGTGAAGGTCGCGGGCGTGACGAGCAGCAGCACGAGCCAGAACGCGACGATCTCGTCCCACACGACCGGCGACGGATCGTCGGTGCCCATTTTCTTCGCGGTGAAGCCGGTGAACCAGCATCCGGCGATGAAGCCGGCGACGATCAGCGCGCCCCATTCCGCGACCGTCAGATGCGGATTGAACACGACGAACGACACCCATGCGAATAACGTGCCGACCGTGCCCGGCACGATGGGAGACAGTCCGCTGCCGAAGCCGAGCGAAAGAATATGAAGCGGATGGTCGAGCATGAAGCGCGCGCTCGCCCGGCGCGGCTTGCTGCGCGGCGCGGCCGGGTCGCCCGCTAGCGTGGGGTCAGTCTGCATGGAAATGATCGAAGCCTTGCAACGTCAGGGAGAGCGGGGCGCCCGACGCATCGCGCCAGGCGATTGCGGGCGCACCGGATGACTCGATTGTACCGATGCGCGTCAGCGGCACTTTCACGTCCGTCGCGATCTTGGCGAGCGCGTCGCGGGCATCGACGGGCGCGGTGAAGCAGAGCTCGTAGTCGTCGCCGCCCGCGAGCGTGCATTGTCGGCGCGCGGTTTCGGGCAGCGCGCGCACGGCATCGGAGCACGGCACGGCATCGGCATCGACGACCGCGCGCACGCCCGAACGCTTCAGGATGTGCATGAGATCGCCCGCGAGGCCATCGGAGATATCGAGCGCCGCGTGCGCCACGCCGCGCAACGCCATGCCCAACGCGACGCGCGGTTCCGGGCGCTCCAGCGCGCGCCGCCAGGCGGAAGCTTCCGGCGCGGACCACTCGCCGCGAATCGCGCCGAGGCCCGCGCGCGCGTCGCCCAAGGTGCCGGATATGTAGATGTCGTCGCCGGGACGCGCCGCATCGCGACGCAATGCCGCACCCTGCGGCACGTCGCCGAACACCGTGATGCAGATGTTGAGCGGCCCGCTCGTCGTATCGCCGCCGACGAGCGCGCAATCGTGACGTTCCGCGAGCGCGAAGAGACCGTTGCTGAACGCTTCGAGCCACGTTTCGTCGGCGCGCGGCAACGCGAGCGCGAGCGTGAACGCGTGCGGCTTCGCGCCCATCGCGGCGAGATCGGACAGGTTCACCGCGAGCGCCTTGTGACCGAGCGCGTACGGATCGACATCGGGAAAGAAGTGGCGTCCTTCGACCAGCATGTCCGTCGAAATGGCGAGCTGATGGCCAACCGGCGGCGCGATAAGCGCGCAGTCGTCGCCGATGCCGAGCGGCTTCGCGGCCTCCTCGTCATGACGCGGGGAAGGCGCCGTCGCGCGGCGTGCAAAGAAACGGTCGATCAGTGAAAACTCGGAGAGCATGCGTCGGCGCTTGAGGTTGATTGTTGCAATGCACGATGAAAAACACAGCGCGCCGAAACCGGCGCCGCATCTCGAAAACACTCGGCCGATGCCCGCGAAGGCTTGCCGGACGGACCGACCAGACGTTTTCCAGTCATGGCACTTGTAGCCGAAATGCATGGAGCGCGGTCCGAAACCGCGACTGATTGGCGCTACAATGCGTTCGAACTTCCATTCTAATTCCCGCACTGCTAGCCCGCCTTATGACGACTGACGCTAATACCAAGTTGCGCGAAGCTGCGCTCGACTATCACGAATTTCCGGTTCCCGGGAAGATCGCGATCGCCCCCACCAAGCAGATGATCAACCAGCGCGACCTCGCGCTGGCTTACTCGCCGGGCGTCGCGTTCGCGTGTGAAGCGATCGTCGAAGATCCGCTGAACGCCGCGCGCTTCACCGCGCGCAGCAATCTCGTCGGCGTCGTCAGCAATGGCACGGCCGTGCTGGGCCTCGGCAACATCGGGCCGCTTGCATCGAAGCCGGTGATGGAAGGCAAGGCCGTGCTCTTCAAGAAGTTCGCCGGCATCGACGTGTTCGATATCGAGCTGAACGAAAGCGATCCGCACAAGCTCGTCGACGTGATCGCCGCGCTCGAGCCGACTTTCGGCGGCATCAATCTGGAAGACATCAAGGCGCCGGACTGCTTCATCGTCGAACGCGAATGCCGCAAGCGCATGAAAATTCCCGTCTTCCACGACGATCAGCACGGCACGGCTATCGTCGTCGCGGCGGCGATCACGAACGGTCTGAAGGTGGTCGGCAAGAACATCGGCGAAGTGAAGCTGGTCGCGTCGGGCGCGGGCGCGGCGGCGCTGGCGTGCCTGAATCTGCTCGTCGATCTCGGCATGAAGCGCGAGAACATTTTCGTGACGGATCTGGCCGGCGTCGTCTACAAGGGCCGCACGGAGCTGATGGACCCGGACAAGGAGCTCTTCGCGCGCGAAACGAGCGCGCGCACGCTCGCCGAAGTGATCGAAGGCGCGGACGTGTTCCTCGGGCTTTCGGCCGGCGGCGTGCTCAAGCAGGACATGGTCAAGCAGATGGCCGCGAAGCCGCTGATTCTGGCGCTCGCGAATCCGACGCCGGAAATCCTGCCGGAACTCGCGCTCGAAGTGCGCCCGGACGCCGTGCTCGCCACCGGCCGCACGGATTATCCGAATCAGGTCAACAACGTTCTGTGCTTCCCGTTCATCTTCCGCGGCGCGCTCGATGTCGGCGCGACCGTCATCACGAAGGAAATGGAAATCGCTGCGGTGAACGCCATCGCGGAACTGGCGCGTCAGGAGCAGAGCGATATCGTCGCGACGGCTTATGGCATTCAGGATTTGTCGTTCGGCCCGGAATATCTGATTCCGAAGCCTTTCGATCCGCGTCTCATCGTGAAGATCGCGCCGGCCGTCGCGAAGGCGGCGATGGACAGCGGCGTGGCGACGCGTCCGATCGAGGACATGGAAGCGTACGAGCAGCATCTGCAGCAGTTCGTCTATCACAGCGGCACGACGATGAAGCCCGTGTTCCAGCTCGCGCGCAGCGTCGAGCCGGAGAAGAAGCGCATCGTGTTCGCGGAGGGCGAGGAAGAGCGCGTGCTGCGCGCGGTGCAGATCGCCGTCGATGAAAAGATCGCGAAGCCGATTCTCATCGGCCGTCCGGCGGTCATCCAGCAACGCATCCAGAAATTCGGCCTGCGTCTCGCGCCGGGCGTCGATTTCTCCGTGGTCGATACGGACCACGACGAGCGCTATCGCGATTTCTGGCAGACGTACGCGAAGATGATGGCGCGCAAAGGCATCAGCCAGCAGATGGCAAAGCTCGAAATGCGCCGCCGCACGACGCTGATCGGCGCGATGCTCGTGCAGAAGGGCGAAGCCGACGGCATGATCTGCGGCACGGTGAGCACGACGCATCGTCATCTGCACTTCATCGATCAGGTGATCGGAAAGAAGGAAGGCGCGAACGTGTACGCGGCAATGAACGCGCTCGTGCTGCCGGGGCGTCAGATTTTCATCGTCGATACGCACGTGAACGTCGATCCGACGCCCGAGCAGCTCGCCGAAATCACGATGCTCGCGGCGGAAGAAGTGAAGCGCTTCGGCATCGTGCCGAAGATCGCGCTCCTGTCGCATTCGAACTTCGGCACGAGCAATGCGCCGACCGCGCAGAAGATGCGCGACGTGCTCGCGATCCTCAAGGAACGCGCGCCCGATCTCGACGTCGACGGCGAAATGCACGGCGACGTGGCGCTCGATGCGCGTCTGCGCAAGGAAGTGCTGCCCGAATCGACGCTCGAAGGCGACGCGAACCTGCTGATCCTGCCGAACATCGACGCGGCGAACATCTCGTACAACCTGCTGAAGACGGCGGCGGGAAGCGGCATCGCGATCGGGCCGATCCTGCTCGGCGCGGCGAAGCCGGTTCACGTGCTCACTTCATCGGCGACGGTGCGGCGAATCGTCAACATGACGGCATTGCTGGTGGCGGATGCATCGGCGGCGCGCTGATCGCGGCTTGCTTTGACCAAGAACGCGGCGGGCTTTCCCGCCGCTTTTTTTGCGCAAAAAAAAGCGTGCCGTGGACACACGGCACGCCGCGAAAAAAAGCAAAGGAGTGTTTGCTTTACACGCAAAAAGCGGGGTCGAACGGCAAGCGCGATGCCGCGAAACTGGCGACGAGTGAGGCGGCTCGTCCAACGCTTCAGATCCCACGAGCAAATTATTATCCTGACTGGGATAGAAATCTCTCAGATTTCGGCTAATTCTTCGGATGATTACGTCATCAGAATTTGCGGGATCGGTCCAAACTGCGAAAAAATTTCCGATTTTCGGGCGAACGTTGCTTCGCCCTGTCATTAGCGATACCCTTACATCTTTCATGGTCGTGAATTCTGGTGTAACGCGAGGACAACCGTTTGGTGACACGCGCGAGGGCTCTTTCGTTTTTCGTCGCCTTGAGCGTCCTGTTGGGCGCGTGCGGCAAGGATGAACCTCGAAGCGGCGTTCAGGAGATGGTTGCTTCGGCGAGTCCGGCGCCCGTCTCGCCGGCCGAACCGGTCCGTGAAGCGCAGATGCGGCAACCGCAAGCGACCGGCGAGCAGGAGCGCGACGGGCTGGCCACCGTCTACATTGCGCAGTTGCCCAAGCAGGCGGTCGCAACCTTGCGGCTGATCGAAGCGGGCGGCCCTTTCCCTTTCGAGAAGGACGGCGTCGTGTTCGGCAATCGCGAGCGTTTGCTTCCGCGGCATCCACGCGGCTACTACCACGAATACACCGTTCCCACGCCTCGCGCGCGGGATCGCGGCGCGCGCCGGATCGTGTGTGGCGGTCCGAAGAAGAAGCTCGACGATTGCTACTACACGGACGACCACTACGCCAGTTTCAAACGCATTGCGGATCAACTACGGGATTAACGGCATGAGCGACAACATCTACGCGCACGACCACAGCGTCGCGGGTGATCTTTTCGCCACCGGCGATGGCAACCTGTTCCAGCGAGTATTGCGGCTACGCATGACAGAACACGACAACAGACCCGACGACGAGACCAGGCCCGAGGAGCTCCATCCGCAAGAGGATTCGGAATCGCTGTTCGCAACCGTGCGGCCGAACATCGTGCAGTCGATTCGCGCGTTCCGGGTGCAGGATCTCGCGGACGAAGCGAACCGCCTCGGCCAGCATTTCCTGTACGCGTATCTCGGCCATGCGCAGAGCAAACAGGAAGTGCTCGAGACTATCGCTCTTTCGTTTCTCTTTCCCAAACACTTCGGCAAGAACTACGACGCGCTTTACGATTCGCTCACCGATCTCGTTCACAAGGCGGGCTCGCAACCGGGTTTCGTGATCGTGCTGGAACAACTGCCGATCGCGCAGAAGTTCGACAAGGAAGGCCGCGAAGTGCTGCTGGACGTATTCCGCGACGCGGCGGAATTCTGGGCGGAAAGGAAAGTGGCTTTCCGCGTGTTCTATTCGTTCGTCTGAGCATTCGAACCAAGGCCGGCGCAAAGCAGGAAAATAGCCCGATGGGTTTCCATCGGGCTATTTCTTTACCAGCCGCCCCAGCGCGCGGCCAGCGCCGCCAACACCGCAATGCCCGCCGTCTCCGTGCGCAGCACGCGCGGGCCGAGCCCGAGCGTGGAAAAACCCGCATCGACGATCGCGGTTTCTTCCGCGGGCGAAAAACCCGCTTCCGGACCGATCAGCAAAGTGACGGGACTCGCCGGCGGATCGACGGGCAACGATGCAAAGCTGACTTCGGCGCGCGGCGAGAGAAGGAGGCGCAGTTCGCCGTCGATGGCGGCGGGCAGGTCGGCGAGCCAGGCGCCGAGATCGCGCGGCGGCGCAACCTCGGGCACGCGATTGCGCCCGCATTGCTCGCACGCCGCGCGCGTGAGCGCCTGCCAGTGCGCCTGACGACGCAATGCGCGCTCGCCGGCGAGACGCACGACGCCGCGCTCGGCCGTGATCGGCGCAATGCCCGAGACGCCGAGTTCCACCGCCTTCTCGATGAGCCAGTCCATCTTGTCGCCGCCCGCGACGCCTTGCGCGAGCGTCACGCGATACGGCGGCTCGGCTTCGCGATCGCTGTGTTCGTCGATGCGCGCGGTCGCCGCGCGTTTGGCGATATCGACGAGCTCGCCGCGATATTCGCCGCCGCGGCCATCGAAGAGTGTGATTGCATCGCCCGTTTGCAGACGCAGAACGTGCACATGACGCACGACGTCATCCGGAAGGGCGAAGGTTTGGCCTGCGCAGAGCGGGCCGTCGACATGAAAACGTGGCATGAATGATTGATCGCGGACTCGGCCGTCCGCGGATAGTGAGAATGCCTGCGCGCTCAGCGCAGATGCCGCGCGATCGCCCAGCGATAGCCGTCCGGATCTTCGATCTGCGCGAAGCGGTCGCCCCAGAACTGGTCCTGCGGCTCGATGAGCGCCTTCGCGCCGACTGCGAGCGCCTGATGGAACGTGGCGTCGACGTCATCGACGTATAAATAGAAGGACTGCGGCGCCATTTGCCCCGCGCTCTTCGGCGTGCGCGCCTGCGAACCGTACGCGCCTTCGGGCGCGAACATCACGATCAACTGCCCGCGATACGTCATCTCGACATGGATGACCGTGCCGTCGTCGTTGACGCTGTCGCGCACCGCGAAGCCTAGCGCTTTTTCATAAAACGCAATGCTCACGCGTGCGTCGCGCACGGTGAGATACGGAGTCAGCCAGGGCACGTCGGCGGGGCGAGGGTCGGTCATCGAAAGCACTCCTTGAAGCCTTGCTGCTGCACATTGGGAAACATTTTGCCATGAAGCCGTACGATCAATGGACCGGCAAGGAACCTGCGCGATACGCCGCGCGCCGGACGGATTTCGCCAGATGAACGTCCGTTGACCGCGCGCGTTACCGTGTAAGGTCACGGATTGTCATGCCGCCGTGACAGTGCGGCGACGCGTGAAGTGCACGGAACATGCCCGCGCCCGGGACGTCCGGACGCACCGGATTTGCGCCCTTACAGACGCGTGTCAATCGGACCGGTCTGTTAGAATGATGGGCTTCCGATCCTCGTCGTTTCTCGTCGTTTCCAAGTCGTTCCGGTCCTGAAAACGTGGTGTGTGCGGGTCCGGCCCGAGTGAGAAGTACTGCAAGAGAAGCACCGCGGATCATTTCAGCACCTGCCCAGACTCGACATGACGATCCCGACCTCCAGCCAGACCGCCCTCATGGCCAACGCAATCCGCGCGCTCGCCATGGACGCCGTTCAACAAGCCAACTCCGGCCATCCCGGCATGCCGATGGGCATGGCGGAAATCGGCGTCGCGCTGTGGTCGCGCCATCTGAAGCACAATCCCGCGAATCCGCACTGGTTCGATCGCGACCGTTTCGTGTTGTCGAACGGTCACGGCTCGATGTTGCTGTATTCGCTGCTGCACCTCACCGGCTACGACCTGCCGATGAGCGAGCTCAAGAACTTCCGTCAACTGCATTCGAAGACGCCGGGCCATCCGGAATACGGCATCACGGCCGGCGTCGAGACGACCACGGGCCCGCTCGGCCAGGGCGTCGGCAATGCGGTCGGCATGGCGCTCGCCGAGGCGCTGCTCGCCGCCGAATTCAACAAGGCTGACGCGAAGATCGTCGATCACTACACGTACGTGTTCCTTGGCGACGGCTGCCTGATGGAAGGCATTTCGCACGAAGCGTGCTCGCTCGCGGGCACGCTCAAGCTCAACAAGCTGATCGCGCTGTACGACGACAACGGCATTTCCATCGACGGCCACGTCGAGCACTGGTTCCACGACGACACGCCGAAGCGCTTCGAAGCGTATGGCTGGAACGTGATCCGCGCCGTGGACGGCCACAACGTCGATGCAGTCGATGCCGCTATCGCCGCCGCGAAGAAGTCGGACAAGCCGACGCTGATCTGCTGCCGCACGGTCATCGGCAAGGGCGCGCCGACGAAGGCGGGCGGTCACGACGCGCACGGCGCGCCGCTCGGCGACAAGGAAATCGCGGCGACGCGCGCGGCGATCGGCTGGAACTACGGTCCGTTCGAAATTCCGCAGGAAGTGTATGCGGCGTGGGACGCGAAGGAACAAGGCACGCACGCCGAAGCGGAATGGAACAAGGCGTTCGACGCCTATCGCGCGAAGTACGCGTCGGAAGCGAGCGAATTCACGCGCCGCATGAGCGGCGAGCTGCCGGCGAACTGGGCCGAAGCTGCCGCGAAGATCATCGAGGACGCGAATCAGAAGGCCGAAACCATCGCGACGCGCAAGGCCTCGCAGAACGCCATCGAAGGGCTGGCCGCGGCACTGCCGGAACTGCTCGGCGGCTCGGCCGACCTGACCGGCTCGAACCTCACCAACTGGAAGGCTTCCAAAGCCGTTCGCGCCGCAGGCGACGCCGAAAACGCGAATCCGGAACACGCGGGCATCCAGTGGGGCAATCACATCAACTACGGCGTGCGCGAGTTCGGCATGTCGGCTGCGATCAACGGCATCGCGCTGCATGGCGGCTATCGTCCGTTCGGCGGCACGTTCCTGACGTTCTCGGACTACAGCCGCAACGCGCTGCGCGTCGCCGCGCTGATGAAGTCGCGCTCGATCTTCGTCTTCACGCACGATTCCATCGGTCTCGGCGAAGACGGTCCGACGCACCAGTCGATCGAACATGTGTCGAGCCTGCGCCTGATCCCGAATCTGCAGACGTGGCGTCCGGCCGATACGGTCGAAACGGCGGTCGCGTGGACGCATTCGATCGCGCACAACGGCCCGTCGACGCTGATTTTCAGCCGCCAGAATCTGCAATTCTCGCCGCGCAACGACATTCAGATCGCCAACATCGCGAAGGGCGGCTACGTGCTGCGCGACTGGAACGACGATATCCCCGCGCGCAAGATCATCCTCATCGCGACCGGCTCGGAAGTGCAGCTCGCGATGCAAGCCGTCGAGGCGCTGGCGAAGGAAGGCATCGGCGCGCGCGTCGTGTCGATGCCGTGCACGAACGTCTTCGACAAGCAGGACGCCGAGTATCGTGAGCGCGTGCTGCCGAAGGGCGTGGCGCGCGTGGCGATCGAAGCGGGCGTGACGGATTTCTGGCGCAAGTACGTGGGCCTCGAAGGCGGCGTGGTCGGCATCGACACGTTCGGCGAGTCGGCTCCGGCGGGCGCGCTGTTCAAGCATTTCGGCTTCACGGTGGAGCATGTTGTCGCGACGGCGAAGGCCGTCCTCGCCGCGCAGTAAAATTCGCGGTCAGCGAAGCAGGTTTTTTTAAGCCAAGGAGATAGACCATGACGATTCGCGTTGCAATCAACGGCTATGGCCGTATCGGCCGCAACACGCTGCGCGCCCTCTATGAAAACGGCAAGAAGCACGACATCGAGATCGTCGCCATCAACGACCTCGGCGATGCCAAGACCAACGCGCACCTGACGCAGTACGACACGGCGCACGGCAAGTTCCCGGGCGAAGTGTCGGTGGACGGCGATTACCTCGTCGTCAACGGCGACAAGATCCGCGTTTTGGCGAACCGCAACCCGGCCGAACTGCCGTGGGGCGAGCTGAAGGTCGACGTGGTGATGGAGTGCACCGGCTTCTTCACGACGAAGGAAAAGGCGAGCGCGCACATCAAGGGCGGCGCGAAGAAGGTCATCATCTCGGCGCCGGGCGGCAAGGACGTCGACGCGACCATCGTGTACGGCGTGAATCACAACGTGCTGAAGGCGTCGGACACGGTCATCTCGAACGCATCGTGCACGACGAACTGCCTCGCGCCGCTCGTAAAGCCGTTGAACGACAAGATCGGCCTGGTGAACGGTCTGATGACCACGATCCACGCGTACACGAACGACCAGGTTCTGACGGACGTCTACCACGAAGACCTGCGCCGCGCGCGCTCGGCCACGCACAGCCAGATTCCGACGAAGACGGGCGCTGCTTCGGCCGTCGGCCTCGTGCTGCCCGAGCTGAACGGCAAGCTGGATGGCTACGCGATCCGCGTCCCGACGATCAACGTGTCGGTCGTCGATCTGTCGTTCATCGCCGCGCGCGATACGACGGTCGATGAGATCAACAAGATCATGAAGGAAGCGTCGGAAGGCGAACTGAAGGGCGTGCTCGGCTACAACGATGCGCCGCTGGTCTCGATCGACTACAACCACAACCCGGCTTCGTCGACGTTCGATTCGACGCTCACCAAGGTGTCGGGCCGTCTCGTGAAGGTGTCGAGCTGGTACGACAACGAATGGGGCTTCTCGAACCGCATGCTGGATACGGCGGTCGCCCTCGCGAACGCGAAGTAAGTTTCAGCCTGCTGAAACGACAAAGCCGCTCTTCGGAGCGGCTTTTTTTCGCCTCAAGCTTTGCTCGGAACGGGAAAATGCACGCCCGCACGCTGCGCCGCGTTGACGATGTGACCTTCGATCGCGCGGCCGGCCTTCTCGCCGTCGCGCGCCTTCAGAGCCTCGATGATGACCGCGTGTTCGTGATACGTCGATAACACCAGTTCGCGCCGATAGAACGGCAGCCGCTGGCTCTCCTTCATGATGTCGGCGCTGCCGCGCAGGATCGATTCGATCGCCGCATTGCCCGCGAGACTCACGATACGCATGTGAAACGCGAAGTCGAGTTGCGCGGCTTCTTCCAGCGCCGATTCGGTCAACGCGGCGTGCAGCGAGTCGAGATTGTCGTCGAGCCAGTCGATGTCCGCGTCGCCGATCGAATGCGCCGCGAGCCGCGCGACGAATCCCTCCAGCGCGAAGCGCATCTGATAGGTGTCGGGCAACGACGCCTGATCGGCGAAGCGCCACGGATGTGCGTTGCTTGCCTGCGCACTGCTGACATACACGCCTTTTCCGGGCCGGATATGCAGCATGCCGAGCGCTTCGAGCGTCGAGAGCGCCTCGCGTAGCGACGCCCGGCTGATCGCCAATTCTTCCGATAGCTGCCGCTGCGCCGGAAGCAGACTCCCGACCGGATACATGCTCGATTCGATGCGCTCGCGAATGGTCGCGATGGCGGCGTCGGCCACGGTATGCGGGACGTTTTTCATAGGAAGAAAACTGAATTGGCCGGTCTGACCGCCATTGTATGCGCGTGCCGTGCGCACGTGTGAACGACCGTGTCGCGGCCATTTCCGTACCCGGCCGGAACAGGGTAAACCGCTACCAATGCTTCCTTGACGGCTCTATATCGGCTTTCTAATATTCCCCATCACAGCACTGGTCCGACCAGTCGGAACAGTTGCTCTGGTCCCGAGACATTACACGAGGAGACGGTCGTGTCGAGATTTCTGAATTCGCTGTTCGGCAGGGTGATGATCGCGCTGGTCATCGGCGTGGTGGTCGGCGCGCTGTTTCCGCATTTCGGCCAGTCGTTGCGGCCTTTGGGCGACGGTTTCCTGAAGCTCATCAAGATGGTGATCGGGCCGATCGTGTTCTGCGTCGTCGTGAGCGGCATGGCGAGCGCGGGCGATCTGAAGAAAGTGGGACGCGTCGGGCTGAAGGCGGTCGTCTACTTCGAGATCATGACGACGCTCGCACTTGTCATCGGCGCGCTGCTCGCATGGTTCACGCGGCCGGGCGTCGGCATGAACATCGATCTGCATTCGCTCAATGCCGCGTCGCTCGCGACCTACACGGAGCACGCAAAAAGCCTGAAGGACACCGCGGGCTTCCTGTTGAAGATCATCCCCGACACCGCGATCGACGCTTTCGCCAAAGGCGACATCCTGCAAGTGCTCGTGTTCGCGATCCTGTTCGGCTCGGCGCTCTCGATGCTCGGCGAAAAGGCACAGCGCGTGACGGTTTTCATCGACGAGCTGTCGCATGTGTTTTTCCGCATCATGGCGTTCATCATCAAGCTCGCGCCGCTCGGCGTGCTCGGCGCGATCGCCTTCACGACCGGCCAGTACGGCGTCGCGTCGCTCAAGCAGCTCGGCCTGCTCGTGATTGTGTTCTACGCGAGCTGCTTCCTGTTCGTGTTCGTCGTGCTGGGTATCGTGATGCGCCTCGCGGGCTTCTCGATCTTCAAGCTCGTGCGCTATCTGCGCGAGGAATTGTCGATCGTGCTCGGCACCGCGTCGTCGGATGCCGTGCTGCCGCAGATCATGCGCAAGCTCGAATGGATGGGCGTGAAGGATTCGACCGTCGGTCTCGTGATTCCGACCGGCTACTCGTTCAACCTCGACGGCTTCTCGATCTATCTCACGCTCGCGGTGATCTTCATCGCGCAGGCGACCAACACGCCGCTGTCGATGCATGACCTGATCGTCGTCGTGCTCGTGTCGCTGGTGACGTCGAAGGGCGCGCACGGCATTCCCGGCTCCGCCATCGTGATTCTTGCCGCGACGCTCTCCGCCATTCCCGCCATTCCCGTGCTCGGCCTCGTGCTGATCCTGCCGGTCGACTGGTTCGTCGGCATCGCGCGCGCGGTGACGAATCTGATCGGCAACTGCGTGGCGACGGTGGTCGTCGGCGTCTGGGAGAACGACATCGACCGGGCGCGCGCCCAACGCGTGCTCGATCAGGACGCCGAGTATCGCTTCGTGCCCGCCGCGCCGCAATCGGAGCAAGGCGCGCACGGCAACGAACACGCGCACGCGATCTGACTCGACGCAACCCGGGCATTGAAATGACCGACTGTCGCGACACGCACCTCGCGGAATCGCGCATCTTCGGAGGAATCGAATGAAAACATTGACGCTCGAACCGCTCACGCGCGAAGCCTTCGCCCCGTTCGGCGATGTCATCGAACTCGAAGGCGCGCGTCATTTCCCGATCAACGCGGGCACGACGGAGCGCTTTCACGATCTCGCGAACGTGGAAGTCGGCTTCGAAAGCGGAGGGCGGCCGCTTATCAACGTGTTTCGCGGCCAGCCGCGCCCGCAGCCGGTCGTGGTTTCGATGATGGAGCGCCATCCGCTCGGCAGTCAGGCTTTCGTGCCGCTCGCGGACGTGCGCTATCTCGTGGTCGTCGCGCCTGCGGGCGAGTTCGATGCGGCTGGTCTGCGGGCCTTTTACGCGCGCGGCTGGCAGGGCGTGAACTATGCGCGCGGCGTGTGGCATCACCCGCTGATCGTGCTCGACGAGCCGGGCGATTTCATCGTCGTCGATCGCGGCGGCGACTTGCCGAATTGCGACGAAATCGACCTGCCCGAACGTTACGCGCTGATCGAAGCGGCCGCGCGCGCAGCTTGATACAACATGCGGTAATCGAAATGCAATTGCGAATCGATCGCATGCGCATAACATGAAACGTACGGGCGAAACGAAACCGCCGTCCATCGCGAGATGAACGGCGGTTTTTTCATCCGCGCGCCCAAGAGCGGCGCGCGAAGCTCAATGCTTGCGGTGCGGGCAGTTTTCCTTCGTGCATGCGCCGTACAGCGCGAGCGCATGCTCGTGGAGCTTGAAACCGCGTTCCTTCGCGATCGATTGCTGACGGCGTTCGATCTCCGCATCGAAAAACTCTTCGACGCGGCCGCAGTCGATGCACACGAGGTGATCGTGGTGCGATCCCTCGTTGAGCTCGAAGACGGCCTTGCCCGATTCGAAATTGCTTCGCGACAGCAGGCCGGCTTGCTCGAACTGCGTGAGCACGCGATAAACCGTCGCAAGACCGATATCGAGCTCTTCGTTGAGCAGGCTTCGATACACGTCTTCAGCGGTCAGATGGCGCACCGGACTGTGCTGGAAAATTTCGAGAATCTTGAGGCGGGGCAGGGTCGCCTTGAGCCCGATATTCTTGAGATCGGCGGGATTGGTCATGGCTAGGCATCCCTAGAGTACAATTCAAGGTTCTCATAGTAATGCGTTTTGCCAAATCCTGACATCCCAAGCGGCGTCAAGGCGTCAAGGTGAATTAGCTGAATGAGGGCCGAAATGAGTGCGGCCTTGAAGCGCCTCGCGTGAAAGGTGAAATGTTTTCCAAATATTTATCGAATTGCAGGGAGAGCCGTCGCATGCGGGGAACCGTAATAGCAGCAACCTTGGCCGCATTGCTCGCCGGCTGCTCGACGTACGACAGCGTCACGCAGAAGATCGCGCAAAGCATCACGCCGTACCGGATCACGGTTGTGCAAGGCAATTTCGTTTCGGCGGAAGCCGCGGCGCAGATGCAGGTCGGCATGTCGCGTGATCAGGTGAAGCAACTCCTCGGCACGCCGCTTCTGACGGACATGTTCCACGCCGATCGCTGGGACTACGTGTTCTATTTCAAGCGTGGGTCGACATCCGTCGTTCAGCAGCGTGACTTCGTCGTCAACTTCGCGAGCGATCGCGTCGTGAGCTGGTCGGGCGGCGAGAATCTGCCGTCGAACCTCGAGCTGCTCGCCGAAATCGACGGCGACAAGGGCGTCAAGGTCGCGAAGCCCGCGACGCCGGCGGCGGCATCCGCGCCGGTGGCGTCGACCGCGGCGGTGACAGCGCCGGTCGGCGAGCCGTCGACGCAACCGAATACGGCAGCGGCATTTGCCGGCGATGCGAACCAGGAAGCCGCGCAGGCCGCGAACCGCGCAACGGCGCAAGTCGAAATGCCGACGGGGCGTCAGCGCTCCTCGGCGTTCAGCAGCGCGCCGACGAGCTCGGGCGGCGCGCCGGGTTCCACCAACAGTTCCGGCAGCAACTCGCAGATTCAGCTGCAGCGCCGCCCGCAGACGATCAACATTCCGGACAGCAGCGCGGTCGGTCCGGCGGGTTCGTCGCCGGCTCCGGCCAACGCAAGCGGCCAGGCGCAGTTCTATCTGCCGCAGCAAAGCCAGTAAGCAGTTCAGCCGCTCGAGGACGAAGCCGCGCCATGCGTCGACGCGGCGCCGCTTCATCCGCACAGCCCATTCGCATCATCCGTCGCGCGTGCCGCGCGCGATTCAACACGAGACTGCCATGAAGATCGCCATTGCCGGCGCGTCGGGCCGCATGGGCCGGATGCTGATCGAAACTGTCCTCAACGAGCCCGAAGCGCAACTCGCCGGCGCCCTCGACCGCCCCGGCGCGCCGCAGCTCGGACAGGACGCGGGCGCGTTCCTCGGCAAGACCACGGGCGTGTTGCTGACGGACGACATCGAGCGCGTGTTCGCCGACGCCGACGCCCTCATCGACTTCACGCGTCCCGAAGGCACGATGGCGCATCTGGCAGCGGCGCTGCGGCACAACGTGAAGATGATCGTCGGCACGACCGGCTTTTCGGACGAGCAGAAAGCGCAACTGAAGCAGGCGGGCGAGAAGATCGGCGTCGTGTTCGCGCCGAACATGAGCGTCGGCGTGAACGTCACGTTGAAGCTGCTCGAATTCGCCGCGAAGCATTTCGCGACCGGCTACGACATCGAGATCATCGAGGCGCACCATCGTCATAAGGTGGATGCGCCGTCGGGCACCGCGCTCGGCATGGGCGAAGTGATCGCCAAGGCGCTCGGCCGCGATCTGAAGGACTGCGCCGTGTACGCGCGCGAAGGCGTGACCGGCGAGCGCGATCCGTCGACGATCGGCTTTTCCGCGATTCGCGGCGGCGATATCGTCGGCGATCACACGGTGCTCTTCGCGGGCATCGGCGAGCGCATCGAAATCACGCACAAGTCGGCGAGCCGTCTGTCGTACGCGCAGGGCGCGCTGCGCGCCGCGCGTTTCCTCGAAGGGCACGACAAGGGCTTCTTCGACATGCAGGACGTACTCGGCCTGCGCTGATTTTTTATGGCAGCAACGGGCGTCATTCATTACCTTCAATCCGGCGATGCCGTGACGCACGCGGTCGCGGGTCTGCTGCTCGCCATGTCGCTCGCGAGCTGGTGTTTCCTGCTCGTGAAGGCGTGGATTCTGGCGCGCGCCAAGTGGCAAGGTCCGCGCGCATTGCAGCGTTTCTGGCAGGCGCCGAGTTTGAAGGACGGCATCGGCGCATTGCAGCGCGCGGATCGCGAGCGTGTGTTTCTGCCACTCGCTGAAGCCGCGTGGCGCGCATCGGAAGCTGAAATGCCCGGCGCGATGCTCGCCCGCGTCGAGCGCAGCGAGCGCGTGTTGCGCGCGCTGCGTCATGCGTTGCTGCGTTCGCAACGAAGGCTCGAATTCGGTCAGGTTCTGCTCGCATCGGTGGGGAGCACGGCGCCTTTCGTCGGCTTGCTCGGCACCGTCTGGGGCATTTATCACGCGCTGTCGAACATCGCGTCGAGCGGTCAGGCGATGATCGAAAACGTCGCCGGGCCGGTCGGCGAGGCGCTCATCATGACGGCGTTCGGTCTCGTCGTCGCGATTCCCGCCGTGCTCGCGTACAACATTCTCGGGCGCTACGTGCGGCAGATTTCCGAGGAACTCGACGGATTCGCGCACGATCTGCATGCGTTCGTGTGCGGTCCGGCCGAATAGGAACGCGGCGATGGCCTTCGGCGGACTCGACAAGAAGACGAACGGTGCGCCGATGGCGGACATCAACATGACGCCGCTCATCGACGTCATGCTCGTGCTGCTCGTCATCTTCATCATCACCGCGCCGCTTTTCACGCACGCGATCCGGCTCGATTTGCCGAAAGTCTCGTCGCAGCCCGCGCGCGAGACGCCGCAAACCGTCACGCTGTCCATCGACGACGCCGGCAAGCTCTTCTGGAACGACACGCCCGTCACTTTCGATCAGATGCGCGCGCGTTTCGCCGACGCGGGCAAGAGCGCGCAGAAGCCGGAACTGCATCTGCGGGCGTCGAGCGCGACGCGCTACGACGTCATCGCGCAGGTAATGGGCGCGGCGCAGCAGGCCGGTCTGGAGCGCATCGGCTTCGTCACGCAGCCCGCGAAACCGCAGCAGCCAGCGCCCGCGCAATAAGCGCGCGAACCGGCGCGCATCGAACGGTATAATCGCGATTTCCCCGTTCGGCGGGCCTTGGCCCGAGCCAGCAGGCCCGAATTCCGACGCCGCGCCGTGTCAGCAATGCCGCAGCGCCCGGACTCGTTGCCCGAATCGATAGCGGCGAGTCCCAAAGTCCGTTCCCAGCATTTGCCGAAGCCAAACCACACCATGCACGATAAATACGCACCCGCCGACGTCGAATCCGCCGCGCAGAGCAACTGGCGCGCGAACGACGTCTACCGGACGACCGAGACGTCGGCCAAGCCCAAGTTCTATTGCGTCTCGATGCTGCCGTATCCGTCGGGCAAGCTGCACATGGGTCACGTGCGCAACTACACCATCAACGACGTGATGTACCGTTACTTGCGCATGAACGGCCACAACACGCTGATGCCGATGGGCTGGGACGCGTTCGGCATGCCCGCCGAAAACGCGGCGATGGCGAACAACGTGCCGCCGGCGAAGTGGACGTACGAGAACATCGCGTACATGAAGAAGCAGATGCAGTCGATGGGCCTCGCCATCGACTGGTCGCGCGAAGTCGCCACCTGCTCGCCGGATTACTACAAGTGGAACCAGTGGCTGTTCTTGAAGATGCTGGAAAAGGGCATCGCGTACAAGAAGACGGGCACGGTCAACTGGGATCCGGTCGATCAGACCGTGCTCGCCAACGAGCAGGTCATCGACGGGCGCGGCTGGCGCTCGGGCGCGCTCGTCGAAAAGCGCGAAATCCCGATGTACTACCTGCGCATCACCGATTACGCGGATCAACTGCTCGACGATCTCGACGGCCTCGGCTGGCCCGAGCGCGTCAAGATCATGCAGCAGAACTGGATCGGCAAGAGCTTCGGCGTGAACTTCGGCTTCCCGTATGAAATCGACGGCGAAGCGAAACTGTTGCGCGTATTCACCACGCGCGCCGACACGATCATGGGCGTCACGTTCGCGGCGGTCGCGGCGGAGCATCCGCTCGCCACGCGCCTCGCGCGCGACAACGCCGATCTCCAGGCGTTCATCGACGAATGCAAGCGCGGTGGCGTGGCCGAAGCCGATGTCGCGACGATGGAAAAGAAGGGCGTGCCGACCGGCTTCTTCGTCACGCATCCGCTGACGGGCGCGCAAGTCGAAGTGTGGATCGGCAATTACGTGCTGATGTCCTACGGCGAAGGCGCGGTGATGGGCGTGCCGGCGCACGACGAGCGCGATTTCGCGTTCGCGAAGAAGTACAAGCTGCCGATCAAACAGGTGATCGATGTCGAGGGCAAGACGTACTCGACCGACGCCTGGCAAGAATGGTACGGCGACAAGACCGCGGGCAGGCTCATCAACAGCGGCAAGTACGACGGCCTGACGACGGAAGAAGCCATCGACGCGATCGCCGCCGATCTGAAGGCGAAGAACCTCGGCGACAAGCAGGTCACCTGGCGTTTGCGCGACTGGGGCATCTCGCGCCAGCGCTACTGGGGCACGCCGATTCCGATCATCCATTGCCCGTCGTGCGGCGACGTGCCGGTGCCGGAGAAAGATCTGCCGGTCGTGCTGCCGGAAGACCTCGTGCCGGACGGCTCGGGCAACCCGCTCGCGAAGTCGGAAGCGTTCGTGAACTGCACGTGCCCGAAGTGCGGCGCGGCGGCGAAGCGCGAAACCGACACGATGGACACCTTCGTCGATTCGTCCTGGTACTTCTCGCGCTACACCGCGCCGGACGCGCCGACGATGGTCGACGAGCGCACCGATTACTGGATGCCGATGGATCAGTACATCGGCGGCATCGAGCACGCGATTCTGCACCTCTTGTACTCGCGCTTCTGGACCAAGGTCATGCGCGACATGGGCCTCATCAAGTTCAGCGAGCCCGCGAAGAATCTGCTCACGCAGGGCATGGTGCTGAACGAAACGTTCTATCGCGAGGACGCGAGCGGCAAGAAGACTTGGTACAACCCGCTCGAAGTCACGGTCACGCACGATGAAAAGGGCCGCCCGACGGGCGCGACGCTGAACGCGGACGGCCAGCCGGTCGTGCTCGGCGGCGTCGAGAAGATGTCGAAGTCGAAGAACAACGGCGTCGATCCGCAAACGCTGATCGATCAGTACGGCGCCGACACGGCCCGCCTTTTCGTGATGTTCGCCGCACCGCCCGAGCAGTCGCTCGAATGGTCGGGCGCGGGCGTCGAAGGCGCGAGCCGCTTCCTGCGCCGCGTGTGGCACTTCGCGCATGACAACGCCGATGCGCTGCGTCAGCACGCGAAGCTCGACGCATCGAAACTCGGCGACGCCGAGAAGACCTTGCGCCGCGAAATCTATACCGTGCTGAAGCAGGCCGATTTCGACTACGGCCGTCTGCAGTACAACACGGTCGTGTCCGCCGCCATGAAGATGCTCAACGCGGTCGAAGGCGCGAAGAACGTCGGCGCCGGCGTGCTGAACGAAACCTTCGGCGTGCTGTTGCGCGTGCTGTATCCGGTCGTGCCGCACATCACGTTCCAGTTGTGGTCGGAACTCGGCTACGAGAAGGAATTCGGCCCGCTCCTCGACGCGCCCTGGCCGAGGGTCGACGAAGCCGCGCTCGAGCAGTCGGAAATCGAGCTGGTGCTGCAGGTCAACGGCAAGGTACGCGGTGCGCTGACGGTCGCGAAGGAGGCATCGCGCGAAGACATCGAAAAGGCCGCGATCGCGCACGAAATGTTCGAGAAGTTCGCCGAAGGCCGCACACCGAAGAAGGTGATCGTGGTGCCGGGGCGTCTCGTCAACGTGGTCGTCTGATGCGCACAACCAAGGGAGTGGATGTGACCGGCAAAGTCAGCGCGAGCAGGCGCTCGTTTCTCTCGTTCGTCCCGCTCCTCGGCGGCGCGGCGATGCTGTCCGCGTGCGGCTTCCAGCTTCGCGGCCAGCAGGACTACGCGTTCAAGCGGCTCGCGATCACCGGCGGCACGCCGCAGATGGTCGCGCGCCTCGAGCGCATGGTTCAGGGCGGCAGCGACACCGTGATCGTCAAACCGTTCGAGAAGCCGGACGCGACGCTCAATCTGAACGAAGGCCAAGGCATGCGCACGTTGAGCCTGAACGCGCAGGGCGTGATCCAGGAATACGAGCTCGTCTTCTCGCTGAACTACACACTGCTCGGCGCCGACGGCACGTTACTGATTCCGCCGAGCACCATCGCGCTGAATCGCTCGATGACATACAGCGATCAATACACGCTCGCGAAATCGCAGGAAGCGACGCTGCTCTACAACGACATGCGCAACGACGCGGTCGATCAGCTGACGCGCCGTCTCGCGACCGTGCGTTCGCTGCATCCGGCGCCGGGCGAGCAGACGCCGGGCGTCTCGCCGCGCGCGCCGCTGCCGGTGCCGCCGCTTTGATCGGCCGGGTTCGCTTGGCATCATGCAACTGAAGCTCGACGCGCTCGAAGCGCATCTCGCGAAAGGCCTGAAAGGGCTGTACGTCGTCTACGGCGACGAGCATCTGCTCGCGCAGGAAGCGTGCGACCGCATTCGGGCAACGGCGCGCGCGGCGGGCTTCACCGATCGCACGGTGTTCACGGTCGAGCGTGGATTCGACTGGAGCGCGCTCATCGGCGCAACGCAGTCGATGTCGCTGTTCGGCGACCGTCAACTGATCGAACTGCGCATTCCGACTGGCAAGCCCGGCAAGGAAGGCGCGGAAGCGCTGAAGACGCTCGCCGACGCCGATAACCCGGACGTCGTGACACTCGTCACGCTGCCGCGTCTCGACGGCGCGACGCAGAAATCCGGCTGGTTCACGGCGTTGCTGGGCGCGGGCGTCGCGTTGAAGGTCGATCCGATCGAGCGCGCGCAATTGCCCATGTGGGTTGGCCAGCGCCTCGCGCAGCAAGGCCAGCGTGTCGCGCCGGGCGAGGAAGGGCGGCGCGCGCTGTCGTTCATCGCGGAACGCGTGGAAGGCAATTTGCTCGCCGCGCATCAGGAAATCCAGAAGCTCGGGCTGCTGTATCCCGAGGGCGTGCTCACGTTCGAGCAGATTCACGACGCGGTGCTGAACGTCGCGCGCTACGACGTGTTCAAACTCAACGAAGCGATGCTGACGGGCGATGTCGGCCGTCTCGCGCGCATGCTCGATGGCCTCAAAGGCGAAGGCGAGGCGGCAGTGCTCGTGCTGTGGGCGCTCGTCGAGGAAGTTCGCACGCTGCTGCGCATCAAGCGCGGCGTCGCATCGGGCAAGCCGCTCGCGACACTCATGCGCGAGAACCGCGTCTGGGGCCCGCGCGAACGGCTGATCGGCCCGGCGCTCTCGCGCGTGACGGACGAGGCGCTGGAAAAGGCGCTGTCGCTGGCGGCGCGGCTGGATCGCCAGGTGAAGGGACTGTCGGGCAGCACGGGCAAGCGCGGCAGCGAGCCGCCGCCGGATCCGTGGGCCGGCATGTTCGAACTGGCGATGGCCGTCGCGCACGGCGGCAAGACGGCGCAGCCCGCGCCAGCGCCACGACCGCGTCGCTAGAACGCTTCCGTCACGCGCTGTTGCAATCTGCGCAACAGCTTAGAATGAACTTTTCGACGCGCGCAGCGCCGACGCAACGAGACCCACGATGAACATCGATCAATACATGACCGACCTCGGCCGCCGCGCCCGCAAGGCGTCGCGCGCGATGGCGCGGGCGTCCACGGCGGCGAAGAACGCGGCGCTCATCAAGGTGGCCGACGCCATCGAGCGCGAGCGCGAAGCGCTCAAGGAAGCGAATGCGCGCGATCTCGCCCGCGCGCGCGAGAAGGGTCACGACGCGGCGTTCATCGACCGCCTGACGCTTTCGGACAAGGCGCTGAACACGATGGTCGAAGGCTTGCGTCAGGTCGCCGCGCTGGCCGATCCGATCGGCGAGATCAGCGGGCTCAAGTTCCGTCCGAGCGGCATTCAGGTCGGGCAGATGCGCGTGCCGCTCGGCGTGATCGGCATCATTTACGAATCGCGGCCCAACGTGACCATCGACGCCGCCGCGCTCTGTCTCAAATCCGGCAACGCGACCATTCTGCGTGGCGGCTCCGAGGCGCTCGAGTGCAACACGGCGCTCGCGAAGCTGATCGGCGTCGGGCTCGAAGCGGCGGGCTTGCCGCAGGACGCGGTGCAGGTCGTCGAGACGGCGGATCGCGCGGCGGTCGGCAAGCTCATCACGATGACCGAATTCGTCGACGTGATCGTGCCGCGCGGCGGCAAGAGCCTGATCGCGCGCCTGATGGAAGAAGCGCGCGTGCCGATGATCAAGCATCTCGACGGCATCTGCCACGTCTACGTCGACGATCGCGCCGATCTCGCGAAAGCAGCGGCCATTTGCGACAACGCGAAGACGCATCGTTACGGCACCTGCAACACGATGGAAACGCTGCTCGTCGCGCGCGGCATCGCGAACGAGGCGCTGCCGCAACTCGCGCGCGCGTTCCAGGCGAAGGACGTCGAGTTGCGCGTCGATGGGCAAGCGCGCGCCGTGCTCGAAGCGGCGCACGTCGGCTCGCTCGTCGACGCGACCGAAGAAGACTGGAGCACGGAATATCTGGCGCCGGTGCTGGCGATCAAGGTCGTCGGCGATCTGGACGAGGCGATCGAGCACATCAACACGTACGGCTCGCACCACACGGACGCCATCGTCACCGAAGACCACGACCGCGCGATGCGCTTCCTGCGCGAAGTCGATTCGGCGAGCGTGATGGTCAACGCATCGACGCGTTTCGCGGACGGCTTCGAATTCGGTCTCGGCGCGGAAATCGGCATCTCGAACGACAAGCTGCATGCGCGCGGACCGGTCGGTCTCGAAGGGCTCACGTCGCTCAAATATGTCGTGCTGGGGCGCGGCGAAGTCCGTCAATGAAAATCAGAACCGATGCTCTGGATCAAATCGCTGCATATCGTGCTCGTCGCTTCATGGTTCGCGGGGCTGTTCTATTTGCCGCGCATTTTCGTGAACCTTGCGATGGAGAAAGACCCCGTGGCCACCGCGCGCCTGCTGCTCATGGCGCGCAAGCTCTTTCGCTTCATGACGTTCATCGCCGTGCCCGCGCTCGCGTGCGGGCTGTGGCTGTGGCTCGTCGTGGGCATCGGCGCGGGGCAGGGCTGGCTGCACGCTAAGCTGACGATCGTCGTCTTGCTGATCGCCTATCATGCATATTGCGGGCGCTTGCTGCACACGTTTCAGCGCGGCGAAAACAAGCGTTCGGACAAGTGGTATCGGATGTATAACGAGCTGCCGGTGCTCGGGCTGCTCGGCGCGACGCTGCTCGTCGTGATCAAGCCGTTCTGACGCGTTCGTGCTTCACCAGATCGAGGACCATTTCCCCGAACACTTCGGGACGGCCTTCGAAGAAACGCTGGACCACATTCTTCTCGAGCATGTAGCGGCGCAGCGATTCGCGTTCTTCGTGATTGTTCGCGAGCCTGACCGCCGCTTCGACATATTCCTCGACCGTGTCCGCGACCAGCCAGCCGGGCATGTACGCGCGCATGAACATGGCGCCGTCGATGCGCTCGAACACTTCCCGCCCTGTCTTGCACACGCCCGGCAAACCGACGGTGAACGCGTCCACGATGCCGTTCGTGTTGCCGAACGGGAAGGGGCTCAGGAACATGTCCATGTCGTTGAGATAGCGGATGTATTTCATGTAGGGCTGCTGCGGAACGATTAGCGCGTTCCGTTTCGCAAACGTCTCCGCGGCGGATTTCGCCAGGTGCAACAGCGCGACGGCGTTTCCACCGCTAGTCAGAAAATGGAAGCGGACCGGGGCGCGGCTGCGCTCGGAAATTTTTCGGCATGCCGCCAGAAAACCGGGCGAGAGCTTCATCAGGCTGGCAGCAATGCCTATGTTGATTTCCGCCGACGGCTTCTTTGCCGGAAAGTCGATCGCCTTCATCGCGCCCGAAGGTCGATAAGGCTGGCCATCTTTCGGAAGTCTCAATAGCTTTTCGCTGAAACATGCCGGATCGCCGACGTAATCGTCTTCCACGCTGACGTAATCGATACAGTCCGAACGAGTGGTCGCGGGATGGCCCAATGCCGCGATCTGAATCGGCGCGAGCCGCATGTTCGACACGTTGAGCGTCAACAACGACATGCCCACGCTCGGCATGTAGAGGACGTCGGGGCATTCGCGTTCGGCGAATTCGCGAATCGCGGCGAGTGTGCGACGGAAGCCTTCTTTGACTGGCAATTCGATCACGCGCGTGAAGACCTGCCGTCCGAGTTCGCCTATTGCGTCGGCATCGCACATCGCGACGATATCGAAACGAGCGCGCGCGGCCTGCAAATTGAGCGAATGAGTACGCATGATCGAATGGCCATCGCCGAATGCTTCGAGCACGACGAGCATGAGCGGTCGGGCTCGTTCGGCCCGTCGCGACGCGGTGAGCTTCGTGTCGAGATCGGTCAGGCCCGTCGCCGCGAGCGTCTTGCGCACGAGCTTGTTGATGCTGCGTTTGATTGCATGCCTGTCCTCGATTTCGGCATAGGTGCAGTGCATGTAAAGGCCCAGCAGCGGGTCCATCTCGATTTCCCAGAGATCGCTCTGCTGGTCAAGTGTCCTGTCGAGCCAGCTGAGGAGCGCCTCACGTTTGCGGTGCGCTTCGGTTGTGCCGGGAAGCATTTCGCCGGCTGTCGCAATGGCGAGATTGAGCGTCGGAATGGGGTCCGCACGCATGCAGGCGGAATAATCCAGCGTCAGGCGCGATTCGGAATTGCACAGCAGATTGAGCCGTTTCACCGCGTCAGGATAGGGCAGTTGCACGGTTCCATCCTCGTGGACCACCGGAAGAAAACCCCGTGCGAGATGGTCTGCATTGGTAAGCGGCGCCGCGCCGAGAAAGCGCTGGACAAGCGAGCGGCAGCCTGAGAATTTCAGAAACCGCGATTCCGTGAGCGTGATTTCCGTATTCCCGAGGAGTGCAACGATGGCCGCCGCCACGCGGCTGACGAAGCGTTCGAGTTGGCGCTCCCTGCTGGGTGTCGGCCATATCGCGGAAGGCGCCACAAGAGTCAGCAAATCAGGAAATGGAACATCGCGCAGGTAATGATCGAATTCGCAAAGCAGCGCGATGGCTTCGTCCGGCTTTCCGCCATAAACACAGGATTCGAAGCGCTCGACAGTGAAGGAACAGTCCATGTTGCATGGTCCTGCAAGACATCCGGTTTGTGGGAAGAATAGGCGATGCATCGCCCTTCGTTCGACGTCGAAGCGAACTTCGCCGCTTACGCACCCACCCGCCGCCCTTCGAGCACGTCCTTCGCTTCCGCAAGCTTTTCCGCCAGCGCGGGTCCCCGCGCCAGGGCGAGGCCGACCGCCAGAATGTCGCCGATCGCGAGATGCGAAACGCGCGATGTCATCGGCGAAAAAATGTCGGTGTCTTCATCGACGTTCGCGAACAATCCGACTGTCGCGAGACGCGCGAGCGGCGAGTTGCCGTGCGTGATCGCGATAACCTTCGCCCCGCCGTTCAGCGCCGATCGGCACGCATCGAGAATGTCCCGCGTGCGTCCTGTATTCGATATCGCGACGACGACATCGCCCGCACCGAGAAGCGCCGCCGAGGTGGTGTAGGTGTGCGGGTCCGAGTATGCGACAGACGGCACGCCCAACCGAAAAAATTTGTGCTGCATGTCGAGCGCGGCGATGCCCGACCCGCCCGCGCCGTAGAACTCGATGCGCCGTGCATCCGCGAGCATCGCGATTGCCGCCGCGACGCTGTCCGACGACAGGCTGTTGCGCACCGCGATCAATGCGCCGATGGTCCGGTCGAGCACCTTCGCCGCGACGCCTGCGGCCGGTTCGTCGGTGCGTACGTCGCGATACACCGTGGGAACATCCGCTGCTACGCCTTGCGCCAAGCGAATCTTGAACTCGCGAAATCCCGAAAAGCCGAGCGCCTGACAGAAACGCGCAATCGTCGGCTGGCTGACGCCCGCGCGCGCGGCGAATTCGGTCATCGACAGGTCGAGCACCTCGCGCGGCGCTTCCAGCACGTACTCAGCCAGCTTGCGCTCGGACGGACGCAGTTGCGCGCGCATCGCTTCGACTTGGGACAGCAACATCGGAATTCTCGCCTATTCTGAAAATTGCTACGGACTATAACGGATGATCAGTTTTGTACAAATACTACATACGTTGGATTCAGAATCTTAGGGAAATCCCGTAAACGTCCGTGCGATAAGCGTCTTGTTCATGTGACTGCTTATCGCTCTGGCCAGGTTTTCGATTGTCATCGTGTAGTTTTTCTCCTAAACTCGCGGGACACGGCGCCCATCACAAGACAACGATTCAAACGCCGTCCCTCGCAATGTTCAACCCAATCTCAACGGCAGGCAGCCGGGAGTGAGACGAAGGAGCTTTGATGGTTTCCCCGCATCCGCAACTCAAGAACGTCACCGATCGCATCATCGAACGCAGCAAGCCGACGCGCGCAGCCTATCTCGCGCGCATCGACGCGGCGCACGGCCTGTTCCCGGCGCGCGGTGCGCTGTCCTGCGCCAATCTCGCGCACGGCTTCGCCGGCCTCGAGGGCCAGGAAAAGTTCGCGATCAAGGCGGTGCGCGAGCCGAACATCGGTATCGTGTCGTCCTACAACGAGATGCTTTCCGCGCACGCGCCGTACAAGAGCTTTCCGGACATCATCAAGCAGGCGGCGCGCGCGCATGGCGGCATCGCGCAATTCGCGGGCGGCGTGCCGGCTATGTGCGACGGCATCACGCAAGGCAACGCGGGCATGGAGCTGTCGCTGTTCTCGCGCGAAGTCATCGCGATGAGCACGGCCGTCGCGCTGACGCACAACATGTTCGACGCGGCGCTGTGCCTCGGCGTGTGCGACAAGATCGTGCCCGGACTCGCGATCGGCGCGCTGCAGTTCGGCCATCTGCCGACCATTTTCGTCCCAGCCGGCCCGATGACGAGCGGTCTCACTAACGACGAAAAAGCCAAGGTGCGCCAGGAATTCGCGACCGGCAAATGCGATCGCGGCGCGCTGCTCGAAGCCGAAGCGGCGGCGTATCACGGTCACGGCACCTGCACGTTCTACGGCACCGCCAACAGCAATCAGATGCTGATGGAAGTGATGGGCCTGCATCTGCCGAGCGCGGCGTTCGTGCATCCGCATACGGAACTGCGCGACGCGCTCACCGCCGAGGCCGCGCGCCGCGTGCTCGATATCACGCTCGAACGCGGCAACTACACGCCGATCGGTCATGTCGTCGATGAAAAGGCGATCGTGAACGGCATTGTTGCGCTGCTCGCGACGGGCGGTTCGACCAATCACACGCTGCATCTCGTGGCGATCGCGCGGGCGGCGGGCATCGTGATCGACTGGAACGATTTCGACGAGCTGTCGCAGGTCGTACCGCTGCTCGCGAAGATCTACCCGAATGGCAAGGCCGATGTGAATCACTTCCACGCAGCAGGCGGCGTCGCGTTCCTCGTGCGCAATCTGCTCGAAGGCGGGCTGCTGCATGAGGACGTGCAGACGGTCGTCGGCAAAGGGCTGTCGCATTACACCAAGGAGCCGAAGCTCATCGACGGCAAACTGCAATGGGTCGACGGCGCGGCAGAGAGCCACGACACGAAGGTGCTGCGCGCGATCGGCGAGCCGTTCCAGCCGGACGGCGGACTGCGGCTGATGCAGGGCAAGCTCGGGCGCGGCGTCATCAAGATTTCGGCGGTGGCGCCGGAGCATCGTGTGGTGAAGGCGCCGGCCATCGTCTTCAATTCGCAGGAAGAAGTGCAGGAAGCGTTCGACAAGGGCGAACTGAAGCGCGATTTCGTCGCCGTCGTGCGTTTCCAGGGCGCGCGCGCGAATGGCATGCCGGAGTTGCATCGATTGACGCCGCTTCTGGGCGTATTGCAGGATCAGGGCTTCCATGTCGCGTTAGTGACCGATGGACGCATGTCGGGCGCATCTGGCAAGGTGCCGGCGGTCATTCACGTATCGCCGGAAGCGCTGCTGCAAGGTCCGCTCGGCAAGGTCCGCACCGGCGATATGCTCGTGATCGACGCGCCCGCGGGCGTGCTCGACATCGAAATCGATGCGAACGAGTGGGCTTCACGCGAAGTCGAGGCGCCGCTGCATCAGGCGGAGAACGAAGCGGGCTTCGGCCGCGAGTTGTTCGGCGTGTTCCGCAGCGCGGCGTTGCCGGCGGAGCAGGGCGCGTCGGTCTTCGGCGCGTTGATCGGCGCGGCAGCAAGCCACGACGGACACGCGCACGCGACGGCCGCCGCGCCCGAACGAAACGCGCTTCGCGACAATGCGCGGGCGGCTGCGTCGGCGCTGAACAAGGCGCACGCCACGAATCACTGAACGGAACAACGAAGGGCGTAACGCCCGGAACCTGAGAGAAACCCGCGGACAGACCCCAAGGGCGCCGCTCAAAAACCAGGAGTCGCATCAAATGAAAACGGTAAGCGAAATCGTGCGTCTGGGACCGGTGATCCCGGTTCTGGCTTTCGAAACGATCGAGCAAGGCGAGCACGTGTCGCGTGCGCTGCATGCGGGCGGCGTGAAGGTGCTGGAAATCACGCTGCGCACGCCGGCGGGCATCGGCGCGATCGAGCGCGCGAGCCAACTGGCGGACGATATCGTCGTCGGCGTGGGCACCATCACGAAGCCGGAGCATTGCGCGCAGGCGAAGAAGGCGGGCGCGCAATTCGGCGTGTCGCCCGGTCTCACGAAGGACATGCACAAGGCCGCGCAGGACGCCGGATTGCCGCTCCTGCCGGGCGTGATGACGCCAAGCGATATCATCACGGCGATGGAACTCGGCTATGAAATCGTCAAGTTCTTTCCGGCGCAACAGGCGGGCGGCATTCCGATGCTTCAGGCGTTCTACGGACCGTTTCCGAACCTGAAATTCTGTCCGACGGGCGGCATCACGGCGGAAACCGCATCGAGCTTCCTGGCGCAGCCGAATGTGGTGTGCGTCGGTGGGTCGTGGCTCACGCCGAAGGCCGCGCTCGCCGCGCTGAACTGGGAAGAAGTCACACGCCTCGCGCGGGCGGCGAGCGAATTGGCGCCGCATAAGTAAATTGCTGCACTAATCGAAAACGCGTCACGGCCGTGCGAGCGGCCGGGCGCGTTTTGTTTTTTCGCCTTTCGGTCAGGGCAATTCGTGCCCGACGATGCTCCTCTTCCGACATGCTTTCGCGTGCGCCGTCAGTCGAGCGCGCGAACATCAAGCTTTTTCGTCAAGCGATTCGATCAATATTTGAATCGGATAAATCCAAATTTCGAAACGCATTGTGTTTAAGACGTTTTGCGCATTTTAAGACTCGGATAAGACTAGTCTCATTAATCCCTGATTCACTGGGAATTCTAGAGATTCTTCTATATATTTAGCTTTCAGAAGTTCCCCGATATATCCAATCGCGGAAGCGAAGAAGATCAGGACGGTTCGGCGCATTCTGCACCATTCCTCCTTGCTTCCGCGCGATGCTGCTCGCACCAGCGCCGATCCCGCCGCACCCGCGTTCAACCGTGCCGGCCGAAAGATCGACTTGCCGCGGAACCTCTTCTTCAGAAAGCGAAATTTAATATCTTTAGGATGCCAATCCGATGACCATCCGAGTCGGAATATCAGTCGTCACGCATCAAGGCCAAAACATCTGGCAAAACGGCCTGGGCCAGAACGTGATCTTTCTGTCGGAAGCGCTTCAAAAGCTTCCGATCATCGAGAGTGTTTCGCTCATCGACGTGGGCGACCAGAACGCATTGCCTCCGCAAGTGGACGCCGCGTCGAAAGGCCTGCGCATCATGCGGATTCATGAGGCGACCGACGCCGTCGACGTCATCTTTGAAATGGGCGGCGCGCTCGACACCGAATGGCTCGATCTCATGCGCGCGCGTGGCAAGAAAGTCGCGTATTACTGCTGCGGCCAGCCGTACGTGGGGCTCGTCGAAGCGCCAGTGTTCGACAAGCCCGTGCACGTCATGCGCGCGGACCGTTACGACCAGGTCTGGCTGATGTCGAAGGATCGCGCGTCCATCCCGATGATGCGTACGCTGCATCGCTGTCCCGTTCATATCATTCCGTTCATCTGGCATCCGCAGTTCATCGAGAGCCGCATCGTCGAAGTCGAGGAGCACGGTCTGCGCTACGGCTACGAGCGCCGCGCGGACAAGTCGGCTCAACCGGCCATCCAGCCGCAAGGTTTCCGGGTCGCAATGTTCGAGCCGAATATTTCGGTGGTGAAAACATCGAGCATTCCGATGCTCGTCTGCGAAGAGGCCTATCGCGCGGATCGTTCGAGCGTGTCCGCCATGCATGTGCTCAATTCCATGCACATGAAAGATCACCCGACGCTCATGTACATGGCCAACTCGCTCGACATCGTGAAAGACTCGAAGGCGACGTTCCATGGCCGTAACGATATCGCCGGCTTCATGGCGCAATTCGCCGATGCAGTCGTGTCGCATCAGTGGGGCAACGATCAGAATTACCTGTATCTGGATGTGCTCTACGGCGGCTATCCGCTCGTCCACAATTCGCCGTGGCTGAAGGATGCCGGCTACTACTATCCGGGCTTCGACGCGCAAGAGGGCGGACGTCAGCTGCTGCGCGCGTTCCGCGAGCATGACGACAATCTCAATGCATATCGCGCAAACGCGCAGCGCGTCATCGACGCGGTCAGTCCTTTCAATCAAGCCAACCTGGATGCGTTCGCCGAACGGTTGATCAACCTTTGTGAGGGCAGCAAGCTCGAGGTAGGCGTATGAACATGCAAAGCAAATCCCGCATGCCGGAGCGGATCAACGTCGGCGTTTCCATTTTCATCCGCAAAGGCGAGCAGTCGCTGTGGGAAAACGGCATCTTCCAGAACTGCCTTTATCTCGTGATGTTGCTCATGCGCTCGCCGCGCGTGAAATCGACTTATCTGGTGACGGGCGGCGGCGACGGCGGCCCCGAAGACGCAAAGCGTTTCCTGTCCGATTCGCCTGTGCCGCTCATCGACATGGAAACGGCCATGTCCAAGCTCGACGTCATGATCGAAATGAGCGCGCAACTCAGCAAGGAATGGGCGATCAAGTTCCGCGAGAAGGGCGGCAAGGTCATCACGATGCGCGTCGGTAACGACTATGTCATCGATATCGAGCGCATGGTCTTCAATCTCCAGCACGCGCTGCTGATTTCGGGCGCGCCTTACGACGAAGTCTGGACGCTGCCGGAATACGAAGTCAGTTGCAAACCGTACTTCGAAACGCTCTTCCGCGCGCCGGTCAAGCTCATGCCGCACCTGTGGAGTCCGGTCGTGCTCGAACGCGAAGCGGCGAAGCTGTCGAACGGTCAGAAGTTCGGTTATCAGCCGGGGCGCCGGCGTTGGCGCGTCGGAATTTTCGAGCCGAACGTCTGCATGGTGAAAACGAGCTATATCCCGATGCTCGCCTGCGACGTGGCGCATCGCGAGAATCCGGACATGCTCGAACGCGTATGGGCCTACAACACGTTCAAGCTGAAGGATCACGCGGCGTTCGTCGGTTTCGCGCACAGTCTCGATTATGTGAGACACGGGCTCGGCAACTTCGAAGGACGCTTCCCGTTCGCGCAGATCGTGCCGGCTTCCGTCGACGCGGTCGTGAGCCATCAGTGGGAAAACCCGCAGAACTACGTGTATTACGAAGCGCTCTACGGCGGCTATCAGCTCGCTGTCGGCTGGCATCAGCTCGCTGTCCACGGGTATCAGCTCGCTGTCCACGGGTATCAGTTCGCTGTCGACTTCAACCTCGACGTCGATCAGCTCGCTGTCCACGGGTATCAGCTCGATGTCGACGACCGTGAGTTCGATGTCCACGGCCATCAGCACCGTGATCAACGACGTCACCAGTATGTCGACCTCGTTGAGCTCGATCGTCAATGGCAAGGGCATCAAGTACTTCCACGCCAATTCGATCCTGCAAGACTCGTCGGCGACCGGTAAGAACTCGATCGCGATCGGCGGCAACGCCAGCGCGACGGCGGAAAACTCGGTGGCGCTCGCGACCAACGCTGTGGCCGATGAGGCAAATACGGTGTCCTTCGGCAATTCGACCGACAAGCTGCGCATCACGCATATCGCTGACGGTGTCAACGACGACGATGTCGCGACCGTGGGTCAGTTGAAGGAAACGAGCCTGTATAAGGACGGTACGAACGGGAAGCCGAAGGCGGCCGTCACGTTCGACACGACGTCGACCGGAGAGACGGACTACAGCAACATCACGCTGGCCGGCAAGGACGGAACGACCATTCACAATGTGAGTACCGCCATCGCCCCGACTGACCTTGTCAACAAGGCGCAGTTGGATGCGCTGTCCAGCCAGATTGCGAACATAACGACTTCCGATAACCCGTTGTTCGCAGCGGACGGCAATCGTGCAACCGAAGCGGCTGTAGCAAGCGGCACCCATGCGACGGCAAGCGGCGCGAAGGCTCAGGCAACGGGTGCGAACTCGGTCGCCAATGGCTCGAGCGCGGTTGCCAGCGGCGTCGGCGCGGTGGCTATCGGTGCGAACACGCGGGCAACGGCGGATGACTCCGTCGCGCTGGGCGCGAGCTCGGTGGCTGATCGTGCGAACACGGTGTCGGTTGGCGCAGCGGGTAGCGAGCGCCAGATCACCAACGTGGCTGCCGGTACGGAAGGCGCGGATCTGGTCAACGTCAACCAGTTGAACGATGCGGTCACGCAATCGAACAGCTACACCGACAGCGTCGTGAATGGCATGCAAGGCGCCGTCGCCGAGGTGGGTCGTAACGCCTACTCGGGCATCGCTGCGGCAACGGCGTTGGCGATGATCCCGAACATCGACCAGGACAAGATCATGTCGGTCGGTGTGGGCGGTGCGACGTATCAGGGTTACGCGGCAGCGGCTGTTGCGGTCAACCTCCGTGTCACCCAGAACCTGGTGCTGAAGGCCGGTGCTGGTTCGAGCCGCAACGGAACGGTGTACGGCGCTAACGCTTCGTACCGCTGGTAAGAGTGAGCGCCTGACCTGACGGTCAGGGAGTCTGGGCAATCGTGTTGTCACGCGATTGCCCAGATCGATCACTCGCCATTTGTCGACCATTACCTGTCAAACGCGAAATGTCTAAATTATTTTTCACGATCCTCGCTGCAGTCGGAGTGCTCTCCGCTTGCACGACGGACACGGGCTTGAGCTACTCCGCTCAAAATTTGAATGTTGCCGGTCAAAGCGGGGCGCAACGCGTCACCTGTTCGGGGCTGTTCGAATCGCAGAACAGTTGCGTGTCGAAGGCTGCCCGGATTTGCGAGGATCGCCAAGTAATCGTGGTTCAAGCCCTCGACAACCCGCAGCTCAGGCCAGGCGGAAGCCGCGCGCGGCAATTGGACTTCCAGTGCGCAGCGGCAACGAAGCCGGCGGCCTGATGCATTGCAAATCGTTCGGGCGAGAAGGCTTGAACTTCCATTCGAAACCGACGCTTACATGAGCGTCGGTTTTTTTTCGGCCGCGTTTCGCACGCGCGCGCTTCTCGCTGCCATTTCTCGGCCGACTTCCTCGCTTACAAGTAAAATTCCGTTGCCCAGCGCCGTGTTTGCGCTTGCCGGATGTTGCCGTGTGTGCAGTGCAACGACGGCAAACGCATACATAGCGCAAAAAACCTCAACAAAATCAAGGAGGCGTTATGCCAGCCGTCCACGGGAGCATGCTACTGCTCTACGCGGTGATCGCGATCGCGGTTCTGATCCTGATGATCGCCCGCTATAAGGTTTACCCGTTCCTCGTTCTCATGATCGTGTCCGTATTGCTTGCCCTCGCGGTCGGCATGCCGATGGACAAAATCGTGAAGTCGTTCGAAACCGGCAACGGAAATACGCTCGGTCACATTGCTGTCGTCGTCGGCCTTGGCACGATGCTCGGCAAGATGATGGCCGAATCGGGCGGAGCCGAGCGCATCGCCAATACGCTGATCAATCTCTTCGGTGAGAAGAACATTCACTGGGCCATGATGGTCGTCGCGATCATCGTCGGCTTGCCGGTGTTCTTCGAAGTGGGCTTCGTGCTGCTGATTCCGATTGCGTTCAACGTCGCGAAGCGCACCGGCAAGTCGCTGCTGCTGATCGGCCTGCCGATGGTCGCGGGTCTCTCGGTCGTGCACGGTCTGATTCCGCCGCACCCGGCCGCGTTGCTCGCGGTGCAGGCGTATCACGCGGATATCGGCAAGACGATCGCCTACGGTCTGCTCGTCGGCGTGCCGACTGCGATCGTCGCCGGCCCGCTGTTCGCGCTGCTGATCCACAAATACATCAAGCTGCCCGACGCCAACGCGCTCGCCGACCAGTTCACCCAGAAGCACGGCGATACGGAGAAGACGCGCGATTTGCCGAGCTTCGGCATCACGTTGTTCACCATTCTGCTGCCGGTCATTCTGATGTTGATCGGTAGCTGGGCCGATCTGGTCTTCACGCCGAAAACGCTGCCGAACGATTTGCTGCGCTTCATCGGCCAGTCGGATATGGCACTGTTGATCGCCGTGCTGGTCAGCTTCTGGACCTTCGGCGCGAAGCAGGGCTTCAACCGTGAGCAGATTCAGAAGTTCTGCGGCGAGTGCTTGGCGCCGATCGCGGGCATTACGCTGATCGTCGGCGCGGGCGGCGGCTTCGGCCAAGTTCTGCGCGATAGCGGGATCTCGCAGCAGATCGTCGCGAGCGCCTCATCGGCGAGTCTGTCGCCGCTGTTGCTTGGCTGGTTCGTCGCCGCGCTGATCCGTCTGGCGACGGGCTCGGCCACGGTCGCGATGACCACCGCCTGCGGCATCGTTGCGCCGATCGCCGCCGCGGCGGGCGGTCACACGAGCCCGGAACTGCTGGTGCTCGCCACCGGCTCCGGCTCGCTGATCTTCTCGCATGTGAACGACGGCGGCTTCTGGTTGATCAAAGAGTATTTCGGGATGACGGTCGGTCAGACGTTCAAGACGTGGTCGTTGCTCGAAACGATCATCTCTCTGATGGGCCTGGGCTTGACCTTCGTGCTCGCGATGTTCGTGTAAGGAGACTTCGATGATTTTGATCGCAATGGGCGTGTCGGGTGCCGGCAAGTCCCTCATCGGCGAGATGCTGGCGGAGCGGCTGCACTGCACTTTCACCGACGGCGACGCGTTCCACAGCGCCGCGAACAAGGAGAAGATGCACAAGGGCATCCCGCTGACCGACGAGGATCGCTGGCCGTGGCTCAAGACCATTCGTGCCGCGATCGAGGAAAAGCAGCGTGCGGGCGAGACGGCGGTATTTACGTGCTCGTCGCTGAAACGCTCGTATCGCGACATCCTGCGCGACGGCGATCGCGACGTGTGCTTCATCTATCTGCACGGTACGATGGATGTGCTTCGCGAGCGTCTCGGTTCGCGCACCGGACACTTCTTCGATCCCTCGCTGTTGCAGAGCCAACTGGACACACTGGAAGAACCCGGCGAGGACGAGGCGATTACGGAAAGCATCGAGCTCACGCCCGAGCAGATCGTCGACAACGTGCTCGAGAAGTTGAAGACGCGCAAATGACGCGCCAATGAAAAGAGCCCCGGAATTCCGGGGCTTTTGTCTTTTTGCTTAGCTGATCCGCTTCGCCAGCTCCACCGCCTTGCCGATATACGAGCCGGGCGTCATCTCCAGCAGCAGCTTCTTCGCGTCGGCCGGAATCGCCAGCCCGCCGATGAACGTCTGCAGCGCCTCGCGCGTGATGCCCTTGCCGCGCGTCAGTTCCTTCAATTGCTCATACGGGTTCTCGATGCCGTAGCGGCGCATCACCGTCTGCACCGGCTCGGCGAGCACTTCCCACGTATTGTCGAGATCTTCGTTCAGACGCGCCGCGTTCACTTCGAGCTTGTCGAGGCCACGGATCAGCGCGTCGTAAGCGAGCAGCGAGTACCCGAAGGCGACGCCGATATTGCGCAGAACCGTCGAATCGGTGAGATCGCGCTGCCAGCGCGAGACCGGCAGCTTGTCAGCGAGATGGCGCAGCGTCGCGTTCGCGAGGCCGAGATTGCCTTCCGAGTTCTCGAAGTCGATCGGATTGACCTTGTGCGGCATCGTCGAGGAGCCGATTTCACCGGCCTTCGTCTTCTGTTTGAAATAGCCGAGCGAAATGTAGCCCCACACATCGCGATCGAGGTCGAGCAGGATCGTGTTCGCGCGCGCGACGGCGTCGAACAGTTCGGCCATGTAGTCGTGCGGCTCGATCTGGATCGTGTACGGATTGAACGTGAGCTTCAGCCGATTTTCGACGACATCTTTCGAGAACGCTTCCCAGTCGAAGTCCGGATACGCCGACAGATGCGCGTTGAAGTTGCCGACCGCGCCGTTCATCTTGCCGAGCAGTTCGACCTTTTCGATACGCGTGATCGCGCGCGCAAGACGCGCCGCGACATTGGCGATTTCCTTGCCGAGCGTCGTCGGGCTGGCGGGCTGACCGTGCGTGCGCGAAAGCATGGGCTGCTCTGCGTGCATGTGCGCGAGCTTCACGAGACGTTCATGCACCGAGCGCAGCGCGGGCAAAATCACGCGTTCGCGCGCGCCGGCGAGCATCAGACCGTGCGATGTGTTGTTGATGTCTTCCGACGTGCACGCGAAGTGGATGAATTCGCTTGCGCGCTCCAGTTCCGGCTGGCCCTTGACCGACTCCTTGAGCCAGTATTCGACGGCCTTCACGTCGTGATTCGTCACGCGTTCGATGTCCTTGATGCGCGCCGCATCGTGCGCGGTGAAGCGCTCGGCGAGGCCCAGCAGGAACTGTTCGGAAGCGTCGGAGAAGCGCGGCACTTCGGCGAAACCCGCGCGCGACAACGCGATCAGCCAGTGAATCTCAACCGTCACGCGATGGCGCATGAACGCGGCTTCGGAAAGCCAGTCGCGCAGGGCTTCGGTCTTGGCGGCATAGCGGCCGTCGAGCGGCGAGAGCGCGGTGAGCGCAAAGAGGGTATCGGGACGGGTATCGGACATGATTGCTTGTCGCAATGGAAGGAAAAGACGCGAGAACCGCGCATTTTACCATCGGATGCGTCCCAATCTCCGAAGCTCACCCCGCCCGCAGTTCCTCGTCGAGTGCGCGGAGCTGCGCGGGCGTGCCGACGTTTTCCCATCGGCCTTCGTAGAGCTCGCCGCTCGCGCGCCCGGCCGCGATGGTTTCGCGATAGTACGGCGTGAGTGCGCGGCGCGTGCCGGGTGCGAGATCGTCGAACATGCGCGTGTCGTACAGACCGATGTTGCCGAACGTATAGCGCGGCTCGCCTTCCAGCGCGAGCGTGCCGTCGTTCAGCGCGAAGTCGCCCTTCGGATGGAACGGCGGATTCGGCACCATCACGAGATGCATGCCGGGCGAGGGCATCGAAGTGAGCGTCGAGGCGCGCTCGCGCAAGGTCGCGTAATCGAAGTCGCAAAAGACGTCGCCGCTTACCGCGATGAACACGCCATCGCCGATCAGATGACGCGCCCGTGCGATGCCGCCCGCCGTCTCCAGCGCTTCGGTCTCGGCCGAATAGCGCAGCTCGACGCCCCATTGAGAACCGTTGCCGAGCGCGCTTTCGATCTGATCGCCGAGCCACGCATGATTGATGACGATCGTTTCGACGCTCGCCGCCGCGAGACGCTCGATCTGCCACATGATCAAAGGCTTTCCGCCGACCGGCAGCAACGGCTTCGGACAGAGGTCGGTGAGCGGGCGCATGCGTTCGCCGCGTCCGGCGGCGAAGATCATCGCTGTTTTCAAAGCGTGCGTCATCGTGAATCAAAAGGTGTAGCCGACATCGACCGCGCGCCCTTCCAGCGAATCGAGCAGACGCGCGAACGGCCACAGCGGCGCGTAGCGTTCCGCGACCTTGCGCGCATAACCGATGAAGCGCGGCAGATCGGCGAGATAGCGCGGCTTGCCGTCGCGATAGTGAATCCGCGCGAAGAGGCCGAGCACCTTGATGTGGCGCTGCAGGCCCATCCATTCGAGCTGGCGATAGAACTCGCCGAAATCCTCATCGACGGGAAGTCCGGCCTTTTTTGCGCGCTCCCAGTAATACGCGACGCAATCGAGCTGAAACTCTTCTTCCCAGCTGATGAACGCATCGCGCATGAGCGAGGCCATGTCGTACGTGATCGGGCCGTACACCGCGTCCTGAAAGTCCAGCACGCCCGGATTCGGCTCGCACACCATCAGATTGCGCGGCATGAAGTCACGCAGCATGAAAGTCTGCGGCTGCGCGAGCGCGCTTTGCACGAGCAGCGTGAACGTGGCGTCGAGCGTCTTGCGTTCGTCGGCGGCGACTTCACGGCCCAGATGGCGTCCGATGAACCACTCGGGCATCAGCTCCATCTCGCGGCGCAGGAACGCCTCGTCGAACGGCGGCAGCACGCCTTCGCGCGCGGTTTGCTGAAAGCGGATCAGCGTGTCGATCGCGGCGCGCATCATCGGCCGCGCGTTCCTTTCGTCGAGCACCGACATGTAAGTCGTCGTGCCGAGATCGGTGAGCAGCATGAAACCGGCGTCGAAATCCGTTTCCAAAACTTTCGGCACATGCACGTTCGCGGCCTCGAGAAGCCCGGCGACCTGCACGAATTCGCGGCATTTTTCCGGCGGCGGCGCATCGACGGCGATGAGCGTTTTGCCGAACGCCGCATCGCTCTCGAGCCTGAAATAGCGGCGAAAGCTGGCATCGGCGGAGGCGGGAGCGAGGCTCGCGACGTTCAGCCGGTAGGGTCCGGCGACGTTTTCGAGCCACGAGCGAAGCTGGTTCAGGCGGGCGTCGGAAGGAATGTGCGTCATAAATTCGAGGGGCCAAACATCTTGCCATATAATACCCCACGACTTTTTTAAGCGATCCGTTTCACGCCTGGCACCAGGCTCCCGACGACTGTGAGCGTCACCGTTCGATCGAGTGTCGTCCCCGCTTAGCAACGGACCGTCAAGTTCGTGACTGCGGAAAGGCGCGGCCGCCTGCCCGGCGGCATCGGGCGCGTGGGACGCGAACGGGATCGAACCGCCACCCATACATGCCGCCACGACAGTTTCCCGTATCGAAAATCAAAGGCGACGACAAGCCACGCAGGCGGCGGCTCGTCGCTGCGCTTCTATCCGTTCCAGGCTTGATGCCCGCTCTTGCCCACGCGCAGCTCGTGGGCGACGCCGCCTATCCGCAGCCGCTCGACGGCCCGGGCAGCCTGCGCCTCGCGCCGGAGCTCCAGGAACGCCCGCTGCAAAACGGCCAGCAGCCCTCGACCTTCCTCCTCAGTGACAAGGCGACGGGCACGACCGACGAAGACATGGCGGCGAAGGGCTCGGCGGAGATCCGGCGCACGGTCACGGTCATCAAGGGCGACGCGCTCCACTACGACCAGGACACCGACATGGCCGATGCTTTCGGCAATGTCAGGCTGATCAACAACGGCGTGTCGTTCGTCGGTCCTGAGGCGCATCTGAAGGTGGAAGCGAATGAAGGGTTCATGACGAACCCGAAGTACCGCTTCAATCTGACGGGCGGCTCGGGCAGCGCCGCGCGCGCCGACATGATCGACAACGAGCGGGCGCGCATCGACCACGGCACGTACACGGCCTGCCAGTGCGAGTCCGATCCGGCGTGGTACATCAAGGGCACGTCGTTCGATTTCGACACCGGCGCCGAAGAGGGCATCGCCCACAACGGCGTGCTGTTCTTCCAGGGCGTGCCGGTTTTCGGCAGCCCGTGGCTGTCGTTTCCGCTGACGGGCGACCGTCGCAGCGGCCTTCTGCCGCCGACCTTCACGCTCAGTTCGACGACCGGCTTCGAAGCGACGATCCCGTACTATTTCAATATCGCGCCCAATCGCGATCTGACCATCACGCCGCGCATCATGACGAAGCGCGGCGTACTGGGCGAGGCGACATATCGCTATCTGTCGCCCACGTACTCGGGCTCGCTCGACGTCAACTATCTGCCCGATGACCGCGTGACGCATTCGAACCGCTACGCGATCTTCTGGCAGCACCGTCAGAACTTCGGCAGCGGCTTCGGCGGTTACATCAATTACAACAAGGTTTCGGACGATCAATATCCGGAAGACCTGGGCAACGCGTCGAATCAGTTCCTGAACGGCACGCAACTGCTGTATCAGCAGGAAGCGGGGCTCACGTACAACAACGGCCCGTGGTCGGTGCTCGCGCGCGAACAGCGCTGGCAGACGCTGCAACCCTCGACGCCGCCGTACGCCCGCGAGCCGCAGGTCAACGTTCAGTACAACAAGTACAACGTCGGCGGCTTCGACTACGGCGCGGAACTGGACGCCACGCGCTTCACGATCACGACCGACGGCGCCACCGACGGCAACCGGCTGTACTTCAATCCGTACCTGAGCTACGGCGTCAATGCGCCCGGCTATTTCGTCACGCCGAAAGTGCAATGGCACTTCGCCTCGTACGATCTGAGCCATATCGCGACGACGCAGGTCGCGGGTTCGTCGCCGCCGGTCGCGGGGCAGCCGAAGAACTTCACCGAATCGATCCCGACGCTCAGCTTCGACACGGGCCTCGTGTTCGACCGCTCGGTGCGGCTTTTCGGGCAGGACTACATCCAGACGCTGGAGCCACGGCTCTACTACGTCTACACGCCGTATCACAATCAGGACTTCGCGCCGATCTTCGATACCGCCGAAGCCGACTTCGGTCTCGCTGAAATCTACACGCCGAACACGTTTGTCGGGAACGACCGGATCGCGGACGCAAATCGCCTGACGGCCGGCCTGACCACGCGCTTCATCAACCCGGCGACGGGCGACGAGCGTGCGCGTTTCGTCATCGCGCAGCAGTATTATTTCCAGAGCCAGCGCGTCACGATCTCGCCGGATCAGCCGCCGGGACAGGCAAAGCACTCCGACCTGATCGCCGGCGCGGCCATCAAGCTGGGTGCTGGTTTCGCTTCGGAAACTGCGTTCCAATATAATGTGGACAACAACCAGCTCGTGCGCTCGAGCATCGGCTTTGCGTTCAGTCCCGGCGCGCGCAAGGTGATCAACGTCGGCTATCGCTACACGCGTTCGAACCAGACAACGCTGGTGAACGAGCCGATCAACCAGATCCTGGTCTCGGGCGAATGGCCGCTCACGAACCGTCTCTATGCCGTCGGCCGCGTGAACTATGATCTCGCGAGCCATCGTCTCGTCGACGGGCTTCTGGGCTTCCAGTACGATGCCGACTGCTGGGCGTTCGGCTTCGGCATGCAGCGCTACGCCAACGGCGTGAACACGCTGGGCCAGCCGTCCTCGGGCACGCGCGTGCTCGCGCAGTTGACGTTCAAGGGCTTGTCGAACGTCGACAACGGGCTCGTCAGCGCGTTCCGCGCGAGCGTTCAGGGTTATCAGCCGCCGCCGGCAGCGGCGCCGCCGCTCTCCCGGTACAGCGATTACGAGTGAGGCCGGATCATCGGGCTCGCGGCGTCCACGGACGTGCAGCGAAGAGCGCGTCGGCGGCCGCGCAGGGCAGGACACACAAGCAGGACACGAACGGTGAAGTCCGTATTTGATGGAGTATCTGTGGCAAACGTGAATATGTTTCGATCGACGGCAATCGCAGCGGGCGTGCTGGTCGGCGCGCTGATCCTGAGTTCGCCGGCCGGTGCGCAGGCGTTGTCGAATCGCAATGTGCAGGTCGCGGATTCCGTCGTCGCGGTGGTGAACGACGGCGTCATCACACAGCGCGAACTGGAAGAGCGCACCGCCCTCATCGTCAAGCGTCTCCAGCAGCAAAACGCGCCGGTGCCGCCTGCGGATCAGATGCAGCGGCAAGTGCTCGATCAGATGGTGATCGAGCGCATTCAGCTTCAGAAGGCGAAGGAAGACGGCATTGTCATCGACGACGCCACCGTGAACCGCACGCTCGCGCGTCTCGCGCAGCAAAACCAGATGACGCTCGACGTCTACCGCTCGCGCATCGAGGCGCAGGGCGTGCCTTGGTCCACATTCATGCGCGACGCGCGCACGGAGCTCACGCTCTCGAAGCTGCGCGAAAAGGAAGTGGATAGCAAGATCACCGTGTCCGACGGCGAAGTGGCGAACTACATCGCCAGCCAGCGCGGTCCGGGCGCGCGCAACGCGAGCGATCTGCGTTTGCAGCACATCATGTTCAAGCTGCCGTCGGACGCGCCGGAAAGCGAAGTCGCGAAGGTTCAGGCGCAGGCCGAAGCGGTGCTCAAGCAGGCGCAAGCCGGCGACGATTTCGCCAAGCTTGCAAAACAGAATTCGCAGGACACGGACGCCGGCAAGGGCGGCGATCTCGGTTTTCGCGCGCCCGGCTCGCTGCCGGCGGGCATCGTGACTGCAGTGTCGACGCTGCGTCCGGGCCAGGTCGTGCCGACGCTGCTGCGCACCGACGGCGGTTTCGAAATCATCAAGCTGGTGGATCGCCGCGCGAGCCAGGGCACCGCCGGCGATGCGCCGAAACTCGTGCAGACGCACGTGCGCCACATCCTGCTGCGCGTGTCGGACGGTATGTCGGAACAGGCCGCGCGCCAGCGGCTGCTCGATATCAAGCAGCAGGTCGCGAACGGCGGCGATTTCGCCAACTTCGCGCGCACGTATTCGCAGGACGGTTCGGCGTCGCAAGGCGGCGATCTTGGCTGGATCAGCCCGGGCGAGACCGTGCCGGAATTCGAGCGCGCGATGAACAACCTGCAGGACGGCGCGGTCAGCGATCCGGTGCGCAGCGAGTACGGCTATCACCTGATTCAGGTGCTCGCTCGCCGGGATGCGGAAGGATCGGCGTCGCAGCAACTCGACATCGCGCGTCAGGCGATCGGCCAGCGCAAGGCCGAGCAGGCGTATTCCGACTGGCTGCGCGAACTGCGCGACACCGCGTACGTGCAGTACAAGGGCGTCGCTGCCCAAGCGCAGTAACAGCATGAATGCCGATGCCCGACCGCTCGCCATCGCCATTACGACCGGCGAGCCGGCCGGCGTCGGCCCGGAACTGACGGCGGCGGCGCTACGCGAGGCGCGCGAGCGCTGGCCATCGGCGCGCTTCACGGTGCTCGGCGATCGCGATCTGCTCACGTCCCGCGCGGGCGGCGCATGGCCCGACTCGGTCGACATCGAACATCACGCGCTCGCCGTTCCCGCCGAAGCGGGCAAACTGAATGCGGCGAACGGGCGCTACGTGCTCGGTCTGCTCGATGCCGCCATCGACGGCGCGGTCTCCGGCCGGTTCGACGGCATCGTCACCGCGCCGCTGCAAAAGAGCACCATCAACGATGCCGGCGTGCCCTTCACGGGCCACACCGAATACCTCGCCGAGCGCACGCATACGCCGCGCGTCGTGATGATGCTCGCGGGTTCCAGCGAACGTCCGTTGCGCGTCGCGCTCGCGACCACGCATCTGCCGCTGAAGGACGTGTCGGCGGCGCTCAGCATCGACGGTCTCGTCGAAACGCTCACCATCATCGATCACGATCTGCGCGCGCATTTCGGCTTGCCCGCGCCGCGCATTCTCGTCACCGGGCTCAATCCGCACGCGGGCGAAAACGGCTATCTGGGCCGCGAGGAAATCGACGTCATCACGCCTGCGCTCGAACGCGCCCGTGCACTCGGCATCGATGCGCCCGGTCCGTATCCCGCCGATACGCTGTTCCAGCCGCGCTATCTGAAAGACGCCGATTGCGTGCTCGCGATGTTCCACGACCAGGGCTTGCCGGTGCTGAAGTACGCGACCTTCGGCGAAGGCATCAACGTGACGCTCGGCTTGCCGATCATCCGCACGTCGGTGGATCACGGCACCGCGCTCGATCTCGCCGGCACGGGCCGCGCCGATCCGGGCAGCATGATCGCCGCCATCGATGCCGCCGTTACGATGGCGCGCCACAAGCGCAGCGCCTGAACTCGCGCGCATTCAATTCGAATCAGTATGTCGACCAAACACCAAGGCCATTTCGCGCGCAAGCGCTTCGGGCAAAACTTTCTCGTCGATCAGGGCGTGATCGATTCCATCGTCGATGTGATCGCGCCGAAGCGCGGCGAGCGCATGGTCGAAATCGGGCCGGGCCTCGCGGCGCTCACCGAGCCTCTGATCGAGCGGCTTGCCACGCCCGAGTCGCCGCTGCACGCCGTCGAACTGGATCGCGATCTGATCGGCCGTCTGGAAAAGCGTTTCGGCGACAGGCTCGTCGTGCATTCCGCCGATGCGCTCGACTTCGATTTCGCTTCGCTCGCGCTCGAAAGTGAGAAGCCGACGCTGCGCATCGTCGGCAATCTGCCGTACAACATTTCGAGTCCGCTGCTGTTCCATTTGACGACGTTCGCGCACAAGGTCATCGACCAGCATTTCATGCTGCAGGACGAGGTGGTCGAACGCATGATCGCCGAGCCCGCGAGCAAGGACTACGGGCGTCTTTCGGTGATGCTGCAATACCGCTACGTGATGGACAAGCTGATCGACGTGCCGCCCGAATCGTTCAATCCGCCGCCGAAGGTGAATTCCGCGATCGTGCGGATGATTCCGCTCGCGCCGCACGAGTTGCCCGAAGTCGACGAAACCGTGCTGAGCGACGTCGTCAAAGCCGCGTTCGCGCAGCGCCGCAAGGTATTGCGCAACAACCTGAGCGCGTACCGCGACGCGATCGATTTCGACGCGCTCGGCTTCGATCTCACGCGCCGCGCCGAGGAAGTGCCGGTCGCGGAATTCGTCGCGCTGGCACGAGCCGTTCAGCGCTCGAAGGGCTGAACGCGGCCCGCATCCGACAGCAGTTTCATCAGCCGTTCCAGCCGCACGCGCTGCTCGTGAAGCAGGCCACGCGTCGCGCTCACCTGCTGCACGCGAGTGCGCCAATAAGTCTGGCCGAACAGCGAATTCGCGCCTTCCGCCGACAGCACGCGTTCCAGATGCCCGATTGCGGCATCGACGTTTCCCGGCGTGTAAGGGCTCGTGATCGTGGCGTCTCGTTCGAGTGTTGCGTTCATCGTCTGGTCCTTGTTCGCGTTGAATCCGGACGAGTGATTCTGCGAGCGGGGCGGGACATATCGCGTCCCGAAGACGCATCGTCGATCGGGACACGATGTGTCTTGACCGGCTGCTATGATCGTCGGTCCCATTGAAAGGAGCGAGCGCCATGCGCTTCATACACGCGGCGGACATCCATCTCGACAGCCCGTTGCACGGCCTCTCCGCCTACGCGGACGCGCCCGCGGACATGCTGCGCAACGCCACGCGCGAGGCCTTCTCGAAGCTCGTGTCGGTGGCGGTCGACGAGCAAGTCGACTTCATGGTGATCGCCGGCGATCTCTACGACGGCACCTGGCGCGATCACAACACGGGCATCTTCTTTTGCCGTGAAATGGGGCGGCTGCGTCGCGCGGGCATTCCGGTGTACGTGCTCTTCGGCAATCACGACGCCGAAAGCGAAATGACGAGCCAGCTTCAGTTGCCCGACAACGTCCACACGTTCTCGACGCGAAAGCCGCAGACCTTTCTCATCGAGGATCTGAAGGTCGCGCTTCACGGCCACAGCTTCAAGGAAAAAGCGGTCACGACGAATCTCGTCACCGCGTATCCGGCGCCGGTCGCGGGATATTTCAATATCGGCGTGCTGCATACCGCGCTCGAAGGCGGATCGATGCACGCGAGCTACGCGCCGTGCTCCGTCGCCGAACTGCACGCGAAGGAATATCACTACTGGGCGCTCGGCCATGTGCACGATTACGCGATCTGGCAGGACGCGTCGACCATCGTGTTTCCGGGCAATCTGCAAGGACGCAATATCCGCGAGACGGGACGGCGCGGCGCGGTCATCGTCAATGTTTCGGACGCGGAAGAGGTGAGCGTCGAGCGGCTTTTCATCGACGTGCTGCGTTGGGAAGCCGTGACGGTCGACGCATCGCAGGCGGGTACGCTCGATGAAGTCGCGCTCGCGGTCGGACGTGCGCTCGAAGCGCTCGTCGAATCGTCCGCGGCGCCCGTGCCGCACGCCGTGCGCGTGACGATCGCCGGCGCGACCGCGGCGCACGGCGAACTCTTCGGGCTGGAAGCGCAACTGCGCGCGGAAGTCCTCGCGCAGATCGCCGCGATCAGCCACGACCGGCTCTGGCTCGAAAAAGTGAGGATCGCGACCGAGCCGCTCGCGCACAGCGAGCCCGCCACCGGCCGCACCGATGCGCTCGCCGATCTTCACGGTCTTCTCATCGAAGCGGAATCCGACCCGGAGTTTCTGAGCATGTTGAAGGAAAGGCTGATCGCACTGGCGTCGCAGGCGCCGAGCGAGTTGCAGAAGTCCGTGCCGGAGCTCGAGCGCGTGCGCAATGGCGAAATCGCTAAGCTCGTCGCCGAAGTGCGCTCGGGGCTGATCGCGCAATTATCGGACGCGGAGTAAGGCATGCGTATCGGCAAGCTCGAACTCATCCGCTACGGCAAATTCACCGATCACACGGTGGAGTTTCCGGCGGCGGAACACGATTTTCACTTTGTCGTCGGTCCGAACGAGGCGGGCAAATCCACCATCAAGAACGCGATTTCCGAGCTGCTCTTCGGCATGCCGCATAGCTCGCCGCTTGCGTTCGTGCATCCGCAAAGCGATCTGCGGCTCGGGGCGTCGATCGAAACGGGCGGCGACGCGTTCGCGTTCCATCGTACGAAGAGCCGCAAGTCGTCGCTCTGCACGCCGAACGGCGATGCGCTGCCCGCCGACGCGCTGGCGACGTTTCTGGGCGCATCCGATAAAGGCTTCTTCGAGCAGATGTACTGCCTGAATCACGAGGCGCTGCGGCGCGGCGGCGAAGCCATTCTCGATGCATCGAGCGATGTCGGGCAGGTGCTGTTTCAATCGGCGGCGGGCATCGCGAGTCTCGGCGACGTGCGCCAACGTCTCGCTGACGAGGCCGATCGACTGTGGGCGAAGCGCAAGTCGGGCGATCGCGCGTATTACATCGGCCTGAAGCAATACGACGAAGCCACCGCCGAGCTGAAGACGGCGAGCGTGAGAACGGCGCAGTGGCGTCGCGCGCACGGCGCCGTGGAAGAGGCGGAGGAGAAGCGTCGCGATGAAGACGCGCGCCGCACGGAGCTCGAAACGCAGCGCGCCAAGCTGGAGCGCGTGAGGCGCGTGGCGCCGTACTTGAACGTGTGGCGTGAGAAGGCCGCGCAATTGCGCGAACTGGGCGATGCCGTCGATCTGCCCGCGAACGCCGAGGCGACGCTGCAAAACGCGCTGAAGCGGCTCGCGGCGGCGCAAAGCGCGCTCGACGTCCACACAAGAGCCGCCGCGCAGTTGCAAGCCGATCTCGACGCGATCGTGATCGACGACGCGGTCCTCGCCGCGCAAGCGCGCATTCGTGCGCTCGACGCCACGCGACAGCGCTGTGCCGATCACGCGAACGAAATCGCGCGGCTCGAACAGGAAGTCGCGCTGCGGCTGCGCCAGATTGCGCAGGACGGCGCGCAGCTCGGCTGGCCGCTCGACGAAGCGGGCGTGCGCGGCGCGATGCCCGGCGCGCTCGCGCTTCAGACCGTCACGAGCCTGATGCTCGAACGCGGCGAACTCGAACTCGCCGCGCGCAATGCGGAGCAAGCCGCCGACGCATGCGCCGCGCAGATCGTCATGCTGCAAACGAAGCTCGCGGCGATCGCGAACGGCGATGTGTCGCCGGGTCTGCGCGCTGCATTGCGTGCCGCGCAGAAGTATCGCGATGCGAGCGCGACGCAGCAGCGCCTCGAAGCTGCGAAGCGCGACGCGCAACAGTTGCTCGAAGCGGGCATGGCGTCGCTCGGGCGATGGTCGCGTCCGATCGGCGAACTCAAGTCGATGACGCTGCCGGCGGCGGAGCGCATCGCCGCATTGCGCGCGCAGCGGCAGGATCTGTCGTCGCGGCTGACGCTCGCGGCCGATCGCGCGAAGGAAGCGCAGGACGCGCTGCACGCCGTGCGATCGGAACTCGACAGTCTGGTCGAGACGCACGATGTCGTGACGGGCGATCAGGTTCGGGACGCGCGTACGTCGCGCGATGCAGCGTGGCGCGCGATCCGGTCCGGCGACGTCGCGCTCGATCGAGGCGCTTCCGGTTTCGAAACGGCGATGCACGCGGCGGATGGTCTCGCCGATCGTCAGTTGGGTTCCGTGAATCACGCGACGCAACTCGCGGCCTTGAAGCGGCGCGTCGCGAACGAAGAATCGACGCTCGCGCGACGCGAGCAAAGCGTGCGCGAAGCAGAATCGGCGCTGACATCGTTCGACGAATCGTGGCGCGCGCTCGCCGCGCAGTCGCAGATCGCGGACATGTCGCTCGACGATGCGCCGTCGTGGATCGCATCGCGTGACAAGGCGCTGGCCGCGTCGCAGACGCTCGATGCGCGCGCCGAAGAACTCGCGCGCGAAGCCGCCGATTCCCGCGCGCGCCGCGACGAACTCGCGCGGCATCTGGACGACGCGGACGCACGCGCCGATCTCGACGCGCTCTGCGATCTGGCCGAGGCGAAGATCGCGGCCATCGACGAAGCCGCGGTCACCCGTCGCAACGTATCCGCGCAACTCGACGAAGCGCAAGCCGAGCGCATCGCGCGGCAAGGCGCGGCGAAGGCGGCGCGCGAAGCGTTCGAACGCTGGCAATGCGAGTGGTCGGCGGCGATCGCGAAAGCGGGACTCGCGAACGCAGCGGATTCGCAGGCGGCGGCGGAAGCGGCCATCGACATGGTGAAGAAGATCGGCGCGCAACTGACGCACATCGAAACCGTACGCAACGGCCAGATCGACGCGATGCGCGCGGCGCTAACAGCGCTCGACGCCGAGGCATCGCACCTTGCGCGCGAACTCGACGAATCGCTCGCGGCGCTCGGCGCGAACGCGACTGCGACGGCGTTGTCGGCGCGTCTCGATCTCGCTTGCGCCGCGCATGGCGAGCGTGAGCGTTTGAAGAAGGAGCACGCGTCGGCGGGCGAGCACGTGCGTCACGCTCACGCCGATGTCGAGGAAGCGAAGGCGACGCTGCGTCCGCTCTACGATCTGGCGGGTGTCGATACGCCGGACGTGCTTCAGGCACGCATCGCGCAATCGCAGAAGAAGCGCGAACTGGCCGCCGCCGTCGACGACGCGCGCGCCGCGCTCATCAAGGGCGGCGATGGCCTGACGCTCGACGAACTCATCGCGGAAGTGGAGGGCGCGGACATGTCGAACGTGCAGGCGGAGCTCTCGCGCATCGGCGCGGCGCTGTCGGAATCGGTGAGAATCGCGAGCGAAACGGCGACGGCACTCGACGCCGCGCGCCGCGAATTCAATGCCATTTCAGGCGAAGCGAACGCCGCGCGCGCCGAAGCGAAACGCCAGGAAGCGCTCGCCACGATGTCCGATGCCGCCGAGCGCTTCGTCAAGGTCGAAACGGCGTCGACGCTGCTCAAGTGGGCGATCGACCGTTATCGCGAGCGCCGTCAGGGACCGATGCTGTCGCGCGCAAGCACGATTTTTTCGGCGCTCACGCTCGACACGTTCTCGCGGCTCGTCGTCGATTACGATCGTCAGCCGATGGCGCTGTCCGCGATTCGCGCGAGCGGCGAGCATGTGGATATCGCCGGCATGAGCGAGGGCACGCGCGATCAGCTGTATCTCGCGCTGCGGCTCGCGGCGCTGGAAGAGCATGGCGAGAAGGCGTCGGCGTTGCCGTTCGTCGCCGACGATCTCTTCATCAACTTCGACGATGGCCGCGCGCGCGCCGGCTTGCGCGTGCTCGCGCAGATCGCGAAACGCACGCAGGTGATCTTTCTGAGCCACCACGATCATCTCGTCGATATCGTGCGCGAGGTGTTCGGGCCGCAGGTGAACGTGCGTTATATGGGCTGATGCGTCAGCTCGTCCGATAGCGCTTCGCCAGCTTGACGAAATCCTCGGCGAACTCGTCACGCAACGCTTGCGGCGCGAGAATCTCGACCCCCGCGCCGAGCGCGCGCAGCCACCAGCGCAGCTTGAGACTTGGCGTGACGGTGCCGGTGACTTTCATGCGGCCGTCGGGCAACGTGTCGATTTTCTGATCCTTCGACATCGGCGATTCGCGCAACTGATTGCCCGCGTTGCCTTCGAACGCAAGTTCGAGCAGCACCGGCGGCTCGGGCAGAAAGTCGAAGACCTGCTGCGTTTCGATGTATTTGCGCAGCTTGAAATCGTCCGGATACGTGAAAGATTCGCCCGACTCGGAAACCGAGCGAATCCGGTCCAGCCGATACAGCGCGCGCGTCCATTCCGTTTCGCCTTTCTCCGGACGCGGCGCGCGACTCGGATCTTGCGCGACCATATACATCACGCCCGCGGATTCGACCAGCGCGAGCGGCCACAGCTTTTTCGTGCGCGGTTCGTCGCTGCGTTCGCCCCGATATGCCGCGCGATACTGCACGAGCAGTTCGCGCTCGAAGAACGTAGCGGTCGCGACCGTCTGAAAGATTTCCGGACGCAGCTTCGGCCGAATCAGCGTGAAAGCGCCATCGACGGAATCGATCTTGTCCGCCCACGCGCGATAGATGCGGCTGTCCGCCGTTTCCTGCGACAGCCGCGATTCGGCGGCCTTGAACAGCGGATCGATGTCGCGCGTGACGGCATTCGGCAGCTTGTTGCCCGCAAAGCGCTGGAGGATGTGAAACGCCACCGCCTCCGATGCGCTCATCAAACCGCTCATGCCTTCCTGCAAGCCGTGCAGCCACGGCTTGCGCTGCCAGAGCAGCTCGCGGCCGTTGAGCATGGATACGACGCGCGCATCGGCTTCGAGCGCCGTCAGATGACGCTGCACCTTCTTCGTATAGCCGACGCGATGACCGCGCTCTTCGAGACGTCTGCGGACTTCGGGCGTCGATAGCCACGCGGTCGCGTCGCGCTCGGTAGGGAGCACGCGGAGGATGGCTTCGTCGAGGCTGGAGGTCATGATGCGCAGGCGAGGAAAGGTTGCTCCTGATTATAGAAACTATCGAGACAAATCGTGTCTTGATCGGACGGGGCGGCCATCAGGCTTTCGGATTTTTCGGGTGACGGTCTTCGACATAAGCGGAAAGAATAGCGGCGCCGGGGGATGAGGCCCCAGCATGTCGAGGAGCGAAAACAATGAGTAGAAGGGAACAGGCCAACGAGGAATTTCTCGCGGGTCTCAAGAACCGGACATCGCGCGCGATCCAGCAATATTTCTTTTCGCACGGGGTCTGCGTGGGGCGTTCGGACGTCCGCAAAGCGATGGCGCTTCCCGAGCATGAACAGACCTTCGCGTCGTTGGCGCCATCCTTCGCGCAAGTCAACGAATCGATCAGCTTGCTGACGGACATCGGTTCCTTGTCGCTTCCGTCGAAGGAGAAGACGATGCGCGCGGTGTATGAAATCGAAGGGCGGTTGCGGGAGCGCGGCGGTTGCGTCGAAGGACTGGAACGGGCGCTCGCGCGAATCGAGATGGCGCGCAATTCGATACCCGCCGAGCCGAAGCTCTGGCCCTACACGTTCTGGGGCGTGTTGTGCCTGCTCGCGGCGTACTTCGTCTGGCCGAGTGCGTTGGTCGGCGTGATGCTGCTGGGCGCCGGGTTCAACAGACATTCGAGCTACAAGAAGCGCAAGGCCGAAGCGGACCGTGCGTTGAGTGAAGCGAACGATATGTTCGAGGCCGTCGCCGCGCTCGAGCTCACGCCGCGGCTAAGGCTGCTGGAACAGTGATGCGAAGGACCGAACGGCCAAAGCAAAAAGCCCAGTCGCAATGACTGGGCTTTTTACCTGATACTTGGTAGGCCGTACGGGATTCGAACCTGTGACCAACGGATTAAAAGTCCGCTGCTCTACCAGCTGAGCTAACGACCCGAAAGAGGCAAAATTATAAACTTCGATTCGCGAATCTGTCAACCCGCTCGGTTGAAGAATCATCAAATCATCGAAAGAAAAACGCCCGCGGCTCCATTGCCCGCGGGCATTCTCCTCGAGAGGCGCGAAACTCCGAACTTCGGCTTCGCTTACTTCACTTGCGACATCTTGCTCTGCGCGGTCTGCGCGACTTCCGTGCCGGCGTACTGCGAGATGATCTGCTGAAGCGTCTGCTTCGCAGCCGCTTTCTGACCTTGCTCGATCTGGTTGTTCGCGATTGCGAGCAACGCCTCGGGCGCTCGCGGATGCGTCGGATAACTCTTCACCAGGTCCTGCCAGATCGCAGTCGATCCCTTGTAGTCGCGCTGCGCATAGAGCGCATTGCCGAGCCAATACCGCGCCGTCGGCTGATACGGGCTCTGCGGGTACTTCGCCACGAACGCCTTGAACGACGCCGCGGCATTCTTGTAGTCACCGTTACGAAACTGAGTCGACGCTGCGTTGAACGCTTCCGTCTCGCCCGGCTGCACCGAACCCGTCACGCCATCGATCGTCTCTTGCTGCGGCTCGAATTTCTTCAAGCGCGAATCGAGATCGGCGTAATAGTCCTTCTGCTGCTTCTGCAGCGTGGCGACCTGGTTGGCCAGATCCTCATTCTGGCCACGAACCGTCGCGACCTGCTGATTGAGCTGGTCGATACGATTCTGCTGATCGAGGATCGTGCGCTGCGCGGCCTGCAACTGACTGGACAGGCTGTCAGTCTTCGTGCGCAGATCGAGCACGGCTTTACGCGCTTCGTTGTCGTCGAAGACGCCGGCGTGCGCGGGCGCACTCAGCATCGTCGAACCGACTACACACGCGGCTGCGGCCGCGCGCAGCAAGGGAAAGCGATACAACATAGGGCGACTCACCCGTGACTGGTTACGTTAAGTAAATTACTGCTGGTACACGAGGTCCGCACGGCGGTTCTGTGCCCACGACGATTCGTCGTGACCCGTTGCAGTCGGCTTTTCCTTGCCGAGCGACACGGCTTCCATCTGCGAATCGGCGACGCCCATCAGCGACATTGCACGACGCACGGCTTCCGCACGCTTCTGGCCGAGCGCGAGGTTGTACTCGCTCGTGCCGCGTTCGTCGGTGTTGCCTTGAATCAGGACGTGACGCTCCGGATGGCTCTTCAGGTACGACGAGTGTTGTTGCAGCAGCGGCTGATAGTCGTCCTTCACGGCATAGCTGTCGAAGTCGAAATAGATGCTGCGCTTGGCGAGCGGGCTGTTCGGATCGTTCAGTGGGTCGATGTTGACCTGCTTCACGTCCGTCGGGTTCGGCTGCGTGCCGACTGCACCCTTGTTCTGGCCTTCGTCGAGCTTCACGCCCGAGTGACACGCCGCCAATGCGCCGACCATCGCAACTGCCAGGCCGATACGAAGTTTCGACATCATGGTACCTCTCCTTGTGTTGTAGCTGAACGTTGTATGTGAAACGTTATTGCTGGACTTATTGCATGAACGGACCCCAGGACGGCTCGCGCACCACACCGCCCTGAACTGACAAGACTTGCCGCGTGCGACCGTCGGTCGAAACGGCTGCCAACACGCCACGTCCGTTCACTTGGGTGGCGTAGAGGATGTACTGACCATTCGCCGCGAAGCTCGGCGATTCGTCATGCGTCGTGTCGGTCAGCCCCGTCGCCGTGCCGGACGCGAGGTCCTGCAGATACAGCTTGAAGCCGCCGCCAGTGCGCGAAATGTACGCGAGTTGCTTGCCGTCCGGACTCACGCGCGGGCTGGTGTTGTACGCACCCGCAAACGTGACCCGCTGGGCCGCGCCGGCGCTTTCACCCGCCGCCGGCATCTTGTAGATCTGCGGTTGGCCGCCGCGATCGCTCGTGAAATAAATCCAGTTGCCATCAGGAGAGTAGAACGGCTCGGTGTCGATGGAACTGCCTTGTGTCAGACGGCGCAGGCCGGAGCCGTCTGCGTTGACTTCGAAAATCTGCGTGTTGCCCGTGCGCGAGAGCGCGACCGCGAGCTTGCGGCCATCAGGCGACCACGACGGGGCACTGTTGTTGCCCTTCTGATTCGACACGACTACGCGACGTCCCGTCGGCAGGTCGTGGATGTACACCACCGGCTTCTTTTTCTCGAACGACACGTATGCGACCTTCGTGCCGTCCGGCGACCACGCCGGCGAAATGATCGGTTCCGGGCTGGAGAGGGCGATCTTCGCGTCCTGACCGTCCGAATCGGAAATTTGCAATTGATAACGGCCGCCCGTCTGAATGACGTAGGACAGACGCGTTGCGAACACGCCGCGGCCGCCGAGCAGCTTCGCGTAGATGTAGTCGGCGATCTTGTGCGCGCTCATGCGCAGGCCGCTTTCGGCGCTGACGAGCGACAGGCCGCCCAGGTTCTGCTGCTTGACGGTGTCGTAGAGCCGGAAGCGCACTTCGTATTGGCCGTTCGGCAGCTTGTTCACGCTACCCGACACGAACGCGTCCGCGCCTTTTGCCTTCCACGCGCCGAGATCGACCGTATCGGATTCCGCGACCGGCGCGCTGCCGGCGTCGATATTCGTGAACTTGCCGCTGCGCTGCAGATCCTGGCGAATGATCGCGCTGACTTGCTGCGGCGAACTCGCTTCATTGGCGAAATTGGCCGTCGCGATCGGAAACTGGGTCGAACCGACGCCGGTCACGAGTACGTTCAACTGGGCGTGTGCAGCGGTGCCGGCTGCGATCAGGCAGGACGCGACCAGCGTTTTCAGGCCAAGCTTCGTCATCAAACTCATGCTGTATAGGTTCCAGATAAAAGCGTTTTCAAGTGTCCGCGGACTGCAGAACAGACCCGCGGTCGCACATTTCGTTCCCGCTGCTTAATGCGAGCTTTCAAGCGCGCTTCACTGCTGACTAGCGCGTTAACCGCCCGCCGGACGCAGCGTGATCGTGAAGCTCGAAGGCGCCTTGCCGTCGATATCCACCGGCATCGGATCCGAGCGCTGTACCGCGCGCAGTGCCGCCTGATCCCACTGCTCGTTGCCGCTCGAGCGCGTGATATTCGCCGACAGCAGCGTGCCCGACGGCGAGCAGCGCACCGACACGACCGTCTCGAGCCCGGCCGTTTCGCCGGCCCACACGATGTTCGGCCGCACGCGACGCTGCACCTTCTCGGCGTAGCCAGGCGAGGTCGCATTGCCGCCCGCGCCCTTGCCGGTGCCGCTCTTGGCCAGGCCTTCGCCGCTGCCCGCCGTGCCGCCGCCCAACTGCCCTTGCAGTTGCGAGAGACGCGCCTTGCGCTCGGCATCGAGCTTGGCTTTCGCTTCCGCGTCGGCCTTGGCTTTCGCTTGCGCCGCGGCCTTCGCTTTCGCGTCGGACTCAGCCTTGGCCTTGGCTTGCGCGTCGGCCTTCGCCTTGGCTTCCTGCTGTTCCTTCTCCTTCTCCTTCTGCTCCTTGAGCTGTTCCTGCTTCTGCGCTTCGGCTTGCTGCTGCTGACGCTGCTTGTCCTGCTGCGCCTTCTGTTGCTGCTTCTGCAGGTCGGCCTGACGCTGCTGCTCGATCTGCTTCTGCTTGTCCTGCATCGCCTTCTGCTGGGCGGCTTGCGCGGCAAGCTGCTGCTGACGCTTCGCTTCCGCTTCCTGCTTCGCCTCTTCCTGCTGACGGCGCTGCTCGGCGAGTTGCGCTTCGCGCGCGGCGGCTTCCTGCTGCTTGCGCTTCTTCTCCTGCAACGCGATGTCCGCGTCTTCGTCCTTCGCCGGCGGCGGCGCGGGCTGCACCTTCACCGGCGCGGGCGGCGGCGGGGCAGGGCGCGGCGTCGGCGCGGGCGTGTCCGGAATCTCGGTCCAGATTTCCGCTTCCGCGCCCGCCGGCGTGTTGTTCTGCCAGTTGATGCCGTGATACAGGAACCAGCCGAGCAGCAGATGCATCAACGCCGCGAGCGCGAACGCCTTACCCGTGCCGCGTTCACGCGGCGGGCGATTCGGTCGCGCGGACGATGCGCGTGTCGGCCTGTGCGAAAGGGTCATTGCGATTTGACGAGCAATCCGACGCGCTTCACGCCGCGCGCCTTCATATCGGACATCACGTTCATCACGACTTCGTACTTCACGGTTTTGTCCGCCGCGATCACGACGGGCTGATCCGGATGCGATTCCTGACGGTTGAGCACGAAGCTGTTGAGATCGTTCATCGTCATCTTCTGCTCTTGCGTCGCGCCGCCTTCTTCCTTGTAGCGCACGTTCATGCTGCCGTCCGCCTTGATGTTGATGACGAGCGGCGGCTGCTGCTCCTGCGGCTGCGCATTGCCGACGGTCGGCAGATTGATGATCGAGGGCGAAACGAGCGGCGCCGTCACCATGAAGATGACGAGCAGCACGAGCATCACGTCGATGTATGGCACGACGTTGATGTCGGCCATCGCGCGGCGCGAGCCGCCGCGCATGCTGGAACGAATGGGGCCTGCCATCGCGGACTCCTTCTGTTAGTGCGCCTGACGCTGCAGGATGTTCGAGAACTCTTCGATGAAGGTCTCGAAGCGGATCGCCAGACGGTCGATGTCGTGCGCGTAGCGGTTGTACGCGACCACTGCGGGAATCGCGGCGAAGAGGCCGATCGCCGTCGCGACGAGCGCTTCGGCGATGCCGGGCGCCACGTTCGCGAGCGTCGCCTGCTGCACATTGGCGAGACCGCGGAACGAATTCATGATCCCCCACACCGTGCCGAAGAGACCGATATAAGGACTCACGGAACCGACCGACGCGAGGAACGCGAGGTTCGCTTCGAGCACGTCCATTTCGCGCTGGAACGCGGCGCGCATCGCGCGGCGGGAACCGTCGAGAATCGCGCCCGGATCGGTGATCCGGCGCTCCTTGCCCTTCAGGAATTCACGCATGCCGGATTCGAAGATACGCTCGAGCGCGCCGATCGTGTGACGGTTGTTCGCCGCGCTTTGATACAGCGCCTGCAGGTCGCCGCCCGACCAGAAATCGCGCTCGAAGCGCTCGGTCTGCGCGCGCGCGCGGCGAATGGCAAACCACTTGCGGAAAATGAAGGTCCACGACAGGAGCGACAGCAGCAACAGCAGCGCCATCACGGCCTGCGCGAGCAGGCTCGCGTGAACGACGAGGGAAATGATCGACAGGTCTTGTGTATTGTTCATAAAGGTCTGCTGTTACGTCCCGAAAGGGGCGTCCGGTCAAAGCGTCATGCTTTCGTGAAATGGATGTGAATCAAACGAAAGCCGTGCCGTGGCCGGCTCATGCTCGTTAATGCTTCCTCTGTTCCCGATGCCCGGTTTCGCTTCGGTGTGCGATGAGTTCATCGTTCAGGCTCGGTCTTGATCTGCGCCGCGCGATGCCGCGGCGAGCGTCGCGTGCGGGCCGCGCTTCAATCCTTCGATCACCGCATCCGGAATGGCGGCCGGACGAATCGACGCGCGATCCACCGAGGCAACGCGAATGTCGCCGCTCGCGAGCAGCATGCCGTCGCGCCACGCTTCCTGATGAAAATCCACCGATGCACGGCCGAGGCGCTCGATGCGACTTACAACGCGAATGACGTCATCCAGGCGCGCCGGCGACGAATATTCGACGGCCGTGCGTCTCACGACGAACAGGATGTCGCTCGAATCGGCGAGACGCTGCTGATCGATTCCGCACGCGCGCAGCCATTCGGTGCGCGCCCGTTCGAAGAACTTCAGGTAGTTCGCGTAGAAGACGATGCCGCCGGCGTCGGTGTCCTCGTAATACACCCGAATCGGCCACTCGAAAGTCAACGGATCACTCACCTTTGCGCCGCTCCGCTCGCGCAGAGGCTCATAAACACGATCTGGCTCGCATTTTGACAAATATTCATCGGCGGCATTTTACCGGAACCGGAAGCACCCCCGCCAAATCCTTAGGCAGATATCGGAATCAGCCGCGGTGAATTTGCAACGGTGCGAACGTCTGGGCGACCGGCATCATCTCGATCGCGTTGATGTTCACGTGTGCCGGGCGCGTGGCGATCCAGTAGATCGCGTCGGCGATGTCCTCGGGCGTGAGCGCCTGCACATCCTTATATACAGTCGCGGCTTTGCTGTCGTCGCCCTTGAAGCGCACGTTCGAAAACTCGGTGCCGCCGACGAGCCCCGGCTCGATGTCCGTCACGCGAAGGGCGGTGCCGGCGACGTCCGCGCGCAGGTTCAGGCTGAACTGCCGCACGAACGCCTTCGTCGCGCCGTACACGTTGCCTCCGGCGTACGGATACGTGCCCGCCACCGATCCCATGTTGAACACATGTCCGCGATTGCGCTCGATCATGCCCGGCAAGATCGCGTGCGTGACCGTCACGAGACCCGTGCAGTTCGTGTCGATCATGTTCTTCCAGTCGTCGAGATTCGCGCGTTGCGCGGGTTCGAGGCCGAGCGCGAGTCCGGCGTTGTTCACCAGCACGTCGATCTGCGCGAACGCGTCGGGCAGGGCCGCGACGGCGTCGCGGACGGCGTTTTCGTCCCGTACGTCGAGTTCGACTGGCAGAAGCGCGTCGCCGAGTTCGTTCGACAGCGCGACCAGGCGCTCCTTGCGACGCGCGGCGGCGATCACACGATGGCCGCCTTTGACGAACGTGCGGGCGATGGCGGCGCCGAATCCGGCCGACGCGCCGGTGACAAAAACGATCATGAGCGGACTCCGAATGGACTGAGACGGGCAAAGCCGACGCGCGCAGGGCGACGCGTCCGGCAACGGCGCAAAGCGTACTTCCATTGATGCGGCGCGGCAAGCAACCGTGGGCGCGAACGATCGTGCTTTAAGCGTGGCTGCGCGCCCGTCCGATTGCCCTGTAAGCCGGTTGCCTAAAGCATGGCCGGCCATTACACTACAACGCTCAAACCCCGCGTGACTGGCGATAGAATCTTCGGATTCAAGGTGGAGCGACCCACCAGGAAGCGCGGAGCGTCGTTTTGCCGTTCGCCTGGGCAGCTGAGATCCGCACGCCGTCGCTGCGTTGCTGGTGGCTGTCCGTTCCGCGAAACCGGATTCTTCCTCTATCCGCCGCGCCTGGACTCCATCGGTTTCCAGCGTCTTTTGCGTCTGCTTCGAACGTGGCGCACGCGCGATCCGGTCAACCTGTTTTGATCTCACGGAAAACGTATGTTTGACAGAGCCGAAAGTACCCTCGCCAATGTCGATCCCGAATTGCTCAAGGCGATCGAGCAGGAAAACCGCCGCCAGGAAGATCACATCGAGCTGATCGCGTCGGAAAACTACACGAGCCCGGCCGTAATGGCCGCGCAGGGCTCGCAACTCACGAACAAATACGCCGAAGGCTATCCCGGCAAGCGCTATTACGGCGGTTGCGAATATGTGGACATCGTCGAGCAGCTCGCGATCGACCGCGTGAAGCAGCTCTTCGGCGCCGAAGCCGCGAACGTGCAGCCGAACTCCGGCTCGCAGGCGAATCAGGGCGTGTTTTTCGCCGTGCTCAAGCCGGGCGACACGATCATGGGCATGAGCCTTGCCGAAGGCGGTCACCTCACGCACGGCTCGCCGGTCAACATGTCGGGCAAGTGGTTCAACGTCGTGAGCTACGGCCTGAACGAAGCCGAGGACATCGACTACGACAAGACCGAAGCGCTCGCCAAGGAACACAAGCCGAAGCTGATCGTCGCGGGCGCGTCGGCGTTTGCGCTGAAGATCGATTTCGAGCGCCTTTCGAAGAT